>NZ_JAWPOP010000024.1:70869-79533 GCF_033344345.1 Vibrio sp. 1978
CTGTTTTAGCTTTTCTTCTACAACCGATAGGTTTTTCTTCGCGGCTTCAAAGTTAGGCTTTTCCTCTAGCAGTTTTTTATACAAATCAGCCGCATCTTCTAATTGACCATTTTGAGCGAGCGAGTTGGCGAGGTTATAGCGGCCGTTAAGGGAGGCATCATGAGAAAATGCTTCGATAGCGGCTTCGTAGTCACCTTTTTGATAACTGGCGGCTCCTTTCCAGCTTGGGTTTGTAAATAGGTTTTGCGCCTGTTCATACTCACCTTGCTTGTATAGTTCCGCTCCTTGTTGGTCGGCATTTAAGAACGGATTAGCTTCTGCATGCGGTGTCCACGTTACTGGGACTGCAGTCGCAACTACCACCCAAATCAGGCCGCGTCGAAACAGTAAAGCCGCAGGAAGAAGTAACAACGGCAGTAACCAAAAGCCACTGTTGAGACGAGAATCAGTTTTAACTTCTTCGCTTTGGGTCGCAGAAAGCTGGCTACCAATGTTATTAGTAAAGGCCGCGATATTTTCAACATCACGGTTGGTGTGCTGAATAGGAACAAATAGACCGCCAGTTTTATTCGCTAGCGTCTGTAGGTTTTTCAGGTTTGTTTTCGCTACGACGGTTGTGCCTTGTGCCGTTTTTAGCAGAGAGCCATCGGGCAGCGCGATAGGCGCACCGTTAGGAGTCCCGACGGCAAGAACAGAAATGCGAAACTTTGTACCTTGGACTAAATCTAACGCGCGAGACAGCTCTGACGTATCAAGATCATCCGCTAACACGATGATATCGCCTTGTTGCGTGCCGGCTTGAGAAAACTGGTTGTTCGCCAGTTCAATCGCGGCAGGCAGGTTTGCTCCTTGAAAAGGCATCAGCTCTGGTGACAAATTTTCGATAATCCCCGCAAGCGTGCTGGAATCAGTTGTCAGTGGACTTAAGTTATAGGCATCGCCAGCGTAAGCAATAAGTCCAGTGGCTCCCTCTTTCCATTTAGGCAGCAAATCGAGCGCCTTATAACGTGTTTGTGCTAGCCGATTGGGTTTGATGTCTGTAGCAAACATAGAGCGAGACATATCAAGCACCAAGATACGGTTTTGGTTTAACTCAAAGCTTGGTCGAGCATTGGACTGCCAGCTTGGCCCCGCTAATGAAATGCAAGTTATTGCCCAAGCTAAACCCCATAGAGTGAAGTAATGCTTAGACTGCGTGTTTTGTCCGAGCATCCGCGATAGGTGAGGGGCAATCAGTGTGGACTTTTGGGCTCTAAATTTGTGATTAAGCAAGAGTGCAATAGGGATCACGATGAGCCCCAAAAGCCAATAAGGATTGAGGAAAATAAACTCAGCCATGTTTTCTCCTTAATAGGAATAACAATACCGACAATACAAATGCAGCGCTTAATGGATATGGAAACCATTCAGACTGAGGGCGCCAAGTTTGTGTGTCGCTAGATACGGGTTCTAGCTGGTTGATGGTGTCATAAATCTTTTCGAGCTCTTCTGTATCTCGCGCTCGAAAATATTGTCCACCTGTCACCTCTGCCACTTTAGTCAGTGTTTGTTCATCTAAGTCGGCTGCGGTGTTGACTTTGCGAGTCATGAAAAACTCTTTTACCATCATTTCACCAGCGCCCACGCCCACGGTGTAAACAGTGGCGTTGTATTTTTTCGCAATTTCCGCTGCTTCTAGCGGCTCGAGCACCCCTGCAGTATTGCTGCCGTCACTGAGCAAAATCATGACTCGTTGCGGAGCTTCACTGTCTACAAAGGTTTTTGTGCCTAAACCAATACCATCACCAATGGCGGTTCGTTGACCAACCAAGCCGATGACGGTTTGATTAATCTGCTGCATGACGGTTTTGCGGTCTGCAGTGAGTGGTGTTTGCAAATAAGCATGGTCGCCAAACAAAACAACTCCGAGACGGTCACCTTTTCTCTTTGCTACGAAATCAGACAGAACTTTTTTGACTGCTGTGAGGCGATCGATATATTCGCCGTTGAGTTCCATGTCTTCCTGCTGCATCGAACCGGACAGATCGACGACTAACATCAAGTCCCGATACTTGGGTTGGAATTCAACGGGATCGCCAAACCAAACTGGACGCGCACAAGCGACGACAAGAAGGCCCCAGATCGCGATTGAAAGTGCTTTTTGCAGCGCTTGCTTAGGCTTGCTGCGATTCTCATTGGTTGGTAAGTACGCCAATTTGATCTCGGCTTGTTGAGATTCTTGTGGCAGGAACTTGTATACCAGCCATGGGATGGGCAACAAAAACAGTGCCCACCACCAGACAAATTCAATGTTTAGCCATTGGGCAAGATCGGTTATGAGTGTTTGCTCAGTCACGGTTATTTGCCTTTTTCTTTGGTGGCAAAGCGTAGGTTATCCAAAAGACACAATCGTCTACCAAGCTTTGATGCTGCCCTTGGGAAGAATTCTGATACAACGCTTCTTGCCACTGATGTTGTTTGTCTACGAATCGACTTTCTTTGGTATGGCTATCGAGAAATTCATACCAAGCGATTCCGGTTAATGGTGCGATCTCTTCACGCGGAAAGTAACTCAATGCTGCCTGGCGCAATATTTCCAGAGCAGAAGATGGGGTATGAGGCGCGGTAGGTTGAGTTAAAAGTGTTAATGCTGTCTTTTTTGCGCGTAAGTGTTTTTTACGCCATCTCACATAAAGACAAATGCCGAAAACGAAGAGCAAGGTGGCTGCAAGCACCACCCACCATCCCCAAGCGAGCGGAAACCAATCCGGTGCGTTTGGCAAAATCAAAGGTTCAAGGTTTAGGCTTTGGTTGTTTGTTGTCATTATTATTACTGCTTAATAAATACTGCTTGTCAGTTTGTTAGCTTAATTGTGAAATTAAGGGCCAGCCACTTGATAGCGTGTTAAATGGAATTGCTATTGAATGGCATTGCTGCTTAATGGTTTCTTGATGTTGGGTAAAGTGGCTTTCGAGTTCTCTTCGTTGTCCTTTAGAGCCAAAGTTAAACCATTGACTATGCTGCCCATCCGAAGCTTTCACTTGACCTCTAAAGTCTGTTTCGCCTCTTTCTAACGGATCATAAAACTGAACAGCCCTTACGCTATTGTGTTGTTTGAGTCGACGTAGTTGTGCCAGTTCCGTTGGTGTTACGTGGGCAAAATCACTGAGCATAATCAATTCGCTGCCTTTTGGGGTGAGCGTATGAAGTGTCTCCAATACTTGTGCATACGGCAGTGTACGAGTGTCGTTGCTTGCAGTACGAGTTACTTGCGCATTATGTATGTCGACTATGGCGTTAAGAATCCGCAGCCCTTGTCTTTGTAAAGAAGAGGGGCGAAATTCAAGACATTGATGTCCGTCATCAATCACTGCGCCGATGCGATCTTTTTTAGCTAGAGTTAGCCAAATTAGAACACTGGCAAAGTGGGCCAATTGAACGGATTTGAGTACATACTTAGATCCAAAATGTAGACTAGAACTTAGATCAAGATAAAGAATGACCGCTTGCTCTTTATCTTCTGCAAACAACTTCGTATGTGCTTTACCGGTCCTAGCGGTGACTCGCCAATCAATGCTGCGAATATCGTCGCCAGGTTGATATTGGCGCACCTCCATAAAATCCATACCTCGCCCTTTTTGGCGACTGGTATGGTTACCACTCATCTGCGACCAGAGACTCTGTGCTGGTGGTAACCAACGTACAGATTGAGTGCGATATTGGAGCAGCTCTTCAAGGGTTAATGTCACCCCATTCGCATGAGGTGGTAATGAATGTGTAGCGGACATATCACTCACCTGTTTATGCACTGCCAACAAGGTTTAGCAGTTTATCGATGACCTGGTTTGCCGTAATGCCTTCCGCTTGAGCGTGGTAACTCAACAATAAACGGTGGCGCAGTACCGGATAAGCCATGGTTTGAACATCTTCCGGAGAGACAAAATCACGACCAGCAAGCCAAGCGTGCGCACGTGCACAGCGATCAAGAGCGATGGTGGCACGCGGACTCACACCCATTGACAACCACTTGTCCAACTCAGTGTCATATTCGTTGGCTTGACGTGTCGCCATAACTAAACGGACGATGTACTGCTCTATCGTTTCCGCCATATGAATATCCAACACTTCTTTACGTGCGGTGAATATATCTTGTTGGCTTAACATTGGGCGTTCAACCTTTGCTTCGCCTTTTGCTTCTCCGCGGTTAATACGCAAGATAGATAGCTCATGCTCCGCATCTGGGTATTCCACTTCTAAATGCAATAAAAAGCGGTCTAGCTGCGCTTCAGGAAGGGGGTAGGTCCCTTCTTGCTCTATCGGGTTTTGAGTTGCCATAACCAAAAACAACTCTGGCAGCGGGTAGGTATGACGACCTGCTGTGACTTGTTTCTCTGCCATTGCTTCAAGCATTGCCGCTTGTACTTTGGCTGGCGCACGGTTTATCTCATCCGCAAGAATAAGCGAGTTGAAGATAGGACCTGATTGGAAAGTGAATTCTCCGGTTTCGGGACGGAAGATATCGGTGCCGGTTAAATCGGCTGGCAGCAAATCTGGGGTGAACTGAATGCGGTGGAAGTCGCCTTCAACACAGTCTGAGAGTGATTTTACTGCACGGGTTTTTGCTAACCCAGGAGGGCCTTCAACTAAAATATGCCCATCCGCAAGAAGCGCAACAAGCAGTTGCTTTACCAGATCTTGCTGTCCGATGATCTGCGACTCTAAGTATTGCTGAAGAGTTTCGAAGTTAGATTTATGCATGCTTTGGACTCTCGGTATCCATGTGATTTTCGTGTTGAGTATTGGTCATTTTCCATGTGAAAAAAGTTCCAACGCTCTATTGCAATTTATCTTTTCAATATTGGGACGCTACAGAGAATTGCAAGTACGTGCTATCTCTGAAAGTGCTTATTTGACAGTGTGTTACATTTATTTTTCATAATATAATGAGAAATGCCTCTAGTTTTGTACATATGAGCCGATAAAGATTCCGTGGTGTGCGTGTCATGAGATATGCACCTGATTCCCCTTGTGGGGCCAATAACAAGTGATTCTTTTAAAAGGTCCGAATATGTTGAAACTTTATTCCTTGAGCATCAAACAGAAGGTTGTACTTGGCATTACGTTTGCTGTTCTAGCATCAACAATCATTGTTGGTGTTATGGCTCAGCGTCATGCGAGAGATGTATTGAGCCATCGTCTTATTGACATCGAGCTACCTGCGATGTTGCAGCAAATCAATACCGAAATTGACCGCGAAGTTGTCGAAATGCAACAAGCGGCAAAACAGCTGGCTACAAACGAATTTATTGTTGAAGCCCTATCTAATACAGACCGTGATCCGTCAGTAGAAGTTCAGTTGGTTCAGCAGCTCAATAACGTTAAATCACAGTATGGTCTTAATGATGCGTCGGTAGCGAATCGTCAAACGGCATATTACTGGAATCAAAACGGATTCTTACGTCAACTTAACCGAACGCAAGATGCTTGGTTCTTTGGATTTACGTCGTCTGGTCAAGAAACGTCCGTGAGTGTGTTCCAAGAGGCAAATGGCGAAGTGAAAATGTTTGCCAATTTCCAAGATCTTAATGGTACATCAATGTCAGGTCTCTCTAAATCTATGGGAGACATGGTTACTTTGCTCAATGGGTTTAAAATTGAAGATACGGGTTACGTGTTCCTCACTAATGAACAAGGCCAGATTCAAATACACCGCCAACAAGGTAAGAACCAAACTTCTATCACTAAACTATTTGGTAGTGACGCAAGTGCGCTGTTGAACAAAAATAGCTTCAACCTAATTAATGTGGAGTTTGAAGGGCAGGATACTTTTGTTTCTAGTTTGTATGTTCCTTCAATGAACTGGTTTGTTATTGGCGTGGTTCCCGTTGATGAAGTATTCGCAGACCTGAATGCGACAGCTAAAAAAATGCTGTTTACGACCATCATTGTTGCCGTTGTATTCATCCTCATGGGCGTATGGTTAGCAAACAGCATTACGAAACCAATCCGACTGATTGCCGATCGTTTTACCGACCTTGGGCAAGGTGAAGGCGATTTGGCGCAGCGTATTGAAATTAAGGGTAATGATGAAATTGCTCAGCTTTCAAAAGGCTTTAATGGATTTATTGAGAAGATTCATGCCACGATGAAAGAGGTTGCTTTAACCAGTGGCTCATTAAGTCAAGCGGCAGAAAGTGTGTCAACGAAAGCAACATCCACACACGACAACAGCCAAGAGCAGCGTGATCAAACCATTCAAGTAGTTGCAGCTATCAACCAAATGGGTGCGACCATCAGTGAAATTGCATCGAACGCTGCTACCGCTGCTGATACGGCAAATCAGGCTTCAGATAACACTCAAACTGGTCGAGAAGTTGTGATGAAAGCAAAAGAGGTGATCAGCCGCCTAGCCGATGATGTTGAAACAACCAATATTGTTGTTACGCAGTTGGCATCGACAACCAAAGATATTGGCTCGATTCTGGGTGTAATTCGTGACATCTCTGAGCAAACGAATTTACTTGCGCTAAACGCTGCAATTGAGGCTGCTCGTGCTGGTGAGCAGGGACGTGGTTTTGCGGTTGTTGCTGATGAGGTAAGAAACCTAGCTTCACGCACGGCTGATTCTACAGAAGAGATTCAGCGCATGATCAATCAGCTTCAAAGTGACGCACAAGACGCGGTAAATGCTATGGAAGCGGGCAAAGCGGTCACCATAGAAGGGGTTACTTCTACCGATGAAGCAGTCGAGGTATTAATCAGTATTTCTGAACGAATCACCGACATCTCTGATCGTAATACACAAGTTGCAACGGCGACGGAAGAGCAATCCACGGTGGTGCATACCATTAATCAAAATATCGAAGAAATCAACGCGATAAATGAAATGACAACCGCGACAGCAGAAGAGTTGGCGGATGCAAGTCGCGATCTTCAAGCGCTCTCTTCTCGTTTAGACAAGATGGTTGGTAGCTTCAAGTTATAGAGTTGGATAGAATAGGCGAAGTTTAAAAGTTCAATCATTAATTTTAGGTAAGTACTATGAATGACTTCGAAAAAGAACTAGAGCAAATTTCTCAAGAAACCGCTCAGGAGCCAGAAGTAAAACTGCCGTCGCTAGAAGAGCAAAAAGCGATCGTCGCTGAGCTGAAAAAGCTGGAAGCGGAAGGTAAGCTGACGCCAGAAGTGTTAGAACAACACTTTGGTAAGTTTAACCAAAAAAACGCAGTTCCAATCCACTAAGTTAGGTGGTGTTTTGCCTCTAACGTGCGTGATTAAATCACCTGCTCAAACACAAAAAGGGAGTTTATACTCCCTTTTTTAATGTCTGAAAAATGCTAATACCTCTCATATACTTGCCACTTAAAAATTATTGACACTTCAATGAGTTATTAATTAGTACTAGTGATTTTCATACTTGACAATACTACCGCTCTATCTAAATCTATTGCGTATTTCAATAAAAACGACCAAGGGAATGCGATCAGGATGGAGCAGCAAAAAAAAAGAAACGTTATTTTAATCACGGAGGGAAGTCTACAGTCATCTCTGTTGAAAGATGTATTGGAGACCAAACTCGGTATTAGTGTTGCTCTAATCACGCCAGATAATCTGATTCACGGAGTGTTACATGAATCTCTTGCATCAGCCATTATTGTTGATTGCAGCGTGATCACGGATGAAATTTTTCGCCGTTATGCGGAGTTTAAAGCGGCCAAGCAGAAAGACACGCTTGAAATCTTAATTAATTGTGAGCAATCCATATCGACAGAAGATCTCTTTGCTTGGCGTACTTTGGCCGGTATTTTCTATACCTCTGATGATATAAAAACGTTGCAAGTTGGTATTGGTAAGGTGCTTCAAGGAGATATGTGGTTCAGCCGTAAGTTTTCTCAGCAGTACATTACTTACCTTCGTCGACATTGCAAACCTATAAATAAGAATGTTTCCGCTATTCTGACCAAACGAGAGCAACAAATAATTACCTTTCTTTCCATGGGGGCGTCCAATCAACAAATCGCCGAACAATTATTCGTCAGCGAGAATACGGTAAAAACGCATTTACATAATATTTTCAAGAAAATTGATGTGAAAAATAGAGTTCAAGCACTTATTTGGGCAAAGGAAAATATTTCAGACAACTCGTTAATGGTGTAATGCTATTGCAATATTAGGTTGCCTAATTTAGTAAACTCTTAATAATTTCTGTGACCTGAATGTGTTAAAAGTGTTTCTTTTATGAGAAACACTTTTTTTGGTTCTCTTTTTAATAACTTTAGAATTTAAAAAAGTAGCAAATAACTTTACTCTGTGAACTAGCACTTACATATCAAACTAAGTGCTGACGATTAACTACTAATTTAAGAATGTTAAGTCACTGAAAGTATGAGAAACATTATGGAACAGTATATGGAAAAGCCTGAAATCCTAATGCTCACTCAACAAAGTTTACAGAGTGAAAACTTTAAGGAAATGCTTTCTAAAAATACAGAAACTAAAATAACGATCATTGATACTAAAAACCCTAGTTATCATGAACTCATTCCGGAACGCTACTTTTTGCTTGTTGATTTTTCAGTTGAGATTCCTTCCGAAACTTTAGTTTATCCCGAATTCAACTGCGAAGTGCGACACTCGCCAATATCAAGCGGCCAGTGCCATTTCTTTAAAGACAATCGCTGGTT
>NZ_JAWPOP010000249.1:0-876 GCF_033344345.1 Vibrio sp. 1978
AGACGTTGCAGAAGAGCTAGATCGTTTGGATTCTCACGTGAAAGAAACGACCAACATCCTGAAAAAAGGTGGCGCAGTCGGTCGTCGTCTGGATTTCATGATGCAAGAATTCAACCGTGAGTCAAACACGCTCGCTTCTAAATCGATCAGCACCGACATCACTGCGTCGGGCGTTGAACTGAAAGTTCTGATCGAGCAAATGCGCGAACAGATCCAAAACATCGAATAATCTAAAAACATTTAGATTACATATTGAAAGCCCCGCTTAATGCGGGGCTTTATTTTATTCGTCTTTTTCCAAGGTTCGGTTGTCAACATACGGCCAATAGTGGTGTCCAACGCGAATCACCAAGGTCGCTGCCGCCAAGATAAACGCCGCTATAGAAAGCCAAACCACCAAAGTGGCATCCAACTCTTTCATACCTAAGGTGATGTAGCGAGCAATGGCCATCATCGCGATATAGATAGGATAGCGAACGGGGATCTTACCGTTCATTACAAACTGCTGCACCATCGCTAAAACCTCAAGATAGATGAACATCAATAAGATGTCCGTCAACAGCACTCGCTTCTCAACAAAAACATGAATGAACTCTTGAGCCATGGCATAAATAGTTGCCAAGGTAATAGCGACCAACAGAACCGCTTCTAAGATGTGGAACATCTTCAAAAATGGGCGACTGAACGATTTAGGTAAATTTGATGGCATAGCCAATTATCCAAGCAAAACCAAAGAGATAAGCTTTGAGTTTAGCATGCAAGATAAAAAAGGATACATAAGAAAAACGCCCCGTTTATTTAACGGAGCGTGTTTTCTTGAATGCGATGGTGGCACGGCTTACGCCACTTGCTGCTTTTTTTCTGCCACACGCTTTT
>NZ_JAWPOP010000250.1:0-875 GCF_033344345.1 Vibrio sp. 1978
AGCAAGGTACTCGATATTACCTAAATCAGCGTACTGCAAGCGTTGTTTGGCTTGGTCTGGCGATCGGGTCAGTAACACTATCTGATGAGTGGTGAGCAGTTTGAGTAACTCAGACCCTATAAACCCAGTTCCACCTGTAAGTAATATCTTCATAGCATCTCTTTGAATGTCAATATATTAGAACATTATAGTCGTTTTGCGCCTCGCTTGATCAGTTCAGCGCTGCTTATCATGTGTTCTCCCATCTTTCAGATAAATTTTCGTGGTGGCTCATCCAGTTCACATATTAGGAAAATGTAACCAAATGTTAGTGGTGACATAAGGTTGTTCACGTTTGTGAGTAGAAATTTATGCCACACTGAGAGTAGATGATAAGGATATCACCGGACAGGTCTCGCTTTCAGAGCCAATAACTTGTTCGTCAATGGGAGGATTTGCATGGAAGCACTCACTGCTTTGTTCCGCGCTCTGTTTAACAGTGCCCGCGATCTTCTTCCTATTGTGATTGTTATTACCTTCTTCCAATTGGTGGTTCTGCAAGAGCCTTTACCTAACTTGGTCTCGATTCTTTTTGGTTTGTTGTTGGTCATTTTAGGCCTGACGTTTTTTATTTTCGGGCTAGAACTCGGCTTGTTCCCCATTGGCGAAAATATGGCACAAGCCTTTGCTCGAAAGGGCAGTGTGTTTTGGTTATTGATTTTTGCGTTTTGCTTGGGGTTTGGAACCACTATCGCAGAGCCGGCATTGACTGCTGTTGCAGAAGAGGCCTCAGAGGTGGCGGCTGAAGGCGGGATGATCCCTAATTCCGAACAATCCATGACGGAGTATGGCGTTGGCCTGCGGATAACGGTGGCTTTTTCTGTTGGGGTTGCGAT
>NZ_JAWPOP010000251.1:0-868 GCF_033344345.1 Vibrio sp. 1978
TGTTTGATTTATTAGAATGGGCCGCTCTGCTACATGAAGTTGGGCTAAGCATCAACCTACGCAGCTTTCATCGCCACTCGTTTTATATTCTTCTGCATTCAACCCTGCAAGGTTTTAACCGTGAGCAACAACTCGTCTTGGCGACGCTTGCACGCTTTCAACGCAAAGCGCTAAGGCTCAATGAGTTGCCAGAGTTCAACCTCTACAAACAAAGTGATGTGTTAAGCCTGATTAAGATTCTTCGTCTGTCCATAGTCCTTAATGGGCAACGCAACGACGACCCACTACCTGACATCACTTTATCGATCAAAGGCGATGAATGGATGCTCACTTGTACCGATGAAGCATGGTTAGATAATAATAAGTTGCTGCATGCCGATTTGCTGGAAGAACAAGATAGATGGGCAAGTGCGAAGTGGACACTCACTTTTTAGTTTTCGGTACAATAAAAAAAGTCGGCTTAAAGGCCGACTTTTTTTAACTCTTCCGCTGCGAAATCTGCAGTGATCGGTACATAGCCATCTTTTTCGACTAATGCTTGTCCCTGAGCAGAGAACATAAAACGAATAAACTCGGCTTCTATTGGAGACAACGGGTAATCAGGATGCTTGTTCACGTATACATAAAGGTAGCGTGATAGTGGGTACTTACCTGAGACAATATTTGTACGAGTCGGGCTAACATAGTTAACCCCGCGTTTAGCGATGGGAACCAACCTTACGCCAGCCACTCGATAACCAACGCCAGAATAACCAACTCCGCTGATGGTCGATGCCACAGATTGCACCACAGAAGCCGAGCCCGGTTGTTCATTCACTCGGGTTTTGAAGTCACCGCCACACAGCGCATTGCTTTTGAAGTAACCATA
>NZ_JAWPOP010000252.1:0-867 GCF_033344345.1 Vibrio sp. 1978
AGAAGTGTGCAAGTTCTCTAACGCATTAAAAGACCAAGGCGTGCGCAAAGGCGACGTGGTGTGTTTATACATGCCAATGGTGCCAGAAGCAGCTATCGCTATGCTGGCGTGTACACGCATCGGCGCGGTGCATACCGTGGTATTTGGTGGTTTCTCACCAGAAGCACTGTCTGGTCGTATCATCGACTCTGACGCGAAAGTTGTGATCACTGCGGACGAAGGTGTGCGCGGCGGACGTGCCGTTCCACTGAAAAAGAACGTGGACGAAGCACTCACTAACCCAGAAGTAAAAACCATCAGCAAAGTTGTGGTACTAAAACGCACAGGCGGCAATGTAGATTGGCATGAGCATCGTGATGTTTGGTGGCACGAAGCAACCGCAAAAGTATCTGATGTTTGTCCACCAGAAGAGATGAAAGCGGAAGACCCACTGTTCATCCTCTACACATCTGGCTCGACAGGCAAACCAAAAGGCGTACTTCACACCACAGGTGGCTACCTTGTTTATGCGGCCATGACGTTTAAATACGTCTTCGATTACCAACCAGGTGAAACCTTCTGGTGTACCGCAGACGTAGGCTGGATTACTGGCCACACGTACCTTATCTACGGACCACTTGCGAACGGAGCGAAAACCATCCTGTTCGAAGGTGTACCAAACTACCCGAACACAAGCCGTATGAGCGAAGTGGTCGATAAGCATCAAGTGAACATTCTGTACACCGCACCACCAGCTATTCGTGCGCTGATGGCACAAAGCGACGAAGCGGTTGCTGGCACGTCTCGCTCAAGCCTTCGCATCATGGGCTCAGTGGGCGAACCAATCAACCCAGAGGCATGGGAGTGGTACTACAAAACGATTGGTAA
>NZ_JAWPOP010000253.1:0-867 GCF_033344345.1 Vibrio sp. 1978
GCGACATTAACGCCGCGGAAAAACGCCTCGACATAATCATTGGCGGGGTTATGAAGAATTTCATCTGGTGTGCCGACTTGCACAACTTCGCCGTTTTGCATGATGGCAATTCGGTCACCGATGCGCATGGCTTCGTCCAAGTCGTGCGAAATGAACACGATGGTGCGTTTATCGTCATTTTGCAGACGAATCAATTCATCCTGCATTTCAGAACGAATCAAAGGATCGAGCGCGGAGAACGCTTCATCCATCAGCAAAATATCGGGGTCGCAAGCTAGGGCGCGGACAAGACCGACACGCTGCTTCATACCACCTGATAGTTCATCAGGAAACGATTCAGCGTAGGTATCTAATCCAACTCTCTGCAACGCTGATAATGCACTTTCGTGGCGAGCAGTCACATCGACGCCTGCGAGTTCCAGGCCGAAAGCGGCATTTTCTATCACCGACATGTGGGGCATGAGCGCAAAATTTTGAAAAACCATTGAAATGTTGTTCCGACGAACTTCGCGCAGTTCTTCTTCGGAGATGTGAGCAATGTCTTTCCCTTTGAGGTAAACACTGCCTTTGGTGGGTTCAATGAGTCGATTGAGAAGTCGAACGAGAGTGGATTTTCCTGAGCCAGAGAGACCCATAATGACAAAAATCTCGCCTTCATTGATGGTCAGAGATACATCGTTGACGCCAACGGTTAAGCCAGTTTGTTCAAAAATATCGTCTTTATCAACGCCTTTTTCGATGAGTGAGAATGCTCGCTCCGGAGCTTCTCCAAACACTTTATACAGTCCCTTAACTTCCAGTATGGGATCCATGTTAATTGTCCTTTGTTATGTGTTTATCACGAGTTAACGTTTTGTACTCTAATTA
>NZ_JAWPOP010000254.1:0-866 GCF_033344345.1 Vibrio sp. 1978
GCTTTGATCGCGAAGGCATTTCGATTCCTTTCCCACAACAAGATGTGCATTTGCACATGGTGGAGAAAAAAGACGCGTAATTGCGTGTTATCCAAATACGAAAAGGCACTCGATAAAGAGTGCCTTTTTATTTGCGGTAAGTTTTGTGTCTTACAGTTCGTTAAAGAACGCTAACTTCGGTTCGCATTCAAGCAAGTTTTCAATCTGGTTGATCAAACGTGCAAAGTGCTCAGTTTTACCGTGAAATTCGAACGCTTCTTGGTCTTTAAATTGCTCTTGAAAAACGAAGTGGCTCGCGTTGTCTTTATCTTGGAACAACTGATAACGAACACAACCTTCTTCATTACGAGTTGGCTCAAGCGCTTGGGTTAGCACTTCTTTCAGTTGTTGTTCTTTCCCCAGTTGTGCGTGAAAGGTAGCAGTCAAGTGAATCATAATTTTTACTCTTTTTTAATTATCGGTTTTAGTTATAGGTAGCGTCCCTGTCGTTGCAGGAACTCAATTTTGTAACCGTCAGGATCGGTGACAAAAAAGAAGGTCGCTAGGTGTTTTTGCTGGTGGTCAAACGCTTTGATGTCACCTGCTTCAATACCTAGAGATTTAATTCGTTTGTGAGCTTGTTCGATGTCGTCCACGCTAACGGCAAGGTGGCCGTAACCAGAACCGTGAGTATAAGGTTCGCTTTGGTCGTGGTTGTGGGTAAGTTCTAATTCAAAGCCTGTTTCTTCATTTGCTAGATAGGTTAGGGAGAAACCATCAAAAACGTATTGGTCTTTGATCTCTAGCTCAAGTGCGTCGCGGTAAAATTGTAGGGAACGGTCCAGATCGCGTACTCGGATCATGGTGTGTATCATTTTTGTCATGAG
>NZ_JAWPOP010000255.1:0-865 GCF_033344345.1 Vibrio sp. 1978
ACAAAAGCAATGTTTGAGCGATATCCCCGAGCCGTTGCTCGCTCATCTTAATCACATCATGACGCTTGACCTGATTGAAGGTTTTACGCTGCAAACCGCGTAAGGAGGATACGATGACAGATTCTGTTAAAAGCCTGATTAGCCGCTACGACGAATACACCAACAGCTTACAAACTCACGCAATGCCGTTGTTGCTGCTGTTTTGCCGTTTATGGGTCGCTTGGGTGTTTTTTAATTCTGGCCTTATCAAAATTGCCTCATGGGATAGCACCTTGTACTTGTTCGAATTTGAGTATCAAGTTCCGTTGCTACCTTGGGAATTTGCCGCCTATTCAGGCACATTCGCAGAGTTAGTTCTTCCGGTCTTTTTAGCGCTTGGATTATTTACTCGCCCTATGGCTGCCATGTTATTTGTATTCAACATTATCGCAGTCCTGTCCTACCCGCTACTGTGGGAGAAAGGTTTCCATGACCACCAACTCTGGGGGTTAATGATTTTGATTGTGATGCTGTGGGGAGGCGGTCCGTTTTCGCTCGACCGATTGCTAAAAGACAAATTCGTCAGATAGAAAAATCCCCGCGATTGCGGGGATTTCTTTTATTGCTTGTTTAGGTAAGCCAGCAGTTCATCCGCTGAGATACCTTGTTGTGCGAGGTCTTTTGCTAATAGCTCAACTTGCTCGCCCTTGCGTGACTCAATCACTTGTTGAAATTGGTACACAATGTCACGCAAGATTGGTAGAGGTACTTGTTTTGCCGCACTACGAATGCGCTCGGAGCTTTGATTGCCCAGCTCATTAAGCAACTTGCCAAACATCACCTTTTCTGGTGAATCTTCCATTTGCTCTAGAATACGAGCCATTTC
>NZ_JAWPOP010000256.1:0-865 GCF_033344345.1 Vibrio sp. 1978
TACTTCGTTAAACTCGCGAAATCAGAAGAAGCCAAAGCTCTGGTTGGTCTGTTCCTCAACGACCAATACATCAAAGGCATCGCGAAAAAAGCGGCGAAATCAGCAAGCAAAGACACTGAGCGAGCAGCGGTATTAGGTGCAGGCATCATGGGTGGTGGCATCGCTTACCAATCTGCGCTGAAAGGCGTGCCAGTATTGATGAAAGACATTGCCCAACCATCTCTCGATTTAGGTATGACCGAAGCGTCTAAACTGCTGAACAAACGCCTTGCTCAAGGTCGTATCGACGGCTTCAAGATGGCGGGAATTTTGGCATCAATTACCCCAAGCCTACATTACGCAGGCATCGAAAATTCAGATGTGATTGTTGAAGCCGTTGTAGAAAATCCAAAAGTAAAAGCAGCGGTACTGAGCGAAGTCGAATCGCACGTTGGTGAAGACACCGTTATTACATCAAACACATCGACGATTCCAATCAACCTATTGGCACAATCACTTAAACGCCCAGAAAACTTCTGTGGTATGCACTTCTTTAACCCTGTGCATCGCATGCCTTTGGTTGAAATCATCCGTGGTGAGAAAACTTCTGATGAAACCATCAACCGCGTAGTGGCTTACGCAGCGAAAATGGGTAAATCCCCAATCGTCGTGAACGACTGTCCGGGATTCTTCGTCAACCGCGTATTATTCCCGTACTTTGGCGGTTTCAGCATGTTGCTTCGTGATGGTGCAGACTTCACTAAAGTCGACAAAGTCATGGAACGCAAATTTGGCTGGCCGATGGGCCCGGCGTACTTGCTTGATGTAGTCGGCATCGATACTGCGCACCACGCACAAGCGGTGATGGCAGAAGGTTTCCCTGAGC
>NZ_JAWPOP010000257.1:0-865 GCF_033344345.1 Vibrio sp. 1978
GAGAGAATAGAAAACAAAAAACCCTCCGAATGGAGGGCTTTGGAAACTTTTAACTATTCATTACTTAATGGCCAGTTCTGCTAGCATTTCTTGTGAAGGAGCGAAGAAGTACGCACCTGTTACCGCTTTAGTGAAGCGAAGCAGTTGGTCTGTTTTACCGTCGGTTACGCCGTACATGCTCTCTAGCATCACTTTGATATTGTGAAGGGTATTGCAGTAAGAGATGAACAACAGACCGTGCGCACCAGTCACTGTGCCGTATGGCAAGCTATGACGAACAATCTTCAAACCTTTACCTTCTTCTTTGATATCAACTCGACCAACGTGAGATGCTGCCGGTACGTCTTCTAGCTCGACTGAATCTGGTTTGGTGCGACCAATAACTTTCTCTTGAGCTTTGATATTTAGGCGATTCCAAGCTGGCAAGTTGTGCTCAAAACGTTGAACCATAACATAGCTGCCACCAGCATATGGGCCATCTTTTACCAATGCTACATCAGCGCGAGCGTCCCCTTTCGGGTTTTCTGTGCCGTCGATAAAGTCCGTCATGTCACGTGCATCTAGGTAGCGGTAGCCGTACGTTTCATCCACGACCGTCACATCTTCTGCGATATCGGTTAGGAATTTGCGCAGTACGTAAAAGTGCAAATCGTGGCGAGTAGAATGGCAGTGAATAAGCACATCAACATCTGTTGTTGGCGCAATAATGTCGCCTTCACCAAGTTGTGGAAAATCAATCAGCTCTTCTGGTGCGTCAATATTTAGGTGCTGCCAGAATGATTTGGTGAATGCGATGGAAATCGTCAGATTAGCGCCCGGTTGACTGTTGTTTAAGTCTTTAACCAGCTCAGGAAGCGCTTTCAGT
>NZ_JAWPOP010000258.1:0-864 GCF_033344345.1 Vibrio sp. 1978
GGAACCAAGCGTTGATCTGCGCACGAGCACGACCTGAGTGAACAAAGCCTAGTGATGGGTTTAACCAGTCTCGCGATGGGTTTGGCTCTTTTGCTGTGATGATTTCGACCTGATCGCCCATGTGGAGTTTGTGGGTGAACGGCACGATTCGGCCACCAACTTTGGCGCCAATACAACGGTGCCCGACTTCTGAGTGAATGTGGTAGGCAAAGTCTAGTGGAGTTGCCCCCATTGGTAAGTCGACAACATCGCCACGTGGTGTAAATGCGTAGACGCGGTCATCGAAGACTTGGCTTCGGAGTTCATCCAACATCTCACCAGAATCGGACATTTCTTCTTGCCAATCCAATAGTTTACGCAGCCAGGTAATTTTCTCATCGTAACCACTGCGGCTGCTCGCACCTTCTTTGTATTTCCAGTGTGCGGCAACGCCCAGCTCAGATTCTTCGTGCATTTGCTTGGTACGAATTTGAATCTCGATGGTTTTGCCTTCAGGACCAAGAATAACGGTGTGAATCGATTGGTAACCGTTTGGTTTTGGGTTTGCAACGTAGTCGTCGAACTCACTCGGTAAGTGCTTGTATTTGGTATGAACCACACCTAGCGCAGCGTAACAATCTTGCAGTTTGTCGGCGATGATACGTACTGCACGCACGTCAAACAATTCATCAAACGCCAGACTTTTCTTCTGCATTTTTCGCCAAATGCTGTAGATGTGTTTAGGACGACCACTTACTTCGGCATTAATGCCACAAGCTTTCATCTCTTGAGATAAGTCTTCGACAAAATCTTTGATGTATTGCTCACGGACAATACGACGCTCAGCAAGCTGCTTTGCAATTTGCTTGTAAGTATCCGGTTGTT
>NZ_JAWPOP010000025.1:0-73919 GCF_033344345.1 Vibrio sp. 1978
GGACGGATTCGAACCATCGAAGGCAGTGCCGGCAGATTTACAGTCTGCTCCCTTTGGCCACTCGGGAACCCCTCCAGAGGATTTTTATACTTAGTAAGATGTTTTCCCAACTCATCTCCCAAGTGCGGAGCGAATCATAGCAAACTCGCTCAGGCTGTAAAGCGTTTTTCTTACGTTTTTACGTTGAATGCTGTCTTTTTGGGCAAAGATGGTAGAAAGTCAGCGTTTTGTTTGTCCTTTGAACAGAAGAGAAGCGCGCTTTTTACTTGAATTTACACTACTTGACGTTAAACACCGTATCTACTGATAAACTGTAAGCAGTTTAATGACATAAGTTTATTCGTTTAGAAGTCAATATCATGAGCATGAAAGCCACGTTATCGTTATCTGTTTTAACGCTTTCTATATTACTGAGTTCTCCATCGGTTTGCGCTGCGATGCGAGGAGGCTCAGCGGTTACCGTTGTGACTGAACAAGTAGAAACGCACGAGATCAATCAATCCTTAACTCTTATCGGCAAATTAAAGGCAGCGGAGTCTGTGGTTGTCGCATCGGAAGTCGCCGGCAAAGTGAATCAAATCGCTGTTAAAGCGAATCAAAATGTTCAGCAAGACCAGTTATTAATTAAGTTAGATGACGATAAGGCTCAAGCCGCTTTGATTGAGGCAAAGGCGTATCTAAAAGATGAACAGCGTAAGTTAAAAGAGTTCCAACGTTTGGTTAAGCGGAATGCGATTACTCAAACTGAAATCGATGCACAAAAAGCCAGTGTTGAAATAGCACAAGCGAGGCTAGATGCTGCTCAAGCCAATTTAGCTGATCTCCATATTACTGCTCCATTTTCTGGCACTGTTGGTTTTATCGATTTTAGCCGCGGCAAAATGGTCAGTGCGGGTACTGAACTTTTGACGTTGGATGATCTTTCCGTCATGGAACTGGATTTACAAGTACCGGAGCGCTATTTATCGATGCTTTCTATTGGTATGGAAGTCATCGCTAAAACCAGTGCATGGGGTAGCCAGATCTTTACTGGTCAAGTCACAGGTATTGATACGCGTATCAGCGCCGAAACACTGAATCTTCGCGTGCGTATTGAGTTTGATAACCCAGAAAATCAATTGAAGCCGGGCATGTTGATGAACGCTTCACTAGCATTTCCTGCTATTAAGGCGCCAATCATTCCTGTTCAAGCGCTTGAATACTCCGGAACTAAACGTTTTGTATATGTAATTGATGAAAACAACAAAGCTACTCGTCAAGAAGTGTCGCTAGGTGCTCGTGTTGGTAACGAGGTGGTGATCGAATCTGGTGTTGATATTGGTGACAAGATTGTGGTTCAAGGCATTGTTAACATGCGTGATGGTGTCGAAGTGAAAGAAATTGTCGCGCCACTAAAAGCGAACACCACGGATGTGACACGCAATGACAGTGAATCGGATGAGGAAGAAAACTAATGTTACTGTCCGACGTTTCAGTTAAACGCCCTGTCGCGGCGTTGGTTCTGAGCATGCTGTTGTGTGTGTTTGGCTTTGTGTCATTCACCAAATTAGCCGTTCGTGAAATGCCTGATATAGAAAGCCCAGTCGTTTCTATCAGTACGCGTTATGAGGGTGCATCGGCGACTATTATTGAAAGCCAAATTACCTCCGTTTTGGAAGACCAGCTTTCTGGGATCAGTGGAGTTGATGAAATTAGCTCCACTACTCGTAACAGCATGTCGCGTATCACGATCACGTTTGAATTAGGTTACGATCTCAACACAGGTGTGAGCGACGTGCGTGATGCTGTGGCTCGTGCTCAGCGCTCGCTACCTGATGAAGCGGATGACCCTATTGTTTATAAGAACAATGGCTCGGGAGAGGCGTCGCTCTATATCAATCTCAGTTCTGCAGAGATGGACCGTACTCAATTAACCGATTATGCCGAACGTGTATTGATGGACCGCTTTAGCCTGATCTCTGGGGTTAGCTCCATTGATCTCTCCGGTGGTTTGTACAAGGTAATGTACGTGAAGCTTAAGCCAGAACTAATGGCTGGACGTTCAGTTACAGCTTCGGACATTACATCAGCTTTGCGAAGTGAGAACCTAGAAAGCCCAGGTGGTGAAGTTCGCAACGACTCAACGGTAATGTCCGTGCGTACGGCTCGTACTTATAACACGCCTGAAGATTTTCAATATCTTGTCATTAAACGCGCAAGCGACAATACACCTATCTATTTAAAAGATGTAGCAGATGTCTTCATTGGTGCAGAAAACGAAAACTCAACCTTCAAAAGTGATGGTGTAGTAAACATCAGTCTTGGTGTGGTACCGCAGTCAGACGCAAACCCGTTAGAGGTTGCGAAGCTGGTTAGGTCTGAAGTCGATAACATCCAGAAGTTCTTACCAGAAGGTACACGTCTTGCGATAGATTACGACGCGACAGTATTTATCGAGCGTTCAATCGAAGAGGTGTACAGCACGCTATTTATCACGGGCGGCTTGGTGATTTTGGTGTTGTACATTTTCATCGGCCAAGCTCGTGCAACCTTAATTCCTGCGGTTACGGTACCTGTTTCTCTGATTTCTTCGTTCATTGCCGCGTACTACTTTGGGTTTTCTATCAACTTGATCACCTTGATGGCGTTGATATTATCGATTGGTTTGGTGGTGGATGACGCAATTGTGGTTGTAGAGAATATCTTCCACCATATTGAACGCGGTGAATCGCCATTACTCGCCGCATATAAAGGCACAAGAGAGGTTGGTTTTGCTGTTATAGCAACAACATTAGTGCTGGTGATGGTGTTCTTACCGATCTCCTTTATGGATGGCATGGTAGGTCTACTATTTACAGAGTTTTCTGTATTGCTGGCTATGTCGGTCATATTCTCCTCTTTGATTGCCCTGACGCTGACTCCTGTATTAGGTAGTCAGATTTTGAAAGCGAATGTAAAACCAAATCGATTCAATGAAGCGGTTGATCGCTTGTTTAGCAAGCTTGAGAGTGGCTATCGCGCATTATTGAAAGGTGCATTGAAAGTACGTTGGGCTGCTCCGCTGGTGATTCTAGCTTGTTTGGGCGGTAGCTATTTCTTGATGAATCAGGTACCGGCTCAGCTGACCCCACAAGAAGATCGCGGTGTGATATTCGCGTTTGTGCGCGGTGCAGATGCTACGTCGTACAATCGTATGTCAGCCAATATGGATATTGTCGAAGACCGATTGATGCCATTACTAGGGCAAGGTTATCTGAAGTCATTCAGTATCCAAACGCCAGCGTTTGGTGGCCAGGCAGGAGACCAGACAGGCTTTGTGATCATGATTCTAGAAGATTGGAACGAACGTGATATCACGGCTCAGCAAGCCCTTAACAAAGTACGGAAAGAATTGGCGGGTATCCCAGATGTTCGAGTGTTCCCATTTATGCCAGGTTTCCAAGGTGGTTCGAGTGAGCCAGTTCAGTTCGTATTAGGCGGCTCTGATTACGATGAGCTCGTTGTTTGGGCTGAAATGCTAAAGAACAAAGCAGAAGAATCACCAATGATGGAAGGAGCAGAGATAGATTACTCGGAAAAAACGCCTGAGTTATTGGTTACAGTTGACCGACAGCGTGCCGCAGAGCTAGGAGTCAGTGTTAAAGACATTTCTGACACCCTAGAAATCATGCTCGGTGGTAAAAGCGAAACGACTTATGTTGAGCGTGGCGAAGAGTACGATGTGTATCTTCGCGGTGATGAAAATAGCTTTAATAATGCTGCAGATTTAAGTCAGATTTATCTGCGCACGAATAGCGGTCAGCTAGTGACGTTAGATGCGGTCACAAAAATTGAAGAAGTGGCGGCCTCTATTCGTCTTTCTCACTACAACAAACAGAAGTCCATCACTATTACTGCCAACCTGTCGGAAGGTTATACATTAGGAGATGCGCTGAGTTACCTAGACCAGGAAGCCATCGACAACTTACCGGGTGACATTTCGGTGAGTTATTCGGGGGAGTCGAAAGACTTTAAAGAGAACCAAGCGAGTGTTGCTGTTGTGTTTGCATTGGCACTACTAGTGGCGTATCTCGTGTTGGCGGCTCAGTTTGAAAGCTTCGTAAACCCGTTAGTGGTCATGTTTACGGTGCCGATGGGTGTATTTGGTGGCTTCCTTGGTTTGGTTATTATGGGCCAAGGTATGAACATTTATAGCCAGATTGGCATGATCATGTTGATTGGTATGGTGACGAAAAACGGTATTTTGATCGTAGAATTTGCCAATCAGCTACGTGATCGTGGCGTTGGGTTTGAAAAAGCGATCATTGATGCAGCTGCGCGACGTCTACGTCCAATCTTGATGACTGCGTTTACCACACTTGCTGGCGCAATTCCGTTGATAGTATCGACAGGGGCGGGTTATGAGAGCCGTATTGCCGTGGGTACGGTAATCTTTTTCGGGATGGGGTTTGCGACATTGGTGACCTTGTTTGTTATCCCGGCAATGTACCGATTGATTTCGGCGAAAACACAAGCACCAGGTCATGTAGAAGCAGAGTTAAACAAAGCAATTAGCCATGATACGAAGGGCCGTATAGCGCACCCTTAAATCAAACGTTAAAACATAAAAGCCGAGGTAATAACCTCGGCTTCTCTTTATCGGTTTAAAGTTAGCTCGGAAGCGTTCGATTAGAAGCGTTTCCCTAGGCTGATTTGTACACCTTCGTAGCTGTCGTAAAAATCTTCAAAACCCATATCCGCGACATTATAAATGTACTCTGCGCGTAACCAGATATCTTTGCTCATATCCCAATGGACACCAGCACCGATGTTGAATAGCACGCCTGAATCATCTGTGACTTTTTGTTCGTTTGGAACATACATTTCAGCTTGAGTGCCAAGCGCAGTTACGCGACCAAACAGTGACAGCGGCGTATCGCCTAAGTTATCACTTGTTACAACAGCAGACATACCTGCTTGGTAATAGTGAAGATCTAAGTCAGTTTTTAGAGCATCGTTCTTAAGTTCATTTTGTGAATAGCGCAGAACCCCTTCAAACGCGAGGTATTGGTTTACATGGTAACCCCAGCCCACTGTGATATGTGGTGTTGACCACTCATTGTCTCTATCCGAGCCGAAGTACGGTGTATCAAAACCAACGTTACCAGTACCCAGATAAAAATAAGATTGATGAGCTTGTTCTTGAGCAGCTAAAGTTGGCACGCTAATGGTCAAGGCAGACAATAATAGAATGGCGTTTTTCATAACTAGACGATAACCTTGGTAAAAGACCGTTGTAATGATTTGTTTAAATGTTAATTTAATCAATAGGATGGATGGTAATTATCATATCAGCTTTTATCAAAGGTAGTGATTTTAGAATGGGAATTGTTGCGCTAAAGCATACTTCTTACTCATGACTACCGACTAACTAGATATGGTGACGAAAGCTAGTTAAATAAGAGAGAAGGAAAGGAAAGTGGCTGAATTCAAATACAAAAACTTGACTCAAGAAGAACAAGATAAGTTAGACGCGGCGACATTTCGCCGTTTATTGGCGCATTTAGATGCCAACAAAGACGTACAAAACATCGACCTGATGATCCTTGCGGGCTTCTGTCGCAACTGCTTTAGCAAATGGTATAAATCTGAGGCTGAAAATCTCGGTTTGGATTTAGATATTGATGACGCTCGCGAACGTGTTTACGGCATGACTTACGATGAATGGAAACAAAATCATCAACCAGCGGCAACGCCAGAACAATTGGCTGCGTTTGAAGCGCGCCAGAAAAAGTAAAACCCAGCGATAAAAACAGCCCGCATGAAGTTGGGCTGTTTTTTAAAGTCCAGTTTGCACGTTAAGCGTTAGTTGAGCCGCAACAAGCTGGCTCAACGCAACCTTTTGCTTGAATGACTTCGAGTTGAGCTAAGTAAGGTTGAATATCGCCGATGTTCTCTTTTACCCATGTTAAGTCATAATACGTATCTAGGTAACGCTCTCCAGAATCACATAGAAGCGTCACGATAGAACCCTTCTCACCGCGTTGTTTCATCTCACAAGCCAATTGCAGCACACCGTAAAGATTGGTGCCTGTTGATGCGCCGACTTTACGCCCAATCAGCTGAGATACCCAATGGGCGGTTGCCACACTGGCTGCGTCTGGAATTTTGCGCATTTCATCAATGACACCAGCAATAAAGCTTGGTTCGACACGTGGTCGCCCGATACCTTCAATTTTGCTGCCAGTATCGCCTTTCAATGAGTGATTTCCTGACTGGAAAGCATCGTAAAACACTGAGTTTTCAGGGTCTACCACGCAAAGCTTAGTGTCGTATTTTTGGTAACGAATAAAACGGCCAATGGTTGCTGATGTGCCACCTGTTCCAGGACTCATCACTACCCAGCTAGGAATCGGGTGATCTTCTAACTCCATTTGGCTAAAGATAGAGTTCGCGATGTTGTTGTTACCGCGCCAGTCAGTCGCACGTTCAGCATAAGTAAACTGATCCATGTAGTGACCATTTAACTCTTGAGCCAAGCGTCGAGACTCGTCATAAATCTGATCTGATCGTTCAACAAGGTGCGCTTTACCACCGTAAAATTCAATTTGTTCGATCTTTTTACGTGCAGTGGTTTTCGGCATGACGGCAATGAACGGTAAGCCAAGTAAACGCGCAAAATACGCTTCCGAAACGGCAGTGCTGCCTGAGGACGCCTCGATTACAGTGGTTTCAGGACCAATCCATCCATTACAAATAGCGTAAAGAAATAATGAGCGCGCCAATCGGTGTTTCAGAGAGCCTGTTGGATGCGTGCTCTCATCTTTTAGGTAGATATCGATACCATCAAGAGAAGGCAGTTCAAGTTTAAATAAATGAGTATCAGCAGAACGTTGGAAGTCTGCTTCAATTTTACGCACTGCATTGTTGATCCAATTGTGGTCAGTACACATGGCGTCTCTCCTTGGGGAAATCGATAGATAAGTATTAGATAGGGATAATTTATCTATAATTTTCGAGAAAAACTTTGCTATTGTTACTCTTAATAAAGGTTTTTGTAGAAAAATTTTCTACATTTTATGGGTTTTATAGAAATGAGTTTAGATCGAATAGATAAGCAGCTGCTTGCTTTACTACAAACCGACAGCACCTTGTCATTAAATGACGTGGCTGAGCGAGTCAATCTTACTACAACACCATGCTGGAAGCGCTTGAAAAGGTTGGAAGAAGAGGGCTACATCGAAAAACGCGTGGCGTTGTTAAGTGCAGAAAAGCTCGAGCTATCTTTCATTGCATTTGTTCAGTTAAAAACGATTGATCATTCCGAAGGTTGGTATCACCATTTTGTTACAACTGTGAGTGACTTTCCTGAGGTAATGGAGTTTTATCGTATGGCTGGCGAGTATGACTACATGATGAAAGTACTAGTCAAAGATATGAAGTGTTTTGACGAATTCTATAAGCGGTTAGTTAATAGCGTAAAAGGGCTATCTAATGTGACTTCAACATTTGCTATGGAGTCCATTAAATACACAACAGAGTTACCAATCCTAAAATAACTCGCCCTATAAGAATTCTATCTAATGTTAATTCTACCTTTTAGTATTTTAAATGTTAAAAGGTAGTTTTATTATGCTTTTAAAACTATTTCCTACCAGATTTTTATAAATATAAACGATATTTATTCTCTCTTCTATTTTTCATTAACCATTTGTTTTTACAGTCCATTAATCCTATACATCATAATGAAAGAAAAAATAACGCAATTTTTTCTCTTTCTTTTTCATGTTTTATTTTATTGAATATTAATTTTTACTAAATTAATGGAAGAGTTTGATTTAAACGTTTGCTTTTTGTGTTTTCATGTAATTTGGTCGCTATTTTTGAGTATTTGTTTTTAGGATTAATACAGTAGCAATTACTTAAGTAATAAAGTACTCAAAAATGGGGATAGTGATTAATAAAACATCGTATTATTATCGCCCCATCTTGTATGTAACAAAGTATTACTAAAAATGAACAGAAATTACTATTTGCTTTTTCTCGCAGCTTTACTCGCTGGCTGTGGCGGTGGGGGAGACTCTAAGCCGAACAATACGAAGACACCAACTACGGTAACAAAGCAGAACCGTCCGCAATTAAAAGTGGAAGACACGGTGTTGAAGTTTGAAGGAGTGGGAACGGTTACTGAAGCAAAACTGAGCAATGTACATGGGTCGGTATCTTACCAAGTCATTGACTCTAATCCGCCAAATGTCGTGAAAATTAATGACTCAGGAATACTACAAATTCTGCGCCCAGGAACGGCGACGATTCTTGCTACAGATAGTAGCTCTGCTTATGAATCTTCTGAAGCAAGATTTTCTGTCACTGTAGAGCGAGGCATCAATACTGAACTTTCAGTGAGTGATCTGAATTTCAATGCGATTGAGTCAGAAGGAAAAGCGTTGATCGTCCGTGGCCAAAAAGGCGAACTGAGTTATGAGGTAGAAAGTGGTCATAACTTGATTCGTGTTGATGAGAACGGTTCGGTATATTCATTAGGTTCAGTTGGTCAGGCATCGGTGCTGATTACTGATTCAGGTAACGACTTTTACTTGCCGAAACAAGTTCGCGCTACGGTTAAACTGCATGCAGTAGCTCCGGGGCAATTACAGTTCGCTTTGCTTGAAGACGAGTATCGAGAAGGGTTGACGTTAGAACCAGTGCGTTTAGATAAAGCTCAAACGCAACGTATTTCTTACAAAATTATAAATAGCGTACCAGACAGCAAGGTGGCCGAGTTGCTAGACCCTGAAACGGGTTTGCTTCTTGTTCATAATGTTGGGCAATTAACGGTTGAAGCGACAGCAACTTACAGCGACGCGTTTCTGGATAAACAGCAAACAGCGCAATTTTTTGTGGATGTAAAACAAGGCAAGCGTCAAGAAATCAGCGCAGCGGATATCGTCACAACTTATGAGGAAGGTGGACGAATTTTCCCTAAGGTGACGAACGCCTACGGTGACTATGAGCTGAGAATCATTCGTGGTGAAGACGTTGTTGCTAAAACAGAAAATGGTGAAGCATTACTGATCAAAGGTGTTGGTGCTGCTGAAGTGGAAATTTACGAGCATGATATGCGTAATTATCCTGCAAGCAAAACTCGTTTTGATCTTGAAGTTAATCGCGCGCCTCATCCCGTTATAAAAGACATTGAAATGCCGCTTACCTATCAACCAAATCTTTCAATCCCTCTGGCGTTTAAAGGGCAAAAAGGTAACGTAAATCTAGTTAGCAGCTTACCTAATGGCTTACGAATGACTGACGGCAAGTTGGAGGTAGTGACTGCGGGTGAGTACGGCCTTAAGTTTGAAGACGATGGTGGGGAGTTCTACCAACCTATTCAATTTAATGTCGTCATTAAAGTTGCAAAGGCTGAAGGCCAACCGATGGCAACGCACGATTATGACGTTGTGTACAGCAACAAATACAGTTTTGATCTTCACCGTGATTTTGGTTTGAGTGCTGACGAGCAAATTGAGATTGTAGATAACACCGCACCAGATGTTGTCGGTGGTTTTAGTGAAGGACGTCTCCATGTGTATAAAGCGGGTAAAGCGACGCTAACTGTGCGCAGAAAAGAGAGCGCGAATTATACTGTTGGTCCTGATCAAAAAGTCTATGTGACAATTTTGAGTGCGCCGAGCCGAATTGAAGTTCAATCCGATGTGGAAGAGATTTGGAAGGTTGGCCAAACATTTGTTGCGCCGAAAATCTCTGGTACGGTTGGAGAAGTTACGTACCGATTTGCAGACAACGCTGCAACAGATGTGGTTTCCTTAAACAGCCAAACGGGTGCCATGCAAATTCTTAACGCGGGTAGCACAAAAATTATTGTTTCGGATGCGGGGGACGACAAAGTGGATCCGGGTGAAAGTAGTTTCTCGGTCACGATTAAACAAGGCACAAACCCTGTATCGGTTACTTACCCAACGGTAGAATTCTCCGCTGGTAGTGTTATCTCACCAGTGATGAGTGGTGGGACTGCGAAGGCAAGTTACCGTCTTATTAACCAAAAAGACCCTGTGGTCGAGCTAGTTTCTCCTGATACAGGGCGTTTGAAAATCCTGCATGCAGGCACGTACCAATTAGAGGTTACTCTTACTGGGCGCAACTACAAAGCTAAAACAATCGTCGTAAATGGCACTATTAACAAAGCGAATCACCCTGGTTTAAGTGCTTCTACAATGAAGGTGGAATTTGAACCATTTAAAAAGGTTAAGCTAGACTTTGGTACACCAATAGGAAACCGCAGCTATCAAATATCCAGCTCAACAATTAAAGGAGTCGCTTCATTAGATGTTGATAAGGAAGAGCTGACGTTACTTGACCTCCCACCAGTAAAAAGACGTTGGATTTCTCTCGACGTTTCGGAAGGAGAATCTCGAGATTACAAAGCGTTGGAAAGTAAGAAAGTCCAGCTGTATCTAAGCTTTGCAGATGAAGGTGTTGCGGATCAATATACATTGCTTGAAACTGAACAAACAGTATTGTTTAGCACGCTAAATGCACGTGAGTTTTCTAACTTAGAAGAAAGTGAGTTTGGTTTGATGAACGTTCGTTCAGTGCGAGAGCCAACGGACGAAGAATTGAAATTATACGGCAAAGGTAAGATTGCACTACTTGCATTCAAGCCGGTGGGTAACGATGACCAAACTCTAATAAAAGGAGCGTGGGTACACTTAGCTCGATTTGATGGATGTACATCAGAGCTGTTCGAAGATGATCTCAAGCCTTTTGAAGCAATTGACTATGATGACCCAGGGTACTGCACCAACGGCAGCACGATTCGTATGACTCGGTTCTTAATAATTGATGACTCGAAGATGGAAAAGGTAGAGTATGAGTTAGTAGCACCTGTGATTACTTACCGTCGTGGGGTTCGTGAATTTTTAGCAACGAATAAAGGTGGATTCTATGCCGACCCAAATGTCATTTACGGGAAAGGCGAATATGGTTACCCGAAATCACTTTACGAATGGTCGGTTATTAACATGAAGTATCAACCAAATTAATCATCGTTTGATACCCCTTAAAAAAGGAGTGCGGAACAGCACTCCTTTTTTCGTCTGGCGAACACGAGCTATTTCGTGTAGCGCATCACCCCTTCTTGCACGGCGGTCGCCACTAAGTGACCTTGCTGGTTGTATATTTCGCCACGGACCAACCCACGAGTATTGCTCGCCGTTGGGCTCTCTATCGCATATAGAAGCCATTCATCCATCTTAAACGGACGATGGAACCAGATAGAGTGGTCAATGGTGGCCACTTGAAAGTTAGGCGTCATTAATGAGACTTCATGTGGATGCATTGCTGTCACAAGGAATCCCCAATCGGATGCGTAGGCCAGAAGGTACTGGTGAATTAGCTGATTCTCTGGCATTTCACCATTAGCACGAATCCAAAGGTACTGTTTGGGTTCTGCTTTTTTGGGCTTCAAAGGGTTGATAACCGTAACGGGGCGAGTTTCGATTGGCTTTTCCCCGCAAAATGTTTTGCGTAAGCGTTTGGGTAGAAATTCTGCAATATGGCTTGCGAGCTCACTCTCTGAGGCAAAGTTTTCTGGACCAGGGATATCTGGCATTTCTTTTTGATGATCAAACCCAGGTTGATCGCCATGGTAGGATGCGGTTAGGTAAAAAATAGGGCGTCCATTTTGAATTGCTTTTACGCGTCTAGTGCTAAAGCTACGGCCATCTCTCAGATTTTCTACATCATAAATAATAGGTTTTTCTGGATCGCCAGGGTACAAAAAATAGCTATGGAAGGAGTGTACCGTGCGTGTTTCTTCAACGGTGTAGCGCGCAGCAGAAAGCGCTTGCCCAATTACTTGACCGCCATAAACTTGAGGCAAACCTAGGTTTTCACTTTGGCCACGAAACAAGCCTTCTTCTAATTTTTCGAGTTGTAGTAGGCTGAGCAATTCTCGTAGTGGTTTACTCATTGTGTCTCCTCACCGTTGTCTTTCATTCCAAGTTACCTCAACAGCCTCACTCTTGTGAAGTGGCATAGTTAAGAACTATTGAGTAACTTAGAAATAGTATTGTTCCAATTATGAAACAAAATCAATTGTTTGATAAATTCTAACTCAGTCAAACTATTGTCAAATAAAGTGACAGGAAGCAGACAGTTTTATATTCCACACCTATAATTGCCTCGGTTTAATGCTCTTTTCGAGGAATATATGAAAAAAACACTACTACTTGTTACTTCTCTACTCTTTGGGGCTGCGTTAGTGGGTTGCCAAACTTCTCAAAATACAGAAATGGAATCTACAGAAGCGTCAATGAAGACGATTACAGGTACAGTGGCTTATCGCGAGCGGATTGCCTTGCCACCAAACGCAGTGGTTACTATTGCGTTAGAAGATGTGTCCTTGGCGGATGCGCCAGCAAAAGTGTTGGCGAAACAGACATTCGAAACAGAAGGTAAGCAAGTTCCTCTTTCTTTTGAGTTGAGTTACGACAGCAATGAAATCAAACCAAACCATCGTTACAGCGTTCGTGCTCGCATTGAGGTAGATGGAAAGCTGCGTTTTATCAGCGACACACATAACGGTGTTATTACAGATGAAGCACAAACTCACCAATTAGATATTCGTCTAGTTGGAACACGTTAATACGACGTACTGAGAACAAAAAATGGCAGCTTAAGGCTGCCATTTGTATTTTTTAAGTGAAGTTTTGCCAACTTCCGATACTTCAATCCCTTCTGCTTCTAATTTCTTTTTTTGTCGCTCTAAGTCTCTGCCTTTTAAAGATATTTTTCCTTGGCTATTTACCACTCTAAACCAGGGGAGTTTACTGCCTTCTGGTAAGTTGCCCAGTGCTTTACCAACATGTCTCGCATAGCCCGGATAACCGGCCATTTTGGCAATTTCCCCATAGGTGGAGACTTTTCCTTTTGGAATTTGGTGAATTACAGCAAAGATTTGCGCTAAAAATTGGTCCATACTCAAAAGTGTCTATTTTGGGTTACTAAGGAATGGTAAACCATTGGACTTGTATATTGCTAACGGTTCTTAACCCTTGTGTTGCCAGCGACTCACTTTGAAGAATTACATTTTCTGTTCTTTAGTGTCGTTGGTTGATGAGCCTTAAACAGCATGAAGCAAACGCAAGCTAAGCTTGAATCTAGACCCTCTCAACGACTTTCAATCCCAGTTTTTGCCGTTGAGTTACCAAGTAGGTGGGGAAGCCAGGAGGCGCTATGATTTTATCGACACTTCAATTTTTCGTTACGACCTTACTCGCTGTTGTCTGTGTTCGGGCGATGAGTTTGAGCGAGGGTGACATTCCCGTTCTTGCACTTATGATCCCCGCGCTGTGGGTTCTGCCACAAGGTGGGTTCGCTGGCTTAGTATTGCTGGGCGCGATGATGGCTTTTGGTGCGACACTCTCAATGCAGCCAATTGCTTTGTCGGTTGGTGTTTTGATCCTTTTCCCACTTTTAATGGTGGTATTTTCTCGTAGAAGCTCTTTAGGTGTGTTGCTCACCGCTGGTCTTATTGTACTTACACTGCAAGTTGGTCTTATGGTCACACAGCAAGGCGGTAAGCTGGATGGTTCTGCTTGGGTTACAGTGGTTCAAACCATTGCGGTTATGGCGATGTGGTGGTCGGCTGCGCATTGGACGCCATCCAATAAACACAGCTGGTGGCCGTTGTTTTTGTTGCTCCCATTGTGGATTGCAGGCCTACCGTACGCCGTTCTTATGGCGTTAAGTTTGACGGGAATGTTAGCGTCAATGGAAGCACTTGCGAAGCTTCAACATACCATTCGTTGGAGCAAATTATTATGTTGGACATTGCCGACTGTGGGTTTTGCCGCTTTAGTCGTCAGCCCGACCACGGATGTGCCAAACCCTGTTTTCGTGGTTTGGATCTGTTTGTTAGGGACGGCTTGGATGACTGACTATATTTTACGTAGTAGCGATGAACAGGCTGAATTATGAGTTTTTAGTCAGGTAAAAAGTGACATGTGCGGCAGAGTATCGAATTGGTTGTGGAACAAAATGGAGATTAGTATATGTTCTTCATTTCATATTTACTACACTTCCAATAATAATAACCACAATATAAGTGGTTGATTTAAGATAAGTTTGTCATGACAACTTTTGCTCGAACACTGTTGCTTTTTGCATGTTGCCTCTTGAGTTTGAATGTAAAAGCCGAAGCCCCTTTAATTGCTCATTATAAAGTCGCGACTGAAGCGGATGATGTCGTCACTCGTGTTCTTTTCAATGCTGCTTCAAAGGAGTTTGGCTTTACCGTTCAATACGTGAACTACTCCAGCTTTGATGCCATTCTAAATTCAGTAGCGAATGGGGAAGCGGACTTTGCTGCGAATATCACTTACACACAAGAACGTGCTCAACGTTTTAGTTATTCCCGCCCAACAAATATCGAATATACCTACCTCTTTGGTTTAAAAGATTCGACGTTGAGTGACATTTCGCGTGTTGGCGTCCCCAAAGATACAGTTTATGCCCAATTACTTAAACAACACTACCCTGAGCTAGAACAGATCTCTTATCAAGGTCACGAACAAGCAGTAACACTGCTACGTTCAGGTGCTGTGGATGGCGTTGTCGATGCCATTAACCAGCTCAAGCCGATGCTGATGGAGGGGTTTGACGCCAAGATGCTCAATGATCAGATTTCGATAAAGCCCGTATCCATCATCAGTAAAAAAGATCATCATCTTGAAGAGTTGGACACGTTCGCTACGTTTATTCACGGGGAAGCGGTGCAAAAGCAGCTTCGCGAAGAAATTTCCCAGTATCAATTTGAATTAAGGCGAGCAGCGTTGCGTGATTCTATTCGTTTATTACCCCTTGATTTTAATGAACCAATACGGATTAAGCTCGAATCTATCTTTCCATATGTTGTATACAACGCAGATGGTAGTGTCGAAGGGATGACGGCTGATGTAGTCCTGAGAAGCTGTGAGATCTTGGCTTTAAACTGCTTGATCATTAGTGAGCCTGGTGAAAGCTGGGGTTCTATGTACCATGAGTTTATCCAAGGTAATTTCGAAATTTTGGCGCCGTTAACGGTCAGCCGTGAGCGGCGCGCATTTAGCTACTTTCCAAAGCCCCATTACGCGCCAGCATCGGTGATGGTCAAGCGTTTAGGTTACAAACCGAGCACATACTCTCATGTTTCACAGTTGATATCTGAGCGGATTGGCGTAGTTAAGGATGACTTTTTCGATCAAATGATGACGCAACTGTTACCGCTAAAAGAACTCAAACGTTATCGTACCCAACAAGAGCTCATTCAGGGGCTACTAAATGAAGAAGTCGATTACATTCCGATGGATACGGCGATGCTCAATCATTTTTTACGTCTCAGTGAATTGGTTCCGATAGAGCAGGATACCGCTATTGGCGAGTTTTATGAGTCACAACTCTCTGTTGGATTGGTCGCGAATGAAAAAGGAGCCATGCTTGCGCCTTTCTTCAGTCGAGCGATAGCGATGTTAGAAGTTGATAAGATCATTGCTCAGTACGATGTACGCCCAGATTGGCGTACCGCACTTGAATATGAGATTCGATTAGCGACGCAAACACAAGCTGTGTTTATCTTTGTATTATTGTTTGCTATTTGTGTTTCGCTTTATCTTTACCGTCAATCGAACACTGACAACTTAACAGGGTTAAGGAATCGTCGTGCGTTGCAAGTAAAGTATCGAAAAGGAGTAAACAAAGATCTATCCATACTTTACTTAGACATTAATCATTTCAAACGAATCAATGACACTTATGGTCATCGCGCTGGGGACGAAGTTTTACAACTACTGGCGCTAAAAATTCATTATGTCTGGTCGGGAAGATGTTATCGAATTGGAGGGGATGAGTTCATATTACTGGGTTATCCTACGCAAGCCGAGTTAACTAGAGCAATGAGAGAGCTCAGTAGAATCGATGTGAAAGGCAAATTATGTAGTGATTTGGAGTCTATAAGTATCTCTATTGGTTTCTCTGCAAAAAGGGAACGGCACATGAGCTTAGAGCAAGCGATGCATTTGGCTGATGAAGACATGTACATGAGTAAGCAGTCCTCACGGCACGACTCCTCTTATCGTGACTGCACGGTTTCATCATAAAGGAATGAATTGATCGAGTTTTGTTCAAACGGTAATGAAATGATGAAATTCAAGGTTTTTGCTCTTGCATTATGAGAGCTGATACTGAATAATCGCCCCATCGATTGAGGCAAGACCTCTCGAAAAGAATTATGGGGCTCTGGTCCTCTCGCAACAATAGCTCGTGAACTCGGTCAGGTCCGGAAGGAAGCAGCCGCAGCGTGTGACTTGTGTGCCGGGATGTGGCTGGGGTCCCACCCTTTGAAAGCCCTGCGTTATCGCAGGGCTTTTTTCGTTTTTGAGCCTCCTTTTATTTTGGCTACGCTTGGTGTTCAACGTCTTCTGATGATCAAGCTTCTTGAGGTTATTTAGGTATAATTTATAATCTCATCCGCTTGATACCGAACTGTCGTGAAGATTGTTTAGGGTACGCTCGCCGAATAACCATTTTCACCTGGGATACTTTAATGATTTCAAAAAACCAATTAAAACTGCTTCGTGCTTTAGGTCAAAAGAAACAGCGTAAAGCGCATGGCTTATTCCTAGTTCAGGGTGAAAAGAACGTACTAGAGCTAGCAAGTAGTTCATTGAAGGTGAAGCAGGTTTTTGCAACAGCGGCATTTCTCGAACAAAATGCTGGTACGCTAAATCGTTTTGATTGTGTTGAAGCATCGCTTGATGAATTGACCAAAGCGAGCACGCTTGTGAGCAATAATGCGGCCATTGCTGTGGTTGAAATTCCGAGTGTAAAAGAGCCTCAAGCGAAAGGCTTGATGATTGCGCTAGATGGTGTATCCGACCCTGGTAATCTAGGTACGATTATTCGTGTTGCAGACTGGTATGGCATCAAGCACATTATTGCGAGTACAGATTGTGCTGATCCTTATAATCCTAAAACGATCAGTGCGACCATGGGCAGCTTTGGCCGCGTACAAGTGAGTTTGGTGGATTTGCCAAGTTACTTGGAACACGCCAAATTGCCAGTATATGGCGCGTTTTTGGAAGGAGAGAGCGTTCATAAAACGGATTTCGCTGCTGAAGGTATTTTGTTGATGGGCAGCGAATCTCATGGTGTGCGCGAAGCCGCAGCAAAATTCGTGACAGATAAAATCACGATTCCGGCGTTTGGCGGTGCCGAATCACTGAATGTCGCGATGGCGACTGGCATTATTTTAGACAACATGCGCCGCCAACATAGCTAACGCAACAATTACTTAATAACAAAGCCAGTCAATTTGACTGGCTTTGTTGTATTTATTGCCTAGAAAAATCAGCCTGGCTGAATCTTGCGTTTAACGAAATACAGTGAATGTTGTTCGGTGAGTTAATTTTGTTTTAGTTCAATAGGCTGTGCCTATAAATAAAATTACTCCTTTCCATTTAGTAAAATCAGGAAATTAGGCGACACTTATCTAAAGGCCGCAATAAAATGCCCTTAAGGAGATAAGAATGCATTCATTAAAAGTAAAAGATTACATGACGTTGCAAGCGGTGACTTTCACGAAAGATATGTCACTTTCGGCAGCTTTAAACAAAGTAATGCAAAGTGTCACACTAGGTGGCCCTGTCATTGATGAAAATGAAAAAGTGGTTGGGTTTTTATCGGAGCAAGACTTATTAGATAAGTTGGTGAAAGCAAGTTATCACTGCCAAGATACACATACGGTACAAGAGTGTATGCATGATGATGTCTTATCTGTTTCTCCAGAAATGTCAGTAATTGAACTGGCTGACATGATGAAAGTTGGAAAGCCGAAAATGTATCCAGTGGTGGATGGCAAAGGTAAGTTGGTTGGTGTTATCACAAGAAGAGACGTGCTGCGTGCCATAGGAATGACATTAAATGAGTGCTTTAAGCATCCCGTTTAACCTCTCTGTTTAAACTTTACGGAATATTGCTTTTAAACTGGTTTGGAAAGACGCTTCGGCGTCTTTTTTATTTTCTATCGCCGAACTGTACAAATTTATCTTGACCTTGGAGCTTACTCTAAGGTTTATCCTTAGCAATAGGTAAATCACCGATACCAATAAGGAAAAAATTATGTGTACAAAACATCAAGGTTGCCAATCTAGCAAAATCAAAACTGCGGTGCCGCTTGGTGCAAGCGAGTCATGCTGTGCGCCAGTAAAATCTTCGCTCAATATCTCTCAGGCCAGTGTTGATGTTTCTGAAAGCTCTTGCTGTAGTGGAGGAGGCTGCAGCGTTGACACAGGCGAGGAAGACGATCCCACAAGGGAGAGTAATTCCTCCGTTCGGAACGCTTGGCTTGTGTCAGGTATGGATTGCCCATCTTGTGCGCAAAAGCTTGAGAAAGCCATTACGTCTTTACAAGGCGTCAGCCAAGCCAAGGTTTTGTTTGCAACAGAAAAACTGGTCGTCGATTTTGATGGTCTAGAGCTGATAGCTACGATAGAGCAGACAGCCCAAAAAACGGGTTTCCCGCTCTCTTCACTTGATGCTCCAAAACCAAGCACTACAAAGAAAGGCTGGCTTGGCGTCATAAGAGACAACATCCAAATTCTCTCGATTGCTGGTGCAATGGCTACTGCGGCAGTAATTTCTAAGATCGACCCTCAAATAAGCGCTTGGTTATTCACTTTGACGTGTTTACTTGGTTTATACCCAATCGCGCTCAAAGCATTTAAGTTGGCGCGTAGCGGTACGCCTTTTGCGATTGAAACGTTAATGAGTGTAGCGGCGCTCGGCGCTTTATATTTAGGTGAAACCGCCGAAGCCGCAATGGTGTTATTGCTTTTCCTTATTGGTGAAAAGTTAGAAGCATATGCATCATCTCGCGCGCGAAGCGGTGTCCAGGCGTTAATGGACTTAGTCCCAGAAAATTCAATTTTAATTATTGATGGAGAGCGTAAAGAAGTACCAGCTGCTCAGCTTAAACCAGGGGATATCATAGAAGTCGCACCTGGAGGTCGTTTGCCTGCCGACGGTGTTTTGCAAGATGCGCTTGCGAGTTTTGACGAAAGTGCGTTAACGGGAGAATCTGTTCCCGTTGAACATCAAACCGGTGGCAAAGTGATGGCCGGGGCTGTGGTTGTCGATAAAGTGGTTCGCTTACAGGTGACTTCCCGTCAGGGCGAGAATGCGATAGACCGAATTCTTCATTTGATTGAAGAAGCCGAATCTCGTAAGGCACCATTAGAACGCTTTCTTGATAAATTTAGCCGTTGGTATACGCCGCTAATGATGCTGGTGTCTCTGATGGTTATCGTTACGCCGCCATTACTATTTGCCCAACCGTGGGAAACGTGGATCTATCGAGGACTCGCCCTGCTGTTGATTGCTTGTCCATGTGCATTAGTCATTTCAACGCCTGCGGCGATCACTTCTGGCTTGGCGGCAGCTGCTAAGCGGGGCGCATTGATCAAAGGTGGTGCGGCGCTTGAGTTGCTTGGCAAGGTTGAGTCTGTCGCATTTGATAAAACTGGGACACTGACGCAAGGTAAACCAGAAGTGACTGATGTCTTTGCTTTTGATATGGATGAAGACAAGTTACTTAGCCTAACTGCGTCAATCGAGGTTGGTTCAAGTCATCCTCTAGCGGTTTCTTTAGTTACCAAAGTGCAAGAGCAGGGGCTTACTATTCCTGAAGCGTTGGATAAAACCGCGCAAGTAGGCTCTGGTGTCACAGGTTACGTCGATGGAAAAATGGTCCAAGTGGTCACGCCTTCAAAGGCAGACTTTCCACTTTCTCAAGAAGCCAAAGAGCAAGTGGTTACGTTGGAACAACAAGGTAAAACGGTTGTCATTGTGCGTTTCGATGACGAGGTCATTGGCGTGATCGCATGGCAAGATACATTGCGCTCAGATGCCCAGCAAGCCATCGCAATGTTGAAGGAACTTGGGGTCACGTCGGTGATGCTAACGGGTGACAACCCGAGAAGTGCAGAAGCAATGGCAAATAGAATAGGCTTGGATTATAAAGCGAGTTTGTTACCTGCAGACAAGGTGCATTACGTCGAGAAGCTATCACAACAACATACCGTTGCTATGGTGGGAGACGGTATCAATGATGCTCCAGCCATGAAAGCTTCGAGTATCGGCATTGCGATGGGAGGCGGTACGGATGTTGCGCTCGAGACTGCTGATGCGGCGTTAACACACAACCGTTTGATTGAGCTACCTGCCATGATAGAACTGTCGCGTGCGACGCTAAGTAACATTCGTCAGAATGTCGCGTTAGCGCTAGGTTTGAAAGGTGTATTCTTAGTGACAAGTTTACTTGGTGTTACTGGGTTGTGGGTTGCTGTATTAGCCGACAGTGGTGCAACAGCACTGGTGACATTGAATGCGTTGAGATTACTTCGTTTTGAGTCCAAGCAGATCAAATAACTGACCTAACCATTAATCCCACTCATTAATAGCCCGAGGCATTCGTGTACCGGGCTTTTTTTAACCGTATTCACCTGATGCGATCAGACGTTTTTCTCGTCCTTGAAATCACGCATTGCTATGCAACAAAATGATCTAACGCCCCTTAAAGTGTGATCAATACCAGTTTTGTTTGAAATTTCATTTTCATTACATTTTGTCATTGTGATTGTGATCACTCTATGTTGGTGAAAGGTTCGCTACAGTGCATCTGTACCCAATAACTGATTAATGAGCTTATTGTTCATAAAATAAGCCACAATAAGGAGCGACTTATGTCTCAAGCTGTATTCCATTTAGGTGTTACTGAAGCTGATCTTAATGGTGCGACTCTAGCGATCATTCCTGGTGACCCAGCGCGTGTTCAAAAAATCGCAGAACAAATGGAAAATCCAGTATTTCTAGCAAGCCATCGTGAATACACGCTATACCGTGCAGAGCTAGACGGTAAACCTGTTGTGGTTTGTTCTACAGGTATTGGTGGTCCTTCTACCTCTATCGCAGTTGAGGAATTGGCACAGCTTGGTGTTCGTACTTTCCTACGTGTTGGTACAACGGGTGCAATTCAACCACATGTAAACGTGGGTGACATGATCGTAACGACGGGGTCAGTTCGTCTTGACGGTGCGAGCCTACACTTTGCTCCTATGGAATTCCCAGCAGTTGCTGACTTTGAAGTAGCAACCGCAATGAAAGCAGCGGTAGAAGAGTCTGGCGCTACAGTTCACATGGGTGTGACTGCATCAAGCGACACGTTCTACCCTGGTCAAGAACGTTACGATACGTTCTCTGGTCGTGTTGTTAAGCGTTTCCAAGGCTCTATGCAAGAATGGCAAGACATGGGCGTACTTAACTTCGAGATGGAGTCTGCAACACTGCTAACAATGTGTGCGAGCTCTGGTTTAAAAGCGGGTTGTGTGGCTGGTGTTATCATCAACCGTACACAAAAAGAGATTCCAGATCATTCAACTCTGAAAGAAACGGAAGCGCGTTCAATTAAAGTGGTTGTAGAAGCAGCGCGTAAAATGCTTTAAGCCTCTATAGTTGGCATTTAAACAAACAGAAAAAACCAGAGGCTAACCTCTGGTTTTTTTCTACTTATAGAAATGCGTACAGCTAAAATTTAGGTATAAAAAAAGCAGCATTAATGCTGCTTTTTATCGTTGTGAATTTTAGCTTTTCTTAATGGCACTATATCTCGTCTGAACCGCCCGCGTCTTTAAACCAAGCCGTTAAGTGCGTTCTTAAATCTTTAAGCTCATCAGGGCCAATCAGGGCTAGCCCTAAGTCTTCAGCACGAGTAATGTCATTGTGACGAAGAGGACGGAAGCTCACCAACATTGCGCGCGCTTGCAAGCCACCTAATAGATCGCGAAGCGATTCTAACTTATATAAAGTATCGTCGCCGTCATCTCTCATGCCTTTGGTTTTGCACTCGATGATGTGCAGCTTGTTGTTTACAACTGTTGCGACATCTAACTCATTGCGTACTTCACTTTCACCAAGTTTACGATAAACCTGAACATTTAACGATCGATCTTGGATCGTCGGCATGGTGTCTTGGATTTGCTTCACGGTGCTGTGAACCAAAGTTTCTAACCACTCACCGTTTGAAAAGCGTCGAGCATCTTCATCTGCAAACGTTAAAACGCCATTCTCATAGGTGGCGATTTCTGCTTCTACTAAATCTGAAAGCAACATGTTGAGCTCACGGTAGCCCTGCTGTTTTTCGGAGAGCTCGACATCAAGCTTTTGTTCTTTGCGGCATGTGGTTGCAAGGTAGTTAAGTGTTGCTAGACCTGGCCCAAGCTCAAGCGCATTTGAGGCCCATCGTTCACCAAGTTCATACAATTTTTTATCAAGAAGAGGTGGTAAATCAACGTGGTGAAACTCGCCGCGTGCACCAAAGATAGTGAGGTAATCTGCAATCGTAATGTGATCTTCGACTTGGGTATCTTCTTTGCCATCAGGGTATAACCAACAAAGCTTATCGCTACTAGGCTCAACCACAAAAATTGGCCAGCGATAGGTACGGAAAACTTCGTACACCGACAACAAGCGATGACGAAGACCACAGCTCGCGTTCAATTTTACATCTTCGCCGCGTTCATGAAGGTCTTTTGCCAGTTTTTGAATTGCTTGTTTGATCAGAGATGTATTAACAGCGGATGGAATTTCAAAAAATTCAGAAGTAATTTCTCGTTGAGCTAAAACGGCACTCAGTCGGTCAAATATATCTAACTGGCTCTTGTCTCCGATGAAGACGATATGTGTGCTTAGCGTACGATTATCTAATAGAGGAGTGACCAATCTCACTGGGTCTTGGTCGATAATACCAACATGAACAGCCATAGATTTTCCTTTTTATGAGGCCGCTCGAAAAGAGTTGTGCAAGGGGATGAGCTGGCCTTATTAATCATATGTAGACATGGCCGACAAAAAACAAGGGCGACTTAACAAAAAGTCGCCCTTATACAGTTGATTGCACTAATTAATGCTCTTAATTATAAAGTATTTATAACTTAAAGCGGTGGACCAATTCATTTTGCTGATGAGCCAAGTGGGTCAGTGATTCACTGGTTTGTGCGATACTCGACATGGCTTGGAAACTTTCATCGGCGATGCTGTTGATATCTTCGATGCTGCGAGCAATGTCTGTTGATGTTTCACTTTGCTCTGCTGCTGCTTGTGAAATGTGCGTACTCATTTGGCTGATCTCAATGATTAGCGCCTGGATCTCTTCCATTGAGCTGTTCGCTTTTGACGCTTGCTCAACCGACATCTCCATATCGCTCATACAGCTTTGTATGACTTGGTTTGCCGATTGTGAGCTAGATTGCAGATTACTGATCATGGATTCAATTTCAGTGGTTGATTGAGTCGTTCTTGATGCGAGTACTCGTACTTCATCTGCCACTACCGCGAAGCCGCGACCTTGTTCACCAGCGCGAGCCGCTTCAATTGCCGCGTTCAATGCCAGTAGGTTGGTTTGCTCCGCAATGTTGCGGATCACATCAAGGATAGACCCAATTTGACCACTCATCTTTTGTAGCTCAGAAACTGCGGAGACCGATTCGTTCAAACGTGTTTCTAGTTGATTAATGGTTGAGATGTTACTGCTCATAACATTTCTGCCTTCTTCAGAGGCAGATTCGACGCGTTGCACCATTTCTAGCGAGCCTTGCGCACTTTGCGCGACTTCCTGCACTGAATGAGACATTTCTGTCATCGCGGTAGCGACGTTTGCCGTTTGTTCGCGTTGAGAGCTCAATTTAATTTGTGCTTGCGAAGAGGTGCGTTCGTTGGTTGTCGCGGTTGACGATAGGTTTTCTGACGCTTCGTTGAGTTTCACCAAGATCTCGTGAAGGTTGTCGGCGAGTGAGTTAATGTGTCCACTCACACGGCTGAATTCGTTGTTATAGCGAATATCGATACGCTGTGTCATATCACCTTCAGTCAGGCCTTCTAACACTTTTAGAATACGAGTCAACGGCTCGCGAACGCTTTGTGCGATGTGGTAGCCAATCGCTGTCGCGAGTAAAACGACAATGACGCCAATGATGATGGCTTTCGTTACACCGGCCGAATATATGTCACCTGCATCTGCCAATGATTCATTGAGCTTATCTGTTGCGGTTGTCGTAAATTGCTCAAGAATCGCCATGGTTGAATCCACTTTATTTGCTAGGTTGGCGATATTGTTATACAAAGCGGCGCGAGCATTGAGGTAATTATTATGTTGGTCTAGCACACCGCCACGCATACCGACGTCACGAGTAAATTGCTCTACAGATTCGCCAAATGCTTTTTCTAGCTCAGGAAGCTGAGTCACCAACCCGCGGAATGCGTAATTCAAGTGCGTTACTGCTTTGCGGTTTTTAGCTACGGCTTGCGTAACAAACTCAGGGTTGGAACTGGCGAGGGCATCAGAGGTAATTACTTCGGCATCTTTTAACTTGATAAAGTAGCTCTTTGCCATGACTTTGACAGAAATGCTGGTTTGATCTGCCACATATTCTTTAAGACCAACCGAAAGTTCGGTATTCAGTTTTTGGAAGCGGCGTGAGGATTTTTGCACTTCTTCTTGAGCCGCGAACATTGCTTCGTAGTTGTCCATGGCCTCTAGAGCTTCTGTAAAATAGCTCTGCTCTAACGTTTTTAACTGTGAAAACGGTTCGGCAAGAGAAGGGTAGATTTGGCTTGCGGTTTTCAGTTGAGCCAATGTGGATTCGAAGCGCTGTTGAGATCTAGCAAATTCCTGACGCATTTCATCCATGCGTTGTTTATTCTCTGTTGTCAGGAAGTCTTTAAATGATTTGTCGGCAGAAAGCAGCTCAACACTGGTTTGATTAGATAACGATACCAACGGTAGGGATGATTTAGATACCGTGCCAAATTTTCCGTGAATATCACTCATTCCTCCCATCATAATGGCAATTGTGACGGCAAATAGGATGATGATCAGTGCAAAGCCGGCATACATCCTTTTAATAACTGAACCTCGCATAAGTGAGTTTCCTCTCCCAAAAATAGACAAGCTACCCAAGCATTTTTGAGTTTACTTGGGTATAAAAATAATAATTGTCTTAAAAAAGTAACAAAATTCATTGGATTGTATTCAGTTTGTGACGCGCATTTTATGACGCACACGACAAAAAAAGCCTCGTTAATTAGCATTTGATTAATAATGTTAAGTGAACACTGTTTTTATTGAGCTCCGCTTTTGGTTGGCGCATACTAATTGGGGTCTAATTACGTTTATAAAATGGAGTCCTCATGGCGGAAGAAACGATCTTTAGTAAAATTATTCGCAAGGAAATCCCTGCCGATATCCTTTATCAAGATGATTTGGTGACTGCGTTTCGCGACATTAACCCTCGCACACCAAGCCATATTCTCATTATTCCGAATAAACTGATCCCAACAACGAATGATGTAGAAGCTGAAGATGAAGCAATGATGGGGCGTTTGTTCACTGTTGCTAGAAAGTTAGCGAAAGAAGAAGGTATTGCTGAAGACGGCTATCGCCTAATCGTTAATTGTAATCCACATGGTGGCCAAGAGGTTTACCATATTCACATGCACCTACTAGGCGGCCGCCCTCTAGGTCCAATGGTATTGAGCTAAGCTTTTAAAAGTGGGTGGCGATTCACCCACTTCTTTTTCCTGTCGAATGACACATTTGTGGAGATAAATGTGAAACTAGGTGTAAAGCTGTTAGGGCTGATGAGCTGGGCTTTAATGGCCTCTGGCTGCGCGAATTTATCTGCGGGCAATCTGTTTAGCCATTACAGCAACCAGAATCAAGAAGTTTATCAAGCCGTTGTTGCAGGGGAATATGCCAAAGCAAAACAACTTCAATCAAGTGAAGTGGGTGGCGAGATACTTGGCAATTTTGAAAAAGGTCGTATCTCTTTTCTTGCTGAAGATTACCCAACAAGTTTAAATGCGCTAGAAAGCAGCGATCGTGCTGTACGTGTTCAACAAGATCGTGCGACGATATCTGTGTCAGACACGGCAACGAGCGTCGGCTCTCTCGCAGTGAACGACAATCTCCAAGACTATCATCCCGCCGATTACGAACTTGGCTTTTTGCACCTGTATCTAGGACTAAATTACTTACAGAAAAACGATTTAGAAGGGGCACTAGTTGAAGTGCGTCGAGCTAATCAAGTTCAGGAAGCAGCAAGAAAGGCGCGTGAAAAAGAGCTAAAAGCAGCAGAGAAAGACCTTAACAAGCAAGGCATGTCTGCCAATTTAGGCAGTGTGTTAGCGAACTACCCTGATGCTGGTAAAAAACTAAGCGCGGTACAAAATGGTTATCTGTTCTATCTTTCTGGCTTGTTATATGAAGCGTCGCGAGACTTAAACAGTGCTTATGTTGATTACCGACGAGCACTCGCTGTAATGCCAGACAACAAGCAAGTTGTGGAAAGTACCTTATACGCTGCTAAGAAGCTGGGCATGCGTGAAGACTTGCGCATGCTAGAGAAGCGGTATGGCAAAGCACCTTCTGGATTAACTCAGTCACAAGGGCGAGTCATCGTTATTGATGAGCAGGGTGTTGTTGAGGCGATGAAAGGGTGGCGTATTGATTTACCGATTTACGACAGTCGCGATAATGGCGCGATTTATTCGTTGGCGCTTCCTTATTATCAGAACCGAGGTGCTCAACGTTTTAGCGATGTTGTTTTAAATGGTCAGGTATTGCCTTCCAGTACGCTGACTGATGTTAATGCGATGGCGCAAAACGATCTTAATGAACGTCTTACTACAATAGTGATCCGTCAAGCTCTTCGTGTTTGGGCAAAAGATCGAATCCGAAAAGAGGCGGCGAAAAAAGGCGATGATGTGGGCAACATACTTTTCAATGTATGGAACACATTGACCGAACAGCCAGATACAAGAAGTTGGCAAACATTGCCAGCGCAAGTGAAAACGGCTTCAAAAATCGTGAAACCGGGAACACAAAGTTTAAACTTGGGTGATCAAACCTATCAGTTTGAAGTGCCTGCACAGCAGACTACATTGGTATGGGTATCTCGTCAGGGAGCACACTCAACCGTGTGGCATAAACAGCTAGGGAGACTGTAATGAAAGCATGGCTTGTTTGTTTAGCAATGGCTATTGGTTTAGTTGGATGCGCCGAAAACACGGCTGGTATTCGAATTGATGGCCAAACGCAAAAAGTATTTTTTAATGATAACGTTTTAGGTAGTCGCTTATTAGTTGACAACATCACCACCACTTACGTTGATGATCGCCCACGAGGAGTCGTGCTGCTGAGTAGCAATTACAAAGGTGATCAGCACATTCTTTACCGATTTTATTGGTATGACAACAATGGTTTAGAAGTGAATACCAAACCTGGTCCGTGGCGAAAAATGATTGTGCGAGGATTTGAGCAAGTCACGTTATCTGAAGTTACTGTGAATCCAAATGGCACAAAATTCCGTGTGCAAATTAGAGAAGCACAAGACGATTAATCTTAACGGCTCTGCCGAAGCTGCCGCGCTAACGATGCGCTGGTATTGAAAAACTAAGGAACTCTCATGAAAAAAAGTATTATTGCTCTTTTAGGTCTTGCCGTCATTTTAGGTGGCTGTTCTAACAAAGTCTCTTACGGCGATGCGCAAGCAACAGAAACCACGACTATCGATTTTGGCTCAACAGATTTACAAAAAATCGCGGCTGAAATGGTGGATAGCATGATGATGTCGGGCTCTGTAGCAGCAATTACTCGTGACCAACGTCCTATCGTTTTTGTTGAGCGAATTAAGAACAAAACCAGTGAACATATTGACACTGAATCCATTACTGACACGATCTCTACTAAGATGTTGAACTCAGGTAAGTTCCGTTTTGTTGATATGGATCGTGTTGAGTCTGTGCGTGAACAACTTAACTTCCAAAACACGGATGAGCTTGTTAACCAAAGCACAGCTATCCAATTTGGTAAAATGGTTGGTGCTCAATACATGCTTTACGGCAACCTATCTAGCATTGTGAAAAATGCAGGTAGCGATAAAGATGTATACTACAAGATGACCATGCGCCTAATGGACCTAGAAACAGGTTTGATTGAGTGGGCGGATGAAACTGAAATTCGTAAAGCGCAATCTAAGAGCCTATTCGGTCTTTAATCGAACAGGGTGGAGAAGTCATCAATGGCATGGTTTTCTTGGCAACAAGCAAAACAGTTAGATCCGAGTCTTAATGCTCTCGATGGCTTCTTTACGGAGCCTCCGGTAAAAGTACAAACTGTTACCGGGGGGCTAACCAACCGCTGTTGGCGGTTGGAATCTTCTCAAGGCCTTGCATACATCTGGCGACCGACCAGTCATGTCTGCAAGGCTTTTTCAATTTCTCGTCACAGTGAATATCAAGTGCTGAATGCAGTCTCTTCATTGGAAATTGGCCCCAAGCCAGTTTTTATTCATGAGCAAGGGTTGCTGGTGGAATGGATAGAAGGAGAGGCTCTGACGGAGTCAGGCTTAGCACTAAGCAATTTATTATCCATTGCGGCGAAGATTCATCAATATCCGATAAGCGCAATTCCTTTGGTTCCATTTTCATATATTTCTCGCATCGATCATTATTGGCTTGAGCTTGATGGTCAGTATGTGGGTACGGAGTTTGAGGCTTTGTACATGAAGTGGCGTACGGAACCGAACGTTGCACCTGTTCCGCTTGCCCTATGTCACTTCGATCTGGGGTGTTACAACCTAGTGCGAGGGGAGAGTGGGGTGAAAGTCATTGATTGGGAGTATGCCGGGATTGCTGACCCTAGGCTAGATTTGACCTTAACTATTCAGGTCGCGAATGCGCCTGTGGAAGAAGCGGTAAAGCAGTATTGCCAAATTCGAGGTATCGAAGATGTGTCTCTTTGGCTGAGAGGTGTACACGCTTGGCAACCAAGAACCTTGGTGATGGCGATGCTCTGGTATCTACTTGCCTATAAATTGTGGGGAACTGAACAATACTTAAACAGTGCGTATGAGTTGAAAGGCTCATTGTGTATGGAAGATCACTGTTTTGAGAACTCGTGATATTTTCCCCTTTAACAGTAAGGAAATAGTGGTAGTTTTAATAAAAGTACCAGATACACACAGGGAGAGGTACACATGATTATTTACTTACACGGCTTTGACAGTACAAGCCCGGGTAACCACGAAAAAGTTCTTCAACTGCAATTTATCGACGACGACGTTCGTTTTATCAATTACAGCACCCTTCACCCAAAGCACGACATGCAACACTTGTTAAAAGAAGTGTCTAAAGTTATCGATCAATCTGATGACCCAAACCCGTTAATCTGTGGGGTTGGTTTAGGTGGTTACTGGTCTGAGCGAATTGGTTTTCTATGCGGTATCAAGCAAGTGATGTTCAACCCGAACTTGCACCCAGAAAAAACGATGGCTGGTCGAATCGATCGCCCAGAAGAGTACGAAGATATCGCAACAAAATGTGTTGATCAGTTCCGAGCGAAAAATCAAGCTCACTGCTTAGTGATTCTCTCTAAAGATGATGAAGTGCATGACAACTCGAAAACGGCAGCTGAGCTAGAAAAACACTATCAAATCATTTGGGATGAAACTCAGTCTCATAAGTTCAAAAAAATCTCTCATCATTTACAAGCGATAAAGGCATTTAAAAATACTTATTAATGTTGAGTGTAGACAGTAAAGCGGCGTTTTTATCGGCTGCTTTGCTGCGATTCCTTCTCTTGAGTATGCCGAGCCACTGTCTCTTTGAAAGGCACATTTTCTTGGTTTAACGCTTTGAATATTGTGTTCTCCTTACCGTTTTCTTACTTCCCTCCTATGTAGCACGAACACCTTGTTGTAGAGTAGTCGAAAAGTAGTCAATCCGTACTCGTTACACGGATTTTGGTTGCCTTCAAAGTTGGTCTCTATATAATGAACCGGACTAAAATAATTTGATAAATATCAAAAAAAATTGAGAGCGAGTAATAAACTTGCCCAAAAATTCTGGCGTCGTATGCGTACCAGATAAACGTGCCAAACCCTGACAAGTCATTGATAGATAAAGAATCAAAGTGAGTGGCAGTTTTTTAATCCAAGTAATTGAGACACCTCTAAGAACCAAGAATTCATCGGTTGGATGGATGCCGCAAATGTTTGTGAGTCATGCATCGAGCTGAACCCCATATATTCATTTTTGTAGAGGAAAATCATTGTGACACGCATTATCGTTGTAGGCGGCGGTGCAGGTGGTCTTGAGTTGGCAACTAAGCTTGGTCGAACTCTAGGTCGCAAAAACCGTGCGCAAATTACGCTAGTCGATCGAAAAGCGAGCCACTTGTGGAAGCCATTATTGCATGAGGTTGCTACAGGTTCTTTGGACGAAGGAGTAGATGCACTGAGCTACCGAGCTCATGCAAAAAACCACAGCTTCGACTTCCAAATGGGTAGCCTTCAAGACATCGACCGTGAACGTAAAGTTATCATCTTAAGTGAGCTTAAAGACGAACACGGTGAACTTCTTATGCCAAGCCGTGAGCTAGAATACGACATTCTAGTGATGGCGATTGGCTCGACATCAAACGACTTCAACACGCCTGGCGTTCGTGAAAACTGTATTTTCCTAGACAGCCCTGAGCAAGCACACCGTTTCCGTACAGAAATGAACAACGAGTTCCTAAAGCTGCACGCGAAAAACGGTAACGGTACGGTCGATATTGCGATTGTTGGTGCTGGTGCAACTGGCGTTGAACTATCAGCTGAGTTACATAATGCTGTTAAAGAGCTGCGCACTTATGGCTTCGGTGATCTTGATTCTAGCAAGTTGAACGTCAATCTGATTGAAGCAGGTGAGCGTATTTTACCAGCGTTACCTCCACGTATTTCTTCTGCTGCTCATCAAGAGTTGGTGAAGTTGGGCGTAAACGTGCGCACCGCCACTATGGTGACTAAAGCTGAAAAAGATGGCCTTACTACAAAAGATGGTGAGAAAATCCCAGCTCAAATCATGGTTTGGGCTGCAGGTATCAAAGCTCCAGACTTTATTAAAGATATCGCTGGCTTAGAAACGAACCGTATCAATCAGCTTGTAGTGAAAAACACACTACAGACAACACGAGATGATGACATCTTTGTTATTGGTGACTTAGCACAATGCACCCAGTCTGACGGTTCGTTCGTGCCGCCACGCGCTCAAGCTGCACACCAAATGGCAAGCCAGGCATTTAGTAACATCGTCGCGAAGATCAACGGGCGCGAGTTGAAAGACTATGTATATAAAGATCACGGTTCATTAGTGTCTCTAAGTCGCTTCTCAACCGTTGGTAGTCTGATGGGGAACCTAACTAAAGGGTCGATGATGGTAGAAGGCCGTATTGCTCGTGTCGTTTACATCTCATTGTATCGCATGCACCTAATGGCGTTGCATGGTGTATTCAAAACCGGTCTGATGATGCTCGTCGGCCGCATTAATCGCGTGCTGCGTCCAAACCTTAAGCTGCACTAAGGTTTTAAATCCACTCTGTGTGGATGTGTTGTATCTTAAAAAATGCAGAAGCCACCGCAAGTCGGTGGCTTTTTGTTTATGTTAGATCTGTCGGTAAAAGTGAGAACACAACGCCATCTTTAGGCTTACCCTGAAAAATAAACCGGTTTCTGGCGATGGCTTCTTTTTGTGCACCGACGGACTCAATTAAGGCTTGGCTAGCTTCGTTGTCGGGGTCACAAACAATCTCTAGTCGAGTTAAACTTAGCTTTGCGAAGCAGAATTCTGCTAAGGCTTTAACGGCTTCTTGGGCATAGCCTTGCCGTTGATAGCGGTCGGCAACCCAGTAACCAATACTCGCCATATTAAACGTATGATATAACTCATTAACCGCTGCCATTCCAACCAAAGTGTTACTTTGCCGCTCATAGATACCGAAACCAAAAGCCTCAGTTTTGACCCAGTTAAGACGGGTTGCCAACAGAAAGTCCTGCGCGGTTTTCAATGTGACGTTTTTATCACACCAGTCAAGCCATTGGTGCAGCGAAGGGGATTCTGCAAGTAATCGTTGTAGTGAATGTGCTTCTTCAGCAGGGATGAGCTTGAGCGCTAAGCGGGGCGCAATGATTTCAAAGTCTGGACTCATGAACTAATACGACTTCCATGTTGAGTGTAAGTAAATTGAAAGCTGTCTATTTATACTTGAACGCAGCTATTTTCCTTGCTCTGCGTTGGTTAGGAATAACTGAGGTATAGCAGATAAAAACAAAGCGCAGCTTTGCTGCGCTTTGTCGAACCGCTCGTGCTTATCGAACCCGACGAACTTGAATGATCATACCCATCAACGGGTTATCTAGGTAATGAGTCTCGCTGCTACGCATACGACGTTTTTGATCCATTCGATAACTCTTCAGGAATTTCTCTTCGGTTACTGTCGGCGATATTTCTGCCAAGTTACCGACTTGGACGTTACCATCTACTTCACCTAAGTCATCCGCCAATTGCTCAGTTGAGGTTGGTTCAAAACGCACCTCTCTAACACTTGGTTCGCGCAGATCTAGTGTTGTTTCGGCGAAGAGGTAATGCTGTACGTATATTTGGAATCGACCATCTAGTTCATATAAAGGACCATTGACCGTCTCTTCACTGTAACCGTCGCTGGAAAATGTTTGATTACTATTGCCATTGATTGGGCGGCCATCTGCTTGATAAGAATCAGAGAAATCTCGCCCGCCAACGATGCGGAAAATTGGGGCGCTAGATTTACCTCGGTCACCTTGACGCCAGGCTACGTGTTTAAGCACTTTAAAGCCGGCATGATTATTTAGTGCCGCTTCTTGCGCGTTGAGACGGAAAGAAGAACTTGGCAAAAGTGTCACGCCTTTAGAGCGGCGGTAGGATTCACTCTCTAGGCTACCGACATTTTCCATATCGATTTTTGGCAGTTGATTCGGCCAAGATTCTGTTGTGCTTTCAGCGTCGACTGCTCGCTTGAAAATGATCACTTCAATATCAAATTGGCGCTGTGCCCAAGAGGGCATTGAGACACATAGAAGCAATAACGGGATCAGTATTCTCATTCGACTATTAGCTCGTTGGTAATAAATTCTGTTTAAAATCATTCAGTAAGTCTTGAACAAACTGAATGCGTTTACGTCGGTCCACCAATGGTACGCTAAACTTGAACTTAGTTGGACCTTCCATTGCAAATTTTTGCGGCTGTGATTGCAGCAGTTTAACTAAATACGCTGGATTTATGTCAGCATCAGGGTAAAACTCGATAAATCCACCTTTATCATGGGCTTCTATCTTTTTCGCTTTTAAACTACCAGCCGAAATTTTCAATTCTGAGACGGCAAGTAAGTTCTTTGTTGCGTCTGGAAGCAGACCAAAGCGATCAATCAGTTCCACTTTTAGCTCTGATAGTTCATCACTGCTTGTGACACTCGCAATGCGTTTGTACATCGACAGTCGTGTGTTTACATCTGGAATGTAATCATCTGGTAAGAGCGCTGGGATTCGCATTTCCACTTCAGTTTGCTCACGAAGCAGCTCATCCAAAGATGGCTCCTTGCCTTCTTTTAATGCTTGCACTGCTTGTTCCAGCATTTCCATATAAAGTGTAAAACCAACGGATTGAATTTGCCCACTTTGCTCATCACCAAGCAGCTCACCAGCACCACGGATTTCTAAATCGTGGGTTGCTAACGTAAAGCCAGCACCTAAGTCTTCCAGTGAAGCAATCGCATCAAGACGCTTGATGGCATCTTTGGTCATGGCTTTTGGATGTGGCGTTAATAAGTAAGCATAGGCCTGATGGTGCGAACGTCCAACACGGCCACGCAATTGATGCAACTGCGCCAAGCCAAGATTGTCCGCACGATCCATGATTATGGTATTTGCCGTTGGTACGTCGATACCGGTTTCGATGATGGTTGTACACACCAACACATTAAAGCGCTGATGGTAGAAGTCATTCATGATTTGCTCAAGTTCGCGCTCGCGCATTTGACCATGAGCCACGGTAATGCGTGCCTCTGGGATGAGCTTCTGTAAGTCTTCTGCCGTTTTTTCAATGGTTTCAACCTGATTGTGCAGGAAGTAAACCTGACCACCACGCATAATTTCACGCAGTACCGCTTCACGGACCACTGGCTCTTCTTTTTGTCGAACAAAGGTTTTAATGGCTAAACGGCGTGCAGGAGGTGTCGCGATGATCGACAGGTCTCGCATGCCACTCATTGCCATATTCAGTGTGCGTGGAATTGGTGTTGCGGTGAGGGTAAGAATGTCCACATCCGCACGCATTGCTTTGACCTTTTCTTTTTGACGAACCCCGAAGCGGTGTTCCTCATCAACGATCAACAAACCTAAATCTTTGAATTTAATGTCGCTCGAAAGCAGCTTATGCGTACCAACGACAATATCTACTTTACCATCGGCAACGTCTTGCAGAATGACTTTTTGTTCTTTGGCAGATTTAAAACGAGACAGTACTTCAACTCGGATTGGTAAGTTGGCAAAACGGTCACGGAAGTTTTCGAAATGCTGCTGAGCAAGCAAGGTTGTTGGTACGAGTACAGCGACCTGTTTACTGTTATCCGTTGCGACAAATGCTGCGCGCATAGCGACTTCCGTTTTACCAAAGCCCACGTCACCACACACTAGGCGATCCATCGCTTTTGCTTGGCACATGTCTGACAAGACGGCATTGATGGCCATCGCTTGGTCATCTGTTTCTTCAAACGGGAATGTTGCTTTAAATGTTGCGTATTGCCCACGATCTAGCTCAAATTTAAAGCCAGGTTTTAATTCTCGTTTAGCATACACATCCAGCAATTCTGCCGCGACATCACGCACTTTTTCTGCCGCTTTACGACGTGCTTTTGCCCACGCTTCACCACCTAATTTATGCAGTGGCGCACTCTCTTCAGCGCCGCCAGAATAACGGCTGATAAGATTCAGTGATGAAACTGGCACGTAGAGCTTGGCATCGTTTTGATACTCAAGGGTGACGTATTCCGTTTTCATGCCACCGGCTTCAAGTGTTTGTAAACCGATGTAGCGGCCAATACCGTGATCAATATGAACCACAGGTTGACCGGGTTTTAGTTCCGCAAGATGGCGAATAACGGTGTCACTGTTGACGGCTTTTTTATCTTTGCGGCGTCGCTGGATAACACGGTCACCGAGTAGATCACTTTCACAGATCAGAGCGAAGTTCAGCTCTTCGTGAATGAAACCATGCTCTGCTGCGCCTAAGATCAAGCTGAATCGATCACCCGAGTCTAGAGCTTGGTAAAGTGAGCCATGTACGACTGGCCGAACTTTGATGCCTTGCAACAGCTCCGTTAGTGCTTCACGACGACCTTCTGACTCTACCGAGAAAACGATTTTGCCGCTGAATTGCTCACTAAACTGACGAAGGCGCGAGAGCGGCTCTTTATTTTGTTGTTGAACGCCAAGCTCGGCTAACGATTGTACTGGTAGGTTTTGACGACCGGCACGCTTAACCACTTTATCTAGGCTCAATTGAGCGATAGGGAGCTGTTTTAGTTGACTGAAAAGTTCGTCTTTTTTCAACCAAAGCTGTTCAGGAGTCAAAAGAGGACGCAACGGATCAACTTTTTTCTGGTCGTATCGATATTCGACATCGGTTAAGAAAGTATCGACCGCAGATTCGATATCACCATATGTGATGACTTGAGAGTCTTCTGGCAAATATTCAAATAAAGTCTCGGTATGGTCAAAAAACAGCGGCTGCCAATACTCAATACCAGCGGGCCACGTGCCTTTGGTCACTTGCATGTAGATTGATTCAGGCTCGCGGCGTGCGTCGAACTGGGTGCGCCAACGTGTACGGAAATCTTCAATCGCTTCTTTAGTGGTTGGGAACTCATGTGCAGGCAGCAATTGGATTTGCTGAATATCGTCGATAGAGCGTTGGTTCTCTGGATCAAACGTGCGAATGGTATCTATTTCATCATCAAAGAAGTCGATGCGGTACGGGTCATTGCTGCCCATAGGAAAGAGATCCAGAATAGACCCACGACTTGCATATTCACCTGGTCCAAATACTTGATCTACATGGCGGTAGCCAGAATTTTCAAGTTGTACACGTAACTTCTCTAGCGAGAGCCGATCACCAGTTTTCACCATTAAAGTGTGTTGCAACAGAAAATCACGTGGCGATTGGCGTTGCAATACTGTACTGACCGGGACGATGGTTATGCCATCACGTTGACTTGGCAGTTGGTATAGGCGTGCGATACGTTCAGAGATGATTTCTTGATGCGGAGAAAAGTTATCGTAAGGCAGCGTTTCCCAGTCGGGGAACAGGCTTACCGTTTGGTCGGTGAATTGCTCAATCTCTGCCTGAAGCTTTAAAGCGATTTGCGGGTCAGGCACAACGAGTAGCGAGTGACTCGAATGCTGCTTGGCTAGCTCTGCAATGGCTAGAGGTAGAGCTGCGCCCGGCAAATTACCTAGCTGTTTTTTGTCGCCACGCTCTGAAGGGTTGGTGACGGAAAGAATCGTTGCTTTTGTCATAGGAATTATTTTTTATCTCGCTCCATCGAGCGCTGACGTAAAAGTTTTTGTTGTTGATACAGTGCCGCCTTTATCAGTAAATCTTGATCAGATTCTCGGAGCATCTTGTATCTAAGCGTGATAATGAAATCTTGCTCTGAAGCATCACATTCTTCTACTTGAGCGTAACAGTAAATCGCCGCAGCAGGGTGATCGAGGAACAGTTTAACACGAACGAGTTGTTGAGTAGTTAACGCTGTATCTGAGCGGAAACTGAGTTGACTAGCACCAAACTGCGTCGTTTGATATCGAATGGAGGCGTCATCTTGTTGTGAAAGCATAAAGCTCAACAAGAGGTTAAGTTTCGCGTTTTGCGTATCAAGCAAGTTGATCACATGCTTTAACTCTTTGTTTTTCAGCTCTAGACGCGCGTTGTCTGCCAACATATCTAAGTGACTAAATTCACTGGCGACAATAAATGGTGCTGGAATTTCGGAGGCAAATGTTTCTTCATCTGGCAAAGCAAAGTCCGCACTCAACGTTTCGACGTTGATGGTGAGGTTATGATGGACGGTAAAGTATTCTTGCTCTGTCATATAGTCGATCCTTTTGCCAGTGAGCGCTCCCTGTTCACTCAACAAACAAAGAGAAATAGGGCACTGATTATCGCTAACTGAATGAAGTTATCAAGTTTAGCTGATTTGTCCTTGAACTTTTTGCCCTAAATACAGACTTATTGCATGTCGTTGACAAATTTAGCGATTCTCTTGTCTTCTTAATGAGAAGAGTAAGGTAAGATAATCCGCTAAAGCTTTATATCAAAACAACCAGTTGGTTTGTCTTATATGTATCATCCTATCTCATTGTTTATTGGCTTAAGGTATCTTCGGGGACGCTCTGGAGATAGGTTCAGCCGATTTGTTTCTTATATGTCGACGGCGGGTATTACGATCGGTGTAATGGCGTTGGTGACGGTTCTTTCTGTGATGAACGGGTTTGAATCGCAGTTAAAAGAACGCATTTTAGGTGTGCTACCTCATGCCGTTGTTTCGCAACACGATGGAAAAACGCCTATGACCGAGTCTGCCCCTCCATTTGTTCAAGCGATGTCGAGTGAATCTCAGCCGGAGCCTATCGTTAGAGGAGAGGCTGTTATTCAGAGTTCTGCACAGCTGACGGCTGGTTACCTCATCGGTATTGAACCTAAGAAAGGCGATCCGATTAGCAACCATTTGATTGCCGGACGATTATCGTCACTTCAAGCAGGTGACTACAATGTATTTTTGGGTCACAGTTTGGCGCGTTCACTAAAGGTCTCAATCGGGGATAAAGTGCGCTTGATGGTGACCAACGCAACGCAGTTTACCCCACTTGGCCGTATTCCTAGCCAGCGAAACTTTACTGTCTCAGGCATTTTCAATACGGGATCGGACGTTGATGGTCAATTAATGATTGTGAACATGACGGATGCATCTAAGCTGATGCGTTTCCCTAAAGACACGGTTTCTGGTTGGCGTGTCTTTTTCTCTGACCCATTTATGGTGACGGATTTTGCTGACCAACCCATGCCTGATGGATGGGAATGGAGTGATTGGCGCGAACAGCGTGGTGAGCTTTTCCAAGCGGTGAAAATGGAAAAGAACATGATGGGACTTATGCTAGGTCTAATTGTGGGTGTCGCTGCATTCAATATTATCTCCGCTTTAATCATGGTGGTAATGGAGAAGCAATCAGAAGTCGCAATATTGAAAACTCAAGGCATGACTCAATCTCAAGTGATGACCATTTTCATGGTGCAAGGTGCAAGCAGTGGTGTAATTGGCGCGATTGTTGGTGGCGCTGCGGGCGTGATCTTGTCACTTAATCTAAATGCGATTCTTGAATCTGCTGGTGTGGCGCTATTCAGCTTTGGTGGTCATCTACCCATCTTGATTGATTCACTGCAAATTCTTTTAGTGGTGGTATTGGCGATTGCTCTTAGCCTTGCTGCTACGCTTTATCCTTCTTATCGAGCATCTTCTGTTAAACCTGCTGAGGCACTTCGCTATGAATAAGCTATTAGAATGTCGTGATATTCGTAAAGTCTACCGAGAGGGTTCGTTAGATACGGAAGTGTTGAAAGGCGTAAGTTTCGATATCGACAAAGGGGAGTTGGTTTCTATTGTTGGCTCTTCTGGTTCGGGAAAAAGTACCTTATTGCATATTTTAGGTGCGTTAGATGACGCAACTCATGGTGAAGTTGATTTTCTAGGGCAAAACCTATCAGCTTTGAGCTCGAACAAACAGGCGGCATTACGCAACAAGCACCTTGGTTTTGTATACCAGTTTCATCACTTGTTGGCTGACTTTACTGCGCTTGAAAATGTGGCGATGCCACTGATGATTGGCGGTGCTAAAGTAGCGGATGCAAAACAGGCGGCTAAAGCGCTGTTAGATAAAGTTGGTTTGAGTCATCGGATGCAACATAGACCCTCCGAGTTATCGGGCGGTGAGCGTCAGCGTGTTGCGATTGCGCGTGCATTGGTGAATAAACCTGATCTGGTCTTGGCTGATGAACCTACGGGGAACTTAGATCACAATACGGCACTGTCTATCTATGATTTGATGCGCGAGCTCAATAAAGAGTCAAACATTGCATTTTTGGTTGTCACGCATGACAAAGAGCTGGCAGCAAAAATGGATCGTCAAATGCACATGCAAGATGGTTTGCTCGTAGATCGTTTTGTGACTGATACAGCACCTGCGGAGGGCTAGTTTTGTTTACCTCTTTAGCTTTGATGATTGGTGGTCGCTTCAGTCGAGCGAAAAAGCGCAACAAGATGGTGTCTTTCATATCGCTTTCTTCGACCATTGGTATTGCGGTTGGCGTTGCTGTGATCATTATCGGTTTGTCTGCAATGAATGGCTTTGAGCGCGAGCTGCAATCGCGTGTGTTGTCTGTGATCCCACACGGCGAGTTAGAAGGTGTTAATGGACCACTTCATGACTACACCAAAACGATGAATCAAGCTCTAAAACATGAACATGTTGTTGCGGCAGCACCGTACGTTCGTTTTACGGGCTTGGCAGAAAAAGGCAGTAAGCTAAAAGCGATAGAAGTTCGTGGTGTAGAGCCTACTTTCGAGCAAGCGGTGTCGAGCTTATCGAATTTTATTGACCAAGAAGCTTGGCAAAACTTTTATGCCGGTCAGCAGCAAGTGATCTTAGGCCGAGGTGTAGCAAACGAGCTAAATGTCGCCGTGGGGGATTACGTTACGTTGATGATTCCGCAAACAGGCGGCGCAAATAAAGTGCAGGCTCCTAAGCGTGTGCGCGTGAAGGTGTCAGGGTTCTTAACGTTGAATGGCCAAATCGACCACTCTCTAGCGTTAGTACCATTAGCGGATGCTCAGCAATACGCGAGGTTAGGGGAAGGGGTCACTGGCATCTCACTAAAAACGGACGATGTTCTCAATGCGCCTTCTATTGTTCGCGAGGTTGGTAGCATGGTTGATGTTTACGTGTATTTGAAAAGCTGGCAGCAAAAGTTTGGTTTTTTGTATCGCGATATTCAGCTCGTGCGCACCATTATGTACTTGGTGATGGTACTGGTGATTGGCGTGGCATGTTTTAATATTGTGTCTACGTTGATGATGGCAGTGAAAGACCGAGCGGCGGAAATTGCAATTTTGCGAACAATGGGAGCAAAAGATAGCCTAATCAAACGGATCTTTGTTTGGCAAGGTGTATTCTCTGGTGTATTTGGTAGTCTCGTCGGCAGTGTTATCGGTGTCTTAGTAGCGTTAAACCTGACTCCGTTAATTAAAGGGCTAGAGAGCTTAATCGGTCATCAGTTTTTATCGGGTGATATTTACTTTGTTGACTTCTTACCATCACAACTACACTGGCCAGATGTCGCATTGGTGTCAGTGACGGCGATAGTGCTTAGTTTACTTGCGACGTGGTATCCTGCTTCTCGTGCCGCAAGGTTGAATCCGGCGGCTGTACTGAGTTCTAAATAGCTGATTATTTTACAATATGCGAAAAACAAAAAGGACCGAATTCGGTCCTTTTTTGTATTTATCCGACTTGAGTAACATCGCGTTTCATTCTAACTGTTAGATGCCCCTCAACTGATAGCTCAAATGCTGATTTTTACGCAGTAAGGTCTTATCTTATTTTGCGTTTTTGCCAGCTCCGTACCACCGAGTAGCGCCAAAGCCCTCGAATTCCGAAGTAGCCAATAATCGCGGATACAACCCCACAAATTGCGCAGCCCAATAGAAATGGAGGTCCAATGGTGCTCATTTGCTGCATGATGAATTCCCACGATAGTTCAAAGTGAAAAGGTTGCGGGGGAAGACGCATCACTAGAGCACCTAGCTTGTACGCAAAGTAAAATAGCACAGGCATAGTGATAGGATTGCTGATCCATACCAAAGCGACGGAGAGGGGCAGATTGACACCCAACATAATGGCCAAACCAGCGGCCATGATCATTTGGCTCGGCAGCGGAACAAAAGCCATAAATAACCCGACAGCAAAAGCCCCTGATGCCGAGCGGCGGTTTAAGCACCACAAGTTTGGGTTGTACAACACATTGCCGAAGACCTTCAATGCTTTTTGGCGTTTGATCAATTCATGATCTGGCATGAAGCGTTTTATCAGCTTTCTAGGCATAGGACAGCATGACTCTCTCAGAAAAAAGTTGGACCTTGGCGTTATTTGTAGCGAGCGTAATCTCGTCAGCTTGGTGGCCGACAATACCAGATTGGCGTTGGTTGCTGCTGGGAATAATAACCACTGGCTCAATAATCAAATTACGTCGTGGCTTAATTAGCATAGGCGCAATTGCGGGCTTTATGGTTGTCATCGTCCACGGCAATGTATTGGAGTCTCAGAGACAAGCCCTTTTTCAAGCAGGGGAGAATATTACCATAATTGGTAAAGTTGACAGCCCTTTTACGCAAATAAGTCACGGTTATGAAGGTATTGTCGCTATAGAAGCGGTAAATTCTCAAACTCTGTTACCTTTTCTTAAACCTAAAATCCGTCTTATTACGCCTTTTCCACTCGATGTTAACAGTGAGTTTACGACATCCATCTCGTTAAAGCCGATTACAGGTCTACGCAACGAAGCTGGCTTTGATGCTGAAAAGCACGCGATGGGTAAAAATATTATCGCCCGAGCGGTTGTTAACAAAGATGCTAAGTGGATTGTTCGTTCTAATGTATCTCTGCGTCAATCCATTATTGCCGATGTCGCTGATGATGTGTCTTCCCTTCATCATTTCTCGTTAATAAGTGCGTTAGTTTTTGCTGACCGTTCTTGGTTGTCTAAGGAAGATTGGCAAGCGCTCAGGGACAGTGGTTTACTGCATTTGGTCTCCATTTCTGGTTTACATATTGGTATGGCGTTTACTTTTGGGCTAGTCGTGGGCGGTACCGTTCGTTATCTATTACCCCAATACCAGTTGTTACCTAGCTTATATGGGCTGATCTTCGCTGTTGCCTACGCTTGGTTAGCGGATTTCTCTCTGCCTACTACGCGAGCAGTGTCGGTATGCGTTGTTTACGTTCTCCTGAAGTATACTCTGGTGCACTGGACTTCTTGGCGAGTTCTTTTGCTTGCAGTATCTCTACAACTGCTTGTCCAACCTTTTGCATCCTACAGTATGAGCTTTTGGTTATCGTACCTCTCCGTTTGTGCGGTATTGTTCGCAATTAATTTGATTCGACATCAAAGGGGAGGTTGGAAAGCGCGATTAAAAGCGTTATTGCTTACTCAATTGATGTTGAGCGCTTTAATCGTACCTGTTAGTGGCCATTTCTTCTCCGGTTTTAGTTTGTCCTCAATAGCCTACAACTTGGTATTTATTCCTTGGTTCGGATTTATCGTTGTACCTTTGATGTTTCTAGCCCTGTTCTCATCTTTGTTTCTTGAAATGATAGCGAAGCCTCTGTGGCATTTGGTGGACTGGTCATTACAGCCATTGAGCACGTCAATACAGTACGCAGTAGGTTCTTGGCAACCCATTAGCATGGAAATGACAATGCTGGTTATGGTGATAGTGGTTTGCTTAATATTTCAACGGTTCATGTCTCAGTACGCGTGGTATTTGTTACTCGGCATCGTTATTAGTATCAAGTTTGCAGCGGAGTATGAACCGCATTGGCGTATCGATGTATTAGATGTAGGTCATGGCCTTGCAGTGGTTGTAGAAAAAGACGACAAGGTGTTGCTGTATGACACTGGTAAAGCATGGCAAAGTGGCAGTATCGCAGAGCAGGTCGTCACTCCGGTTTTGCATCAACGAGGTTATGAAAGCATAGATACACTGATTCTAAGCCATTCCGATAATGATCACGCAGGCGGCCGCTTTTTCATTGAAGATGCCTTTTCTCCACAGCGTAAACTTAGTAGTCAATTCTTTATCGGATATGAACCTTGCACTAGAGGCGACCAATGGAAATGGCAAGGATTAAAGATGGAAGTGCTCTGGCCTCCTGCACTTGTTCAACGTGCGTATAATCCGCACTCCTGTGTATTACGACTTACTGACCCTATTTCTAACTTTAGTATGCTTTTTACTGGTGATATTGAGGCCATTAGCGAGTGGATTTTGCTTAGAGAACCCGGAAAGTTACAAAGCGATGTGATGCTAGTCCCTCACCACGGGAGTAAAAGTTCATCGAATCCTCGATTTATCGAGGCGGTGAGCCCGAGTGTGGCGGTTGCTTCTTTAGCAAAAAACAATCGATGGGGAATGCCAGCGGAAAATGTCGTTGCTTCATACCGAAAGCTTGGCATTACTTGGCTTGATACTGGTGAGGGTGGTCAGGTAAGCTTCTTTATTCACCGTGATAATTGGCGCTCAGAAACCAAACGTAGCGATACATTTGAGCCTTGGTATAGGCAGATGCTGCGTAAGGGAGTAGAATGAGAGTCTTAATGTAAGAAAATAAAGCACTTCTATGTCGATAAATACTGATGAAACGACTTGGCAGACGTTTAAGCGTCTATGGCAATTTATTCGCCTTTATAAGTCAGGTCTTGTCGTTGCAGTCATTGCATTAGTTATTAATGCCATATCAGATACCTATATGATTTCCCTGCTAAAACCACTACTCGATGAAGGTTTTGGGAACGCTGAATCTGATTTTTTACGCACGCTTCCATTGATTATTTTTGCCATGATGTTCATCCGTGGCATAAGTGGATTTGTCTCCACCTACTGTTTGAGCTGGGTATCTGGCAACGTAGTTATGCAAGTCCGTCGCATGGTGTTCAATCACTTTATGCATATGCCAGTGTCTTACTTTGATAAGGAAAAGACGGGCAATTTATTGTCGCGTATAACCTACGACTCAGAGCAAGTGTCAGCGGCAACTAGCCAAGCGTTGGTGAGCATTGTCCGTGAAGGCGCAAGTATCATTGGTCTGTTAGTTTTGATGTTTTACAACAGCTGGCAGTTGTCGCTAGTGCTGTTTGCTGTTGCTCCCGTTGTAGCATGGGGTATTGGTGTTGTTTCTAAACGTTTTAGAAAAATATCCAAAAATATGCAGACCATGATGGGTAACGTAACTGCATCAGCAGAGCAGATGCTGAAAGGCCATAAAGTTGTGTTGAGCTATGGCGGCCAAGACATCGAACGTAAACGATTTGAAAAAGTCAGCAACCAAATGCGTCAACAAAGCATGAAGTTGGTGACGGCTCAAGCGGCGGCTAACCCTATCATCCAAATGATTGCATCACTTGCAATTGTTGCCGTTCTTTATTTAGCAAGTATTGATTCGATTAAAGAGCAACTGACTCCAGGTACATTTACTGTTGTCTTCTCTGCAATGTTTGGTCTGATGCGCCCACTTAAAGCGCTGACTAACGTTACTTCTCAGTTCCAACGTGGTATGGCCGCGAGCCAAACGCTCTTCGCGTTAATTGACCTCGAGCCTGAGAAAAACGAAGGTAAGTTGACAGTTGAACGCGCAAATGGCGATGTTTCAGTTAAAAACGTAAGCTTTACTTACACTGGTGCAGAAAAACCAGCATTGGAAAATGTCAGCTTCGATATTCCAAGAGGAAAAACGGTGGCGCTAGTTGGCCGTTCTGGCTCAGGTAAAAGTACCATCGCGAACTTGTTCAACCGCTTCTATGATGTTGACAGTGGATCTATCACATTAGATGGGCATGATATTCGTGATTACGAGCTAAAGAATTTACGCCAGCAATTTGCACTAGTATCGCAAAATGTTCATTTGTTTAATGACACGATAGCAAACAATATTGCGTACGCAACGGATGGCCAATATGAGCGCAGTGATATCGAGAAAGCGGCAACACTCGCGCATGCGATGGAGTTCATCAGCAAAATGGATGATGGACTTGATACCATGATTGGTGAAAATGGTGCTAGCTTGTCTGGTGGTCAACGCCAACGTGTTGCGATTGCGCGAGCTCTATTGCGTGATGCTCCAGTGCTGATTCTTGATGAGGCAACTTCGGCTTTGGATACCGAATCCGAGCGAGCTATTCAAGCTGCACTTGATGAGCTGCAAAAAGATAAAACGGTACTTGTAATAGCGCACCGCTTATCCACAATCGAGAAAGCCGATGAAATTCTTGTGGTTGATGATGGTGCCATCATTGAACGTGGCAACCACGCTGAGCTTATTAAGAAAAATGGTGCGTATGCACAATTGCACCGTATTCAGTTTGGTGAATAAGCGCGGTGGTTGAAAAAATCTGGTTTGAAAACCATCCAATAAAATACCTCTTGTGGCCGCTTTTGTGGCCACTGAGTTTATTATTTGGAACGATAAGCAAGTCAAAGCGAAAGCAATACCAAACTGGCCGCAAGCAAGCTTATAATGCGCCAATACCTGTTGTTGTGGTTGGCAATATCACTGCTGGTGGCAATGGTAAAACACCAGTTGTTGTGTGGCTTGTTGAGCAACTACAGCAAATGGGCTTTAAGCCGGGGGTTGTTTCTCGTGGTTATGGGGCAAAGGCTCCTGCCTATCCGTTAGTGCTAAAAGAAGATACGCCAGCGAAGCATTGTGGCGATGAACCTAAGTTGATTCATCGCCGTACAGGAGCACCTGTTGCGGTAGATCCTGTGCGTTCAAATGCAGTGAAAGCACTGCTAGATTTGGATGTGGATATCATAATTACGGATGATGGATTACAACATTATGCGTTAGGCCGTGATATTGAGTTAGTGATTGTGGATGGGAATCGCCGGTTTGGGAATGAAAGCCTGATTCCATTAGGTCCTTTACGTGAAGGTATTGAGCGACTTAAAGAAGTCGACTTTATCATCACCAATGGCGGTCAAGCGCATACGGGCGAAATCGCAATGGCTTTAGCACCCTCTAAAGCTATTAATCTTAAGACTAAGCAACATGTGGATGTCTCGGAGTTGAAAGATCTCGTCGCATTTGCGGGCATTGGGCATCCTCCGCGGTTTTTTCATACACTAAACTCGATGAACGCAGATGTTAAAGTCACAAAAGGTTTTGCTGACCATCAAGACTTTGATCAACAAGAATTAGAAGCATTGGCTCAACAAGGGACCAATGTGGTTATGACCGAGAAAGATGCCGTCAAGTGCAGCCATTATGCGCAAGATAATTGGTGGTATCTGCCTGTATCTGCCCAGTTTGAATCAAACGATGCAGAGCAAATTTTAAATAGAATAAAAGAGGTTAAAGCGGCTTATGGATCACCGTCTACTTGAGATTGTAGCTTGCCCTGTTTGCAAAGGTAAGCTGACGTACGATAAAGATAATCAAGAGTTGATCTGCAAATTGGATCGCCTTGCTTACCCGATCAAAGAGGGTATTCCAGTTCTGCTAGAGCCTGAAGCTCGCACTATGAGCATGGATGAGGGACGCTAATGTCTTTTACGGTTGTCATCCCTTCGCGCTACGCATCGAGCCGTTTGCCTGGTAAACCGCTAGCGGATATTGGTGGTAAGCCTATGGTTCAGTGGGTTTATGAACAAGCGCTACAAGCGGGTGCGGAAGATGTCATCGTTGCAACTGATGACGAGCGTGTTGCGAAAGCGGTTTCGTCATTTGGTGGTAAAGTTTGTATGACCTCTCCCCACCACGAATCAGGTACGGAGCGTCTTGCCGAAGTTGTTGAAAAGATGGCTATTCCGTCAGACCACATTATTGTTAATGTGCAAGGGGATGAGCCTTTGATTCCGCCGTCCATCATTCGTCAGGTTGCTGATAACTTATCTGGGTGTGAAGCCCCGATGGCGACGTTAGCTGTAGAAATAGACTCGGAAGAGGAAGTGTTCAACCCGAACGCTGTTAAAGTTGTCGCAGATGAGCAAGGCTATGCGATGTACTTTAGTCGAGCAACCATCCCCTGGGATCGCGATAACTTTGCTAAACAAGACAAAACCATTGCCAACCCATTAATGCGTCATATTGGTATTTATGCTTATCGAGCTGGTTTCATTAATACGTATGTCAACTGGGCACCAAGTGCATTAGAGCAGATTGAGTGTCTTGAGCAACTGCGAGTGCTTTGGTACGGTGAAAAAATTCATGTGGCGGTAGCGAAAGAAGCACCAGCAGCAGGCGTTGATACGCCCGAAGATCTAGAAGCCGTGCGCGCGATTGTTGCAAAGCAAGCGTAACAAATGCTCATATAGATTTAAGAATAAACAAGGCTCCTGAATTAGGAGCCTTTTTGTTTTACTTGTATCGCGGTATTAGTTAAATGTTAGTGTCGTATTGGTTCCGTTTAGGGCAGGTCGCTAACACCTCTCGGTGACCGGTGTCTTTCACTTCTTGGAGAATGACATCAAAGCCCCATAATCGATACACGTGCTTTAGAACTTCTTCGTAACTATCATCAAGTGGGATGCGGTTGTGAGGAACGTACTGCAACGTAAGCGAGCGATCACCACGGACATCGACATTAAACACCTGAATGTTTGGCTCAAGATTAGATAAGTTATACTGAGCGGCTAGGGTTTCTCTAATGCGTTTATAACCCATCTCATCGTGTATCGCAGCGACTTCAATAAAGTTCTTATGATCATCATCGTTGATCGCAAACAACTTGAAATCACGCATTAATTTCGGAGAAAGGTATTGGCTAATAAAGCTTTCATCTTTGAAATTATGCATCGCGAAATGCACTGCATCTAACCAGTCGGTTCCTGCCAAGTCTGGAAACCACTCCTTGTCCTCATCAGTTGGTTCTTCACAGATACGCTTAATATCTCGGAACATGGCAAAGCCTAACGCGTAGGGGTTAATGCCATTAAAGTAAGGACTGTTATAAGGCGGCTGAGCCACGACACTGGTGTGGCTATGTAAGAACTCTAGAATGAACTTTTCAGACACCAAGCCCTCATCATAAAGATGGTTGAGTATGGTGTAGTGCCAGAACGTTGCCCAGCCCTCATTCATGACTTGCGTTTGTTTTTGCGGATAAAAATACTGACTGATCTTACGGACGATCCGAACAACTTCACGTTGCCATGGCTCTAACAACGGAGCATGTTTTTCGAAGAAGTAGAGCAAATTTTCCTGAGGCTCGCTTGGGAATCGCTCTTTAATGTCTTCCTCTTTCGTCTTGGCTGTTGGTACCGTGCGCCAAAGCTCATTAACTTGAGATTGTAGGTATGCTTCGCGTTCTTCTTGTCTTGCTTTTTCCTCTGTAATTGAGATTTTCTCTGGACGCTTGTAGCGGTCTACACCAAAGTTCATTAACGCGTGACAAGAGTCGAGAAGCTTTTCCACTTCTTTTACGCCATATCGTTCTTCACATTCGGCTAAGTACTTTTTGGCGAACAGCAGATAGTCGATAATAGAACTGGCGTCAGTCCACGTTTGGAATAGGTAATTACCTTTGAAAAAAGAGTTATGGCCGTAACACGCGTGCGCTATAACGAGTGCTTGCATTGTTACCGTATTTTCTTCCATCAAATAAGCAATACAAGGGTCGGAGTTAATCACAATCTCGTAGGCTAGCCCCATTTGACCATGTTTATAGTTCTGCTCTGTTTGGATGAATTTTTTACCAAATGACCAGTGATTGTAATTGATTGGCATGCCGATACTTGAGTAGGCATCCATCATCTGTTCTGAAGTAATCACTTCTATTTGGTTAGGGTAAGTGTCTAGGCGATAATGCTCCGCGACACGCTTAATTTCTTTGTGGTATCGCTCTAACAGCTCAAATGTCCAATCTGGTCCATCTGGCAACACTTTACTGTTACGCTTCTTAGGCGCCTCTCCTGAGAGGTTTCTCGTTGCGGTATTCATCGCTAGCCTCCTTACGCCGTTTCTTTTTGGAATAGTTCACGAAAGACTGGGAAAATATCCTCCACAGAGCGAATGTTTTTCATTGCGAAATTAGGAAACTCTTCAGTGAGTTTTTCGTACTCATGCCATAGAGTTTGGTGCGAGCGCCGTGTGATCTCTATGTAAGAGTAGTACTGACAGTTTGGAAGTAATTTGTTCACTAATAGATCCCGGCACCTTGGCGAATCATCTGCCCAGTTGTCACCGTCGGATGCTTGAGCTGCATATATGTTCCACTGACCAATCGGGTATCGCTCTTTTACTATTTCATCCATTAACTTGAGTGCGCTAGATACAATGGTGCCCCCGGTTTCTTGTGAGTAGAAAAATTCGTGCTCGTCCACTTCCTTCGCTTGGGTATGGTGGCGGATAAAGACGACTTCGACATTCTCGTAGGTACGAGTTAAGAACAAGTACAAAAGAACATAGAAGCGTTTTGCGATGTCTTTCGTTGCCTGATCCATCGAACCGGATACGTCCATTAGACAGAACATGACCGCTTGGCTCGATGGTACCGGGCGTTTCTCATAGTTCTTGAAGCGTAAGTCGAAGGTATCGATGAACGGCACGCTTTCGATTTTCTTGCGCAGTTCTTCAATTTCAGCCTTCAAGCGGTTCTCTTCAAACTGCTGAGCAGGTTCAATATTTTTGATGCGAGCAAGTTCGTCTTCTAACTCTTTAAGAAGTCGTTTCTTACCGGCAGTCATTGCAGTACGGCGCGCAAGAGATTGTTGCAGAGAACGTACTACGGCGATATTGGAAGGGATACCGGCAGTTTGAAAGCCTGCACGGTGTGTTTTCCATTCAGTGATTTTGGCAATTTGGTTTTTTTCTAGATTAGGCAGCTCGAGATCTTCGAACAAAATATCGAGGTACTCATCTTTTGATATTTGGAATACAAATTCGTCTTGGCCTTCTCCATCTGGACTGGCGTTCCCTTCTCCTGAGCCGCTACCCTGACCGCCACCTTTGGGACGCTCAATTTTATCACCAGCAATAAATTGATCGTTACCGGGATGAACTCGTTCGCGAACACCACCTTTGCCTTGATGAAATATAGGCTCATTGATGTCTTTGTGAGGGATAGAGACGTCTTCGCCCGTTTCCGTATTCGTAATCGAGCGTCGATTCACTGCGTCTGCTACCGACTCTTTTATTTGCTCTTTGTGGCGCTTCAAGAAGCGCTGTCGATTAACAGCGCTCTTGTTCTTGCCATTGAGCCTTCGGTCTATAAATTGCGCCATGAAATAGCCCTCTTCATGTTTCACAAGCGACCTAACTCAATACTGGGTTAGGATGACTTACGTACTCGTAGGTACCACTCAGAAAGTAGGCGAACCTGTTTCTCGGTATAGCCTTTTTCCATCATGCGAGCGACAAAGTCGTCGTGCTTCTTCTGATCTTCAGAAGAGGTTTTCGCATTAAATGAGATAACCGGAAGTAGCTCTTCGGTATTGGAGAACATTTTCTTCTCGATTACTGTGCGCAGTTTTTCGTAGCTGGTCCAAACCGGGTTTTGACCATTGTTATTCGCTTTCGCACGAAGCACAAAGTTAACGATTTCGTTTCGGAAATCTTTCGGGTTAGAAATACCAGCTGTTTTTTCGATCTTCTCTAGCTCAGCATTCAGTGAAGAGCGATCAAATAGCTGACCAGTTTCTGGATCTCGGTACTCTTGGTCTTGAATCCAGAAGTCTGCATAGGTGACATATCGGTCGAAGATGTTTTGGCCGTATTCAGAGTAAGACTCAAGATAAGCGGTCTGAATCTCTTTACCGATAAATTCAACGTATCGAGGTACTAGGTAGCCTTTCAAGAACTCGAGATATTTCTCTGCTGTTTCAGCAGGGAACTGTTCGCGCTCAACCTGTTGTTCAATCACATAGAATAGATGTACAGGGTTGGCTGCCACTTCGGTTTGGTCGAAGTTAAATACGCGTGACAAAATCTTAAAGGCAAAACGTGTTGAGAGACCGTTCATGCCTTCATCGACACCAGCATAATCACGATACTCTTGATAGCTTTTTGCCTTTGGATCCGTATCTTTCAGCGTTTCACCGTCGTATACGCGCATCTTAGAGAAGATGGACGAGTTCTCAGGCTCTTTAAGTCGAGAAAGAATACTGAATTGTGCCAGAGTCTCGAGTGTGCTTGGTGAACAAGGGGCTTGAGATAACTCACTGTTTTCGAGAAGTTTTTGGTAGATTTTGACTTCTTCTGAAACACGTAGACAGTAAGGTACTTTCACAATATAAACACGGTCCAAGAACGCTTCATTGTTCTTGTTGTTACGGAAGGTCTGCCACTCAGATTCGTTTGAGTGAGCCAGAATCATACCGTCGAATGGAATCGCAGAAAGGCCTTCTGTACCGTTGAAGTTGCCTTCTTGCGTTGCTGTTAGCAGCGGGTGAAGCACTTTGATTGGTGCTTTGAACATCTCAACGAATTCCATTAAACCTTGGTTTGCTTTACACAGCGCACCGGAGTAGCTGTAAGCGTCTGGATCGTCTTGCGAATAGTGTTCAAGCTTACGAATATCGACTTTACCAACCAATGATGAGATATCTTGGTTGTTTTCATCGCCTGGTTCAGTTTTGGCAATACCGATTTGGTCAAGGATAGAAGGGCGTACTTTCACTACTTTAAATTTGGTGATATCACCACCAAACTCGTGAAGACGTTTAGCGGCCCAAGGAGACATGATCGAGCGAAGATAACGGTGCTCGATGCCATACTCTTTTTTCAAAATATCGCCATCTTCTGTGGCTTTGAATAGGCAGAATGGATGGTCATTCACTGGGCTGCGTTCGCCGTTAGCAGTAAGAACATAAATAGGCATCTGTTCCATCAGAGCCTTAAGCTTTTCTGCAAGCGAAGACTTACCGCCACCTACAGGGCCGAGTAGGTAAAGAATCTGCTTACGCTCTTCTAGGCCTTGCGCCGCATGTTTTAGGTAAGACACAATTTGTTCTATAGCATCTTCCATGCCATAAAAGTCTTTAAAGGTTTCATAACGAGAGATAACACGATTCGAGAAGATTCGGCTTAGTCTCGGATCCTTTGCCGTATCGATTATCTCTGGTTCACCAATCGCCATCAGTAGGCGTTCTGCTGCATTAGCATAAGCGCTTTTGTCATCTTTACACAGGGCTAAAAACTCCTGTAACGACATCTCTTCATCTTTTGCAGCTTCATATCTTGATTGATAGTGGTCGAAAATACTCATGTCGCTTTCCCCTTTAATAGTCAGTCTACCGACGAACGTTGATTCAGGCTTTCCACCAACAGTTATGCTCGTTGTTGTTTGAATATACGTCCTGTTATCACATTTGGTTCGTACAGAATGTAAGATTGGCGACACCAAAGACTTTGCTTTATGGACGGTTTTTTCGTTACAACGGTGAGCGGTGGATATGAATTTTTCAATCACAGCCTTTCTCTACTTAAGCCTAGTCGGGGATTTGCAATTTTGCTTAACAATTATGAATTTATTGTAAAAGTGACATTTGAATCACTCTTTTATTAAGGACGAATTTATGTCGTGAATAGGTGCAATAGAAATCAAATATTTGGCAAAGACGGAAGAGTCTCAGTGATTCGTTGTTCTACATTGAGCAAGGCAAGTGAAAGAGGTAGGAAGAGAGCAAAGTCTTAGATAAGTTTGTGACAGGGTAAATAACAAGGAGAGCGGGCGCTCTCCTCATTCTTAGACGACCATTTTATGCGCTGAAGATTTGCGCTAGTTCGTTTTCACATAAATGATACTGACGAGGGCAGTTACGCCAAGTTTGCAGCATACGGCGGTATTTATCTAGCATCGGCATTTGGCTGTTAAAGTGATGATCTGCCTTGTCAAACTGAGGGTACAAACCTTCAGAATCGATGAGAAAACGTACGTAATGTACTTGTTGCGCTTCTGAAGCGATATCAAATCCCAAGAACTTCAAGCGACGTTGATCCACGTTGCTACGATCTTCATCGTCTAGCATGTTGTAAGACTCTTGCATCGCATGATACATCTCCATAACGTCGATGATCTCACGACACTCTGCTTCTGAGAGGCAGCCGAAATCTTTGTTCAACTCTCGCATTTGTAGTTCATAACCACGTTCAACGATCGTTTGTAAGCGTTTGTATTTGGCCGCATTACTTGGATCAAGTTGAGACATAAGGTTGTATTGGTTTGATAGAATCAAACGTTGAGCGTTTGACATTTCCATGGTGACCTCACTAGATATCTAATACATTTTTAATGTGCTTAGGTTAACGCTTAAGACATGAGTGAAACATGATCTCAACACATATTTAATACTAAAAAATGGCAAGAACTGTCACTTTTGACCAGTTTGAAAACACTTATTTATGGTAATGATTGTATATGTAGTCTCGGTCTGAAAATACTCTCAGCCACTCTGGCTTGAATACGGTTAAAACCGCCAGTGCCATACCATTTAATAGACCTTCTGGAAAGGCGAGCAACGGCACAAAAACAAAGTAGTTATGTTGAATGGTTTCCCAATCGTAGTGACCAACTGATAGGTGATAAAAAGAGTTAATGATGAGGTGCAGACTTCCTGTTATCGCGCCATTGAAAAATCCAGCAACGAAGATGAAAACAAAAATGTTTCGTGGTAAGTAGTGGTAACTCAGAAGAAACACTAAGTAACTAATGAAAATCGGAATTAGGGCAGATAGAACTAACGACGTGGGTAAGAGTAGCAAGGACACATCATGTAGTAGGTGGTTGACCAGCATTGCAGGGATACTGATTAGAAATGCCATGCGCCAACCATACATCATCGTCAGTGTTGTTAGTGCAAGAAAATGAATCTGTAATCCTTCTTTTACACCTGCTTGAGCTGTCCATAAAATACTGAAAAAGAAGAGCGTTGCAAAAACGAGGTGCTGAAATCCTTTTTCTTTTTCCAGTTTGGGCCAAACGACTTTTTTCCAATCTGGTAGGCAGTAGACTACTACTATCCAAATTGAGACAACAAGAGAGCCTAAGTTAAACAAATCCATGTTACTTCCTTCCTATGCGAACATGACGCAATCATTTCTATCGTTCTTTTTATACCTAAATGACCGCAGAGAAACTCACTGATAAGGCTTAGATATAATCAAAAAAATACCAGCAATAAGCTGGTATTTTAAAGAGGTTAGTCTTGCGGTTCACTTAGTATTTTACGTTATCGTTGTATTGAGCAAGAATGGATTGAATTTCATCCATGGTTTCTTTCGGTGGCGGGTTTACTCCTTCGAGTGGGTATTCTAAGCCTAACGCTTCCCACTTATGAGCCCCTAATTTGTGGTAAGGAAGTAACTCGACCTTTTCGATGTTATCCATGTCTTTAATAAATTCACCAAGCATGTGTGCTGCTTCTGGGTCATCTGTGTAACCAGGCACGACGACATAGCGAATCCATGTTTTCTTTCCGATTTTTTGCAAGTAACGAGCAAAGTCCAATGTGCGTCGGTTGGATACACCAATGAGATCTTGGTGCACTTCGTCTTTCATGTGTTTGATGTCAAGCATGACTAAGTCTGTTGCATCCAGTACTTCATCGATAACATCAGTGTGCTTACGAACATAACCGTTAGTATCTAGACATGTATGAATGCCTTCGGCTTTAGCAGCGCGGAAAAAATCACGTACGAATTCCGGTTGAAGCATCGCTTCGCCGCCAGAACAAGTAACGCCACCGCCTGATGCATTCATGAAGTGGCGGTAACTTTTCGCTTCGGAAATGATTTCTTCAACCGTGACTTCTTTGCCATCATGCGTGTCCCAAGTATCGCGGTTATGGCAATACTTACAGCGCATTAAACAACCTTGCAAGAAGACGATAAATCGAATACCAGGTCCGTCTACGGTACCACATGACTCAAATGAGTGAATACGACCAGCTGTTGACATCTTTTGCTCTCATTACTAGTAAATTCTAGCTGTTATTTTATTACAAAAAGCAGGGTTAAAACAGCTTTGTCGGTACTAAAGGCAAGGTTATTTGAAGAAAGAAAATAGATGGAGCCAATCTACATAAACGCTTGAACACGAGGTGGTTAATACCTACCCCGAGAACTTGCCGTGTATCTAGATTGACTTCGATGCTGGGATAATCCAGTTTTTAGAAAAAGGCGAACACGGAGAACGAGCCTGTCCCATAAACATCGGTTTGGGCTTCTTCATAATCCGGTGTTTTAATTGTAAAGGTGATGCTTGCACCGTAATTTTGGTTGTACCAAGATACCCCCGCGACGGCACTTGCTTGCCAATTTTGCAGAGTGACGTCGTATGGCGCTGATGGTTCAGGAATGCCAGGACGATCTCCTTCGATAGTCATGTCATTAAAGCGGTAACGACCTTCAAACCCGGTGAACAAGAACCAACTCGACGTGTTCTGAGCGATCATACTTGCTGAAAAAGGGCTTTCGACACTGATATTGGCGGCTCCGATGCTATTCGCTAGGTTTGTACCCCAACGAAACATGACGCCTTGAGAGACATCACTACGGAAGTTACCCGCATTGATGTCGTTAATGTTGGTGATCTCCCATTGTGTTTTTTGTTCTTCGCTGCGCATCAATTTGTTAAATACGCGGTAACCAAGGCTGAACGCAACTTTATCTTCAATCTGGTAATCCCAACCTTGAGGGTCCGTCGATCCTGTTATGCCGTGAACGATTTCTTGCGCCTTTTCTGATAGCGAACTTTCACCCGTAGCTCCTATGGTGAAATTGTACCGTACAGCTTTGTCACTCGTTAGGGAAAGGTAGTTGATTTCGGTGTGTAGGTAACCGGCATATGGGCGATCATTGATTAGTGGATAATCGGCTTCAATGTCGCTTGGAGTCCACATTTTGTGGCCAAGAACCAACTCTATTTTATCGATATTGGCGTGCTCTGAGTTAGCTAGACTCAGCCATTTCCATTGGCTTTCTTGTATCAGTTGGTCTGTCGCGTACGAAAGGAAAACACCATTCGTATAGTCTTGATCGACGCCAAAAATACCATCGTTGTCGATGGTAAAAGAAACCGTAGACTTAGTGGATGCTATTGCAACTGGAGAAAGAAGGGTAAGAATAATTAATTTACTAAATCTCATAGACTTTATTTGCTAACTTTTTTCGCATCATACGTAAGAATGCGGGCAAAAGTCTTTCGCGATATCACAACTTTCATTCAAGAAATAAAAAAAGGCTGATGCTACTTAGCATCAGCCTTTGTTGTATTACTAGAACGTTATTTCGCTATAGTCTTATAGAGACTCAGTGAATGTACGTGCGATTACGTCAGCTTGTTGCTCTGCAGTTAGAGAGTTGAAGCGAACAGCGTAACCAGATACACGGATTGTTAGCTGAGGGTATTTCTCTGGGTGCTTAACTGCGTCTTCTAGAGTTTCACGGTTAAGAACGTTCACGTTTAGGTGTTGGCCACCTTCGATACCCGCTTCGTGGTGGAAGTAACCATCCATCAGACCAGCAAGGTTAGCGCGTTGTGAACCCTCATCTTTACCTAGTGCGTTAGGTACGATAGAGAATGTGTAAGAGATACCATCTTGTGCGTCAGCAAACGGCAGTTTAGCAACTGAAGTTAGTGATGCTACAGCACCTTTCTCGTCACGACCGTGCATTGGGTTTGCACCTGGAGCAAATGGAGCACCAGCACGACGACCATCAGGCGTGTTACCAGTTTTCTTACCGTAAACCACGTTTGAAGTGATAGTAAGAATTGACTGAGTAGGGATTGCGTCACGGTAAGTCTTAAGCTTACGGATTTTGCCCATAAATACAGAAACAAGTTCACATGCAATGTCATCAACGCGTGGGTCGTTGTTACCGAATTTAGGGTAATCGCCTTCGATTTCGAAGTCGATTGCTAGACCGTCTTCGTCACGAATTGGCTTAACTTTTGCGTATTTAATTGCAGATAGTGAGTCAGCTGCAACAGATAGACCAGCAATACCACAAGCCATAGTACGTTTAACGTCACGGTCGTGTAGAGCCATTAGTGCCGCTTCGTAGCTGTACTTATCGTGCATGAAGTGGATAGCGTTTAGTGCAGTCACATATTGTTTCGCTAGCCAATCCATGAAGTGGTCCATTTTCTCCCACAGTTCATCGTAGTTAAGAACATCGCCTTCGATCTTAGGCATTTGCGGGCCAACTTGGATTTTTAGCTTCTCATCCACACCACCGTTGATGGTGTAAAGCATTGTTTTTGCAAGGTTCGCACGAGCACCGAAGAACTGCATTTGCTTACCAACAACCATTGGAGATACACAACATGCGATCGCGTAGTCGTCAGAGTTCATGTCTGGACGCATTAGGTCGTCATTTTCGTACTGAATAGAAGAAGTATCGATAGATACTTTCGCACAGAACTTCTTGAAGCCTTCAGGTAGTTGCTCAGACCAAAGAACAGTGATGTTTGGCTCTGGAGAAGGACCCATAGTGTATAGTGAGTTTAGGAAACGGAAGTTTGTACGAGTAACTAGCGTACGACCGTCAAGACCCATACCACCCATAGACTCAGTTGCCCAGATAGGGTCGCCAGAGAATAGATCATCGTACTCAGGAGTACGTAGGAAACGAACCATACGTAGTTTCATTACGAAGTGGTCGATCATTTCCTGAGCTTGTTCTTCAGTTAGCTTACCAGCCGCGATATCACGTTCGATGAAGATGTCTAGGAACGTAGAAGTACGACCTAGAGACATAGCCGCACCGTTTTGAGATTTAACAGCAGCTAGGTAACCGAAGTAAGTCCACTGAATAGCTTCTTGCGCAGTTTCAGCAGGACGAGAAATATCACAACCGTATTTTGCAGCCATTTCTTTGATTTGACCTAGAGCACGGTGTTGCTCTGCGATCTCTTCACGAAGCTGCATTGTCATTTGTAGGTCTTCGCCGTTCTCAAAACGCTCTTGTAGAGAAGAGAACTGCGCGAATTTATCCTTCATTAGGAAGTCAATACCGTATAGAGCAACACGACGGTAGTCACCGATGATACGACCACGACCGTATGCATCTGGAAGACCAGTCAGTACGCCAGATTTACGACACGCCATGATTTGAGGAGTGTAGATATCGAAAACGCCTTGGTTGTGAGTTTTACGGTATTCTGTGTAGATTTTTTTAACTTGTGGGTCTAGCTCGCGGTCGTAGGCTTTGCATGAACCTTCAACCATGCGGATACCACCGTTAGGGATGATCGCACGTTTTAGAGGAGCGTCAGTTTGAAGACCTACGATAGTTTCTAGGTCTTTTTCGATGTAGCCTGCATCGTGAGCAGTGATGGTAGAGATAACTGAAGTATCAAAATCAACAGGAGCGTGAGTCGCGTTCTCTTGTTTGATGCCTTCCATTACCTTAGCCCAAAGCTTGTTAGTCGCTTCAGTACCTTCAGAAACTAGGAAAGATTCGTCGCCTTCGTACGGAGTGTAGTTCTTCTGAATGAAATCACGAACGTTTACTTCGTTTTGCCAGTCGCCTGCAGCAAAACCTTCCCAAGCTTTAGCAAATTGCTCTGCCATGACATACCTACCTTTTTAGTAGAAAAAAATACGTACTGCTTCGCCGTTGAGCCAGCTATCCCCAGATAAAAGAGGGGAACAGTACACTCTTATGAATAACAATATTTATAGTCTTAAATTTACGTATTCGATTTACAAAACTATAAATATTGTCACTAGTTTTAACGTTTTTCTTTTTAAGCAACAGTTAGAGGTTAAACTAAAATTTTTTTGCAAACCTTAAACTAAATCAATAAATCCTCAAAAATCTCGATAAAAATGGGGTAGCGACGAGCGCTACCCACAAATTTCTGGACTGCTAGCTTATAGCCAAGCTTGGATGCCATACTGGCCTTCAAGCATACCAACTGCAAGCATAGCAACTAAACAGATAACAAGTACGCTTACTGGGATCACAATCTTGTCTACAAATGATAGGCGAGACGCGCGCTCTTTATCTCCAATTAAACCGTTGTTATCTAAAAGCATAGTTAGTGCCCAAGCTAGAACTGGGTTAACAACGGCAGAACCAAAGATACAGATACCTGCTGCTTGTGAGTCTTTCGAGTCCTTCACCATCTGCATGCCAGCTTCAAGCAGTGGTAGAGATACACCAACGAGAAGAGCAACGCGCATAACTGGAGGCCATACTGCAACGTCCATAGGAAAACCAAGGATTGCAACAATAATACATAGAGAGCCTAGTAAGATGGCGCCAGCAGGAATAGGGCGTTTCGCGATTGCAGCAGGGATCATGTAAGTCCCCCAAGATGATGTGATGTTACCACCACCCACTGCAGTACCGACCATTTGGCGAACGGAACACATTGTCATTGTGTCATCAACGTCCATCAGCACTTTCTCACTCTTACGTGGATAGTTCATCTCTTGGAAGATACGGTGACCCAAGAAGTCAGGTGACCACATTGCTACCGCAAGAATGGCGAATGGTAGAGAAGCGATGAAGTGTTCCATATTAGGAAGACCAAGCATCCAACCTTCTTCTGTTGAACCCCACCAGTAGATTGGATTTAGGTTTGGAAGGCCTGTCTCGGTTACGAATTTAATATCGAAGCCTGCGCCAAGAGCAAGTGCGATTGCAAGCCCAGTGAAGGCACAAACAGGGATCGCTAGCCAGCGTTTGTTCACTTTAGCAAGGAACGCGTATAAGCCAATGGTAACCGCAAGAACAATTAGACCGATGTAACCCATGCTACCAGCGGCAACCGTATCGGATTGCAAACCAACAGCCCAAGCTTGAATAGAGTTAATTTGGCTCATGGTTCCGGTTAAACCTAGGAAAATAAGAAGGCCACCAGCCGTACCTTCAGAGGTGAGGTTAACCAGTTTTGACCCACCTTTTAAGAGGCTCAAAATCAAACCAAACACACCAATGAGAATTGCTAATGCAAGAGGGTGAGCACCAGCAAGAGCGATGGTACCAATAAGAGGGATCATTGGGCCGTGGTTGCCTGCTAGGTTGGCTTTAGGGTTAATAAAACCAGAGGCAAGTACACAGAAAAGAAGTGCAGGGATGAGCATTTCTACACGCGCAACTTCGATAGCAAAGTCCTTGCCTAAGTTTACGTGGTCCCATGCTGCAGTAAGACCTTCAGCCCAAGACATCATTACCGCAGAGTACATTGCGATAATACCGATAGTACCAGCAAGCGCTGGAACAAGGTCTTCAAGCTCAAAGCGGAAGTCACGACCTGGCAAGTTCAAGCCAAAACGACGTGGCTTCATAATTTGTAGTTCGTGGTCTAGGTAGTCTGAACGGCTTGCGAACTCAGATGCTGGACGATGAAGCTCACGGTAGCTCTTGGTCTCGATATCTGAATCAGAGTGCGTTTTGTTAACTGCGTCTGACATAGATTCCTCATATATTTAAAAGTTATGAATTCTTCATTCAATTGTGTTAATCCGCATCCTGCGGCACGCTTATGCTAGCTATTGTTAGATTTGTTACACGTCGACACTGTGCCTAAGCATAGCTAATAACTTATTGTGTTGAGGCACAAAAAAAGCCTCATCTTTTGGCAGGAGTCTAGCAAGATAGCCATTTAGGGTGATTGATTTAGATCACTTTAAGAATGGTTGTGAAATAAAACTACAGAAAGTTTCTGGCATGCGAATGAGATGCGGAGATCTTGTGTAATTTCATTACACAAGTTGCATAAAATTAGAACTTTTTGTCCTTTTGCACGAGATGCAGATTAAATGTCAATATTCACGGTGATTATATAAAGCTGGCTTTATTCTTGCTTTGGACAGAGCAAAGACAATTTTTTGGCTAATCATTGCCGCTCAGTTTAGGAAAAAGACATGAAACAGCTTAAAGTACTGCCACTAGTGGCAATCATCTCAGGGTTAATGGTCGGTTGCGGCGGCGGTGGCGGCGGTGGCGGTGGTGCAGCGCCGAAAACTGCGTTTACTTTTGATTTTGCTATACCAGCAACAATGACTGAAAGTGAAGCAACTACGAAAGGTTGTACTGTATATGACCACAAAACTGAGCTGAACGGCGATAAAACGGTTTTAACCTACAGTGCAGCGTCAAAAGAGCAAGTGACCAACTATGTTATCGGTTACTACTCTGATGCCGATGGCAAAAGATCCGGAGACATTATCAAACCTACCACTGATAACTTTAAGTTTTATCTTGAAGATATCCCTGACGGCGGCTTTGTAACGTTTCAAGCAATAGAATTTAACGGCAAAGAAGCTCGCGTAAACACGTTTTCAAAAGAGTTCTTGCAAGATAAGAAACTACGTAATGCTACTTTTGCACTAAACCGAGACTCTTTGAACAAATGCTTTACTGGCGGTAACTTAGCAAGCAATAAGTTTACTAACTTAGATTACCGAAACGCTGAATCAGGTGGCGGAGATTACAACTTTGTCTCGCAAACCGATATTTTCACGTCTCCGAACCCTGATATGTTGCCTACTGATGAACTGATGGGGCTTAAAGGTGAACCAACGGCATTGTTTCAGTATGAATCAGGTTCAAGTGACAAAGCGCTTTACCAGTATGGTATTGGTTCGTGGGGAACTGGTGAGATAGCCTTAGTTAGAGCGGATAATACGTCAAACATTTATTCGTCTTCTGACTATACTTACGACTCGCTCAACATTGGCTTTGTTACTAACGGTTTTGCATATGACGCGTTGAAGCTGGATAAAACGGCCGTTGAATATAATCGCCCTAGTGCAACGAATAAAGAAACTTGGGTATACATGGCGTTCTCAGAGAATCAAGTTAATGGTTGGGAGTCTCTACTTAACGAAACGATCTCTGACGGATGGGATATTGACGTTGATCCGAGTGCTTACTTAAATATTGATAACCTGCCGAACACAAAACCAAGTGTATCAACGCAAGGAAGTGCAGAGTCCGTGATTGATCTGGACATGGGCTTAACATCGTCTACTGAAGGCTTTACTCGTGTCGCTTACTTTGCAACTTCAGGCGACTACAGAGTCACACATCGCATTTTCACAACAAGTGATAGTGATTCTGTTGTTGTTCCTGAATTGCATTACTACAACTTCCCAACATCGGCCGTTAACGGTTTGAAGGTTTCAGCTTCGGACGATTTTAATCGCACTGCTTTAGTAGTGAATGAAGATAGTAATATTGATTCTAAAGTTTTCATGAGCTTCTTCTCCAATGGTGAAGCGTCAGAGCCTGAACTAGATGAAGACCTAGATGGCATCATTACTTCTGAAAAAGAAGGCTTAGAAAATGAAGTGACATTACGTACTTCAAACTCGTTGGTAGTCAGTCGTTTTAATTAATTCATTGCGACCTCGAATAGGTTTCAATTAACACTTTTGTAAATTTATTAAGCCCCTTTGAAAGGGGCTTTTTTATATTTAATATTCAACTTTTGAAGAATATGTTGCTATATATTGCATATTAATTTGTTTATCGTATCTTTCTATTCGAATTATTTAGGTTAATAATTTGTTGCAAGTTTCAAGGGGCGGTGCTAATTTGTTCCGAATTAGAGAGGGCGGAGTCCCTTAATTGCAGTGACAAAAACACAGGGAGTAGGGCGCATGAATGATGTACCAGCGCTAGATATAAAAGACCTGCACAAAACATTTGGACAAAATGAAGTTTTAAAAGGCATTTCACTTGCCGCGCACAAAGGAGATGTTATCTCCATCATTGGCTCTTCCGGCTCAGGTAAGAGTACCTTTCTCAGATGTATCAACTTGCTAGAAACGCCTACCGCGGGCGAAATTTGGGTAAATGGTGAATTAATCCAAATGAAGAACAACAGAGCAGGTGAATCTGTTCCTGCTAATGAAAAGCAAGTCCAACGTATTCGCTCACGCCTGGCAATGGTTTTCCAAGGTTTCAACCTCTGGTCTCACCTAACCGTACTAGAAAACGTGATTGAGGCGCCTGTTCATGTCCTAGGCGTGCCAAAAGCTCAAGCGATTGAAAACGCAGAAGTCTTGCTTAAGAAAGTAGGCTTGTATGAGCGTAAAGATTATTACCCTGGGCACTTATCTGGCGGCCAGCAGCAACGTGCCGCTATTGCCCGTGCGCTAGCAGTTGACCCAGAGGTGATGTTGTTTGACGAGCCAACTTCTGCGCTTGACCCAGAACTTGTAGGAGAAGTTCTGGGGGTAATGAGAGATTTGGCAGATGAAGGGCGAACTATGCTGGTGGTCACGCACGAAATGGCGTTTGCGCGTGACGTATCAAACCATGTGATGTTTTTACATCAAGGCTTAGTGGAAGAACAGGGAAATCCAGCTAAGCTATTTACAAACCCGGATTCAGAACGATTACAGCAGTTTATCTCATCCATTTACTAATATTTGTTAGGCGGCAGACTATTGCCTCCTAAGCCAACACAACAAACAAAACGAAATAAAATAGCAATCACAGGAGTATGGAAATGAAAAAGTGGTTATTAGCAGCAACGATTGCTGCAACGGCAGTATCAGGTGTTGCCCAAGCGAAAGAATGGAAAACAGTTCGCTTTGGTATCGAAGGTGCTTACCCTCCGTTTAGCTGGACAGAAACTGATGGCTCAATAAAAGGCTTTGACGTAGACATGGCAAATGCACTCTGTGAAGAGATGCAAGTGAAGTGCAAAATCGTCGCTCAAGATTGGGATGGTATTATTCCTTCTCTGCTTGCACGTAAGTACGATGCCATCATCGCAGCAATGTCTATCACTGAAGAGCGCAAGAAAAAAGTCGATTTCACTGGCAAGTACGCACAAATTCCAAATAAATTTATCGCTAAGAAAGGTGCTGGTCTAGATTTTGATAATCTTAAAGATGTCAAAATTGGCGTGCAACGTGCGACGACACATGACAAGTACTTAACTGACAACTACGGCGATGATGTTGAAATTGTGCGTTATGGCTCTTTTGATGAAGCGTATCTTGATCTAGAAAATGGTCGAATTGCTGCCGTTTTAGGTGATGCGTCTGCTCTAGAAGAGGGTGTGATCAACAAAGCAGGTGGCGAAGCTTATGAGTTTGTTGGACCATCGTTAACCGATCCAAAATGGTTTGGCGAAGGTATGGGTATCGCTGTTCGTAAACAAGACAAAGATCTGACGAAGAAACTCGACGCAGCAATTATTTCACTACGTGAGAAAGGTGTTTACCAAGAAATTGCTGGTAAATACTTTAACTACGATGTGTACGGTGAATAAACCGTAATTAAGCGACCGTTGGCTTGTTCCTAGAAGTAGTCAACGGTCGATTTTTTGAGTTTAGGGATTAGGAACTCACCTATGCTAGATTTACAAGGATACGAAGCTTCGATTTTGAAGGGAGCTTTAGTAACAATAGAAGTTGCAGTGCTTTCACTCATTCTCGCCATGGTCTTAGGCATGCTTGGCGCATTAGCTAAGTTAGCACCTTACAAATGGGCAAGGGCGATTGCCACTCTTTACACCACCGTTATTCGCGGCATTCCAGATTTGGTTCTGATGATGCTAATTTTCTTTGGTGGACAAATACTTTTAAATAACAGCCTTTACTCCATCAACGAAACGCTCAACGAGTGGTTTGCCTCGAGTGATCCAAACCATGAATGGACGTCTTACTTACCTGATTATATTGATGTCAGCCCATTTATAGCTGGTGTACTCACGATTGGTTTTATCTTTGGCGCCTACATGGCGGAGACTTTTCGTGGAGCGATCATGGCGGTGGACAAGGGTGAATTAGAAGCGGCGAAAGCTTATGGGATGAGTTCTGCTTTATCGTTTAGAAGAATCTTACTTCCTCAGATGATTCGTCATGCATTACCTGGATTTGGTAATAACTGGTTAGTGTTACTTAAGACCACAGCGTTAGTTTCCATTATTGGTCTGGATGACATGGTGAGAATGAGCTCATTGGCAGCAGGTACAACGAAAATGCCGTTCACCTTTTACATGGCTGTCGCGCTCATCTTTCTATTTTTTACCAGCGTTTCGACCGGGCTACTCAAGCTTGTTGAGCGTAAGTTCAGTATTCATGCGAGGTAAGTTATGGACTTTTCTTTGATTATTGAAAGCTTTCCAACTTATCTTCAGGGACTTTGGACAACAGTTTGGTTAGTGGGATTAGCGTTGGTTATTGGCTTGTGTGTCTCTATCCCATTAGCCGTGGCACGCAATAGTACCAATTACGCTCTAAGCTTACCTTCTTGGGGATTCATTTACTTTTTCCGTGGAACGCCGCTATTGGTTCAGCTGTATTTGATTTACTACGGCATGGATCAGTTTTTCCCTGTGAAAGATACCTTGTGGGAGAACGCTTGGTTCTGTGCTTTGGTCGCTTTTATTCTGAATACATCGGCTTACACCGCAGAAATTATTCGTGGTGCGATTAATGGTTTGCCGAAAGGTGAGGTGGAAGCTGCGAAAGCCTATGGCATGAGTAAGTTTATGACATACAGACGTATTATCTTGCCGAGTGCATTGCGTCGAGCATTACCAGCTTATTCCAACGAGGTCATATTTATGCTGCACGGAAGTGCAGTCGCGGGCATCGTTACCATCATGGATTTAACTGGTGCTGCGCGTCTAGTTAACTCGCGCTACTATGCACCATTTGAGTCTTTCCTGACGGCGGGGCTGTTCTACATGGCACTGACGTTTATGATTTTGTGGTGTTTCAAAGTGGCAGAGAAGCGTTTCTTAGCTTATCTGCGTCCTTTAAGCTAATTATCAATAGAGGCAATAGCACCGGAGTGGGTGCTATTGCTTTTGATAATTTTGTTATCTTCATTCCTATTTTTCCAGCCGATGTAAAAGACTATTTCTTATTATTCATTAACTTACATTAACATTCGATAAACTCATTGTTTAGTAAGTAAAAATGAAAAAAACAATTCTATCGTTGGGCATTGCCGCCTTAGCCACAGGATGTGGTGGGGGAGAGGGAGAATCACAACCTAATGCTCAAGTAAAACCAACGCAAGCTCCAGTTCAACAAGCTCTGGAAACTGGTAATGCACTGCTCGTTTCTGACCCGAGCGATTTCATTCGAGAAAGTCGTCAGGTTGTAGAAGCCCACAAGATGCAGTCGAATACGATCAAATCTGCAATTGCGAAAAGCCTTTCAGGTCTTTATTGGGATCCAACCCATGATGCCGCGATCTTGGCACCTCAGTATGGCTTCAACGACACCATCTTGATGACCAATAAGGCCATGGCAAGCGGTTACAAAGATCAAGCTCTGTCAATTGGCGTTGCCGGGGAAAAGTCTAATGGTCAACGTTACGCACTATTAGGTAGTAACCCATTTAGAACGGCACAACGTTTTCCCGACTCTTCCAACGCAGCGATGACGAAATGGTTAAGTAACCTGGTCACTTGGTTGTCGGGCGGAGTTACTTCAAACGTCGTCATCGCGCAAATGGATCAGTCTTATTACTTTCCGGATGAGCAAGCGACTCGGAATTGGCTGAAAGACAATGTTTCACAAGAGTTGGCGTTTAACGAGGCCAACCTATGCGATGGTTCGAAGCTACTTAGCTGCTTGCAAACCAATACTCCAAACTTATTGATCTTGTCACAGCATCTGCAATCTGGAGATACCAACAAACCAGTACTCGAAGCTTTGGAATACGCTGAGCAAGTCCAAATTCCTGTTCTATACCTGCATTGGGATGGAGGACTAACTGATCTTGGCCAAGACATTTTGGAAAAATTCCATGTTGATTATGTGGGAGATAACTATTGGCGTAAGTTAGGCTTGGTCGACTGGGAACCTTCATCGTTGATGAACGTTGTGCCGGACTCTGTCATCACACAACAAGCGCTGTTGTCTCGTTTTGAATCTCAAAATTTCAACGTTGACTTGTCAAAGTGTGATGACAAATCCTGCCCTGACACTGCGAATATGGACAGTCAATTTTATGCAGGGGCAAACAGCATTCGCCATTGGTTGCAAAAGCTTGATGAACAAAAAGTAGATTTGTTTAATCAAAACGGCTACCAATACGAAAAACTCATGGTATTGCTGGCTGATCATTATCGTCAAACGGTTGTCTTCCCGATGGACAAACAATCAACCCAAACGACCGAATTCCTAAAGTCGTACTTTGCCGATTACGTGCAATACAACAGCCGAAGCGTAAACCCAAAACAACCAAATATGGGGAACTTCAGCCGTAGTGAGTTTAGCCCTGACATAAAGAGAATCAGTGCAACGATTAATATGGAATCAAAGCGTAACTTCCGTTCGGCTGGTGTGTATGCGCTTCCTGGGGAAACCTTTACGGTTAAACGTAATGACAGCAATGATGTGGCGACTAAGATTGTCATCAACACTTTAAGAAGTGGTGCAACTCATGAGTTCAGCAAAGATGGATACACGCGACCAAAACTGCTGACTTCATTCGGCTATGAAGTAAAGCCGGGTGAAACCATCACGCTGACTTCTCCTTATGGTGGTCCAGTACAGGTTCACTTTGACAAAAATGATGTTCCGGTTGAACTGAAATTTAATCATGTGGCACAGCATCCAGTTTGGAGAAGTGAGAAGGACAACGACGCTTTTATTCAACAGTTAGAAGCCAATTTATTCGATTGGGCTGAGCTGATCACTCCTGGGTTTGAAGTACACTCAAAGCGCGACAAAATGTTGGAGTCGGTCAACGATGAAATGTGGTCTACCCCTTCGGAAATGGCGCTTGCAACAGAAGAATATGTTCACAACTACCCGCATGTGCTGGCAGGTTTCCAAGGGCCGGGCATAGATGAAGTGCCTGAAATTATTCAATACGCCCAAAACCAAGGTTGGGAAATCGCCAATATTGATATAGTGAAGCACATGAACGCTGACCAAGCGACGTGTGGTTATGGTTGTTCGGGTAACCCTTACGATGCTTACTGGTCATTCAGCCCACTCGGTCACGGTGATTTACATGAGCTTGGTCATGGTTTAGAAAAAGGTCGATTCCGATTTTCAGGCTGGGAAGGGCATTCAACGACCAATTACTACTCGTATTACAGTAAGTCTCGTTTCTTCCAGAATACGGGAAAAGTTTCAACTTGCCAAAGCTTGGATTTCAAAGGCCAGTTTGAATTATTGCAAGCTAGCCGAACTCAAGCGGATCCAAACGCATACATGGCTGCGCAAAATCAAACCAGTTGGAGTTGGGGCGCTCGTGTTTACATTCAAATGATGATGGCGGCGCAGCATGAAGGTGTGCTTAAAAATGGTTGGCATTTATTGGCGCGCTTGCACCTGATTGAACGTGAGTTTAACCGCTTAAAATCGGACGACGCGCTTTGGGATGAGAGACGATTGAGCATTGGTTTTGCCAACTACTCTCGGGAAGAAGCAAATAGCATCTCGAACAACGACTGGTTGCTTATTGCTCTGAGCTACATCTCTCAGCGAGATATGACTAGCTATCTCGATATGTGGGGGTTCTCGTTCACAGAAAAAGCGAAACAGCAGGTTGTGGCGCTGAATCTACCGCCGATGCCGCTCACTTACTTTGCAAGTAGTAATACAGGCTACTGTCTGAACGAATTTGCTCAAACACCGATAACTATTGATGGTCAAACGGTTTGGCCGCTAAATCAGTGATTAACTGGTAATTTGTATGAAAAGGGAGACTGAGTCTCCCTTTTTATTGGACTAAGCTTAGCGTTGAGTCTCGCTTATAGCTTTGCAATATATTACTTAAATGTTGACCAGATTGGTGCGTGATCTGAAGGCTTCTCGATACCACGAAGCTCATAGTCGATACCAGATTCAATACACTTTTCCGCTAGAGAAGGGGTTGCCAAAATGACATCAATTCGTAGGCCACGGTTATCATCAAAACCGCGAGAACGGTAGTCAAACCACGAAAATTGATCGTTCACCTCTGGGTATAGCTTACGGAAGGTGTCCACAAAGCCCCAGTCTAGTAAGGTTTTCAACCATTCGCGCTCTTCAGGTTGGAATGAACATTTACCTGTTTTTAGCCAACGTTTACGGTTTGGTTCGCCGATACCGATATCTGCATCAATAGGGCTGATGTTGATGTCACCCATAACAATCAATTGCTCGTCGTTATTGTGATGATCGTTTAGGTAGGTCATCAGATCTTTATAGAATTGGCGCTTGTATGGGAATTTGGTTTCGTGGCTGATGTTATCCCCTTGAGGGAAATAGCCGTTTAGCACAGTGACCTTTTCGCCGTTTTCATTTAAAAACGTTGCCATGATCATGCGCTTTTGATGTTCCTCGTTATCCGTCGGGAACCCTTTTTGTACGTGTAGAGGCTCTTGCTTACAAAGCATTGCTACGCCGTAATGTGCTTTTTGACCATGGAAATACACTTTGTAGCCCATGGCTTCGACAGCTTCAATCGGGAATGCTTCATCGTGAACTTTAATTTCCTGAAGACCAATCACATCAGGTTGGTGTTTGTCGATTAGCGCTTGGAGTTGGTGCAGTCGCGCACGTAGTCCATTGATGTTAAAGCTGATTACTTTCATTATTTATCCTTTTGGGGGCGTACTTTTTTATGAATAGTATCATTGTGTAAGAGCACTGAAAATGAGTCTCGGTGAAAGGATTGAAACGCTCTGAGCTACTTTGCTTTTAATTTGTTTTCTAAGTCGTTTTGCACGATCTTTAAAGCGTTAAGCGCAACTTCTGGATCTATCTCATTGCTCTCAAGCAAATAGATTAAATCGACAGCCAGTTTGATCTCTTCAGGTGCGTCATCTAAAGGCGAGGTTGGTTGATCAGCCATTATTGATGTTTTTCCCTATGTGTAATTTGGTTCTCTAGCTTAAGAAGTGCTGCTTCACAACGCGCTAAACGTTGCTCGGTTGCTAGTAATACTTTTTGAGCGTCGGCACGCATAAAACTCGGAGCGCTTTCGACAGCACGTTCTTTTTCTAACACCATCTCGCGCAAGCGTCTTGCCCACTCTTGGTGTTGAGCGAGTTCCTGATAAAGCACGTTGATAGGCTTGCGGAAATAGCTGCTATGTTTGATTTCATTCTTACGAATTTTAGTGGTAGAAATCTCGCGTTGAATTGCACCGATTTGCGCCACTAACCGTTCAGTGAGGTACTCAGCACGCAAAGCGGTGAGCTTACCTTCATTTTGCTCACGCACAATCGCATCCAGCGTGGCTTTTGCTTCTTTTACGCAAGGAGTAAGTAAGCGAGAGCGGCAACCAAATAAACGCTCATCAAAAAGCGGAACATGATGTTCGCCTCTTTGACGGTCAAGAACAGCGGCTTGCTTCGCCATTTGTTCTAGATTTTCCTGGAGTTGAGAAATGTTCATGACAAGCCTACAAACCATGCGTCATAAGCCAATTTAATGGCTAGTATGCTGACGACAGTAACAAATACAGGACGAATGAATTTAGAACCAAATCTAATAGCGGAGTGCGCGCCAACAAAAGCACCAGCCATTAAACATACTCCCATTGTTAAGCCTAGCACCCAGTTGATGTGTCCGAGGAATGCAAAAGTGATCAAAGAGGTAAAGTTACTGGTAAAGTTCATTGCTTTTGCTAAGCCAGAGGCGAGCAAGATATTCAGTCGGTACAGCGCCATTGAACTTACTGTCCAAAAAGCCCCAGTTCCAGGCCCTGCGAGTCCGTCGTAGAATCCTATGGATAAGCCTTGCATGTACTGTTTTTTATGAAGTTTTGGGCAAGGCTCGGGTATTGGACTTTGATGAGCAGAGTGGGGTGTTTTATGAAAAACGGTATACAACGCTGCCGCCAAAATAACAAGCGGCAATCCTTTTTCCAGCCAATCCGTACTAATCGCATCTACAAATAGCGTACCTAATGTCGCTCCGACGAGTGTTGCCACGAATGCACGCCTCCAGCATTGAGGTTTGAATAGACGTTTTTTGTAGTACGTAAATGCTGCAGTAGAAGAAGCAAAGGTAGCGGCAAGTTTATTGGTGCCTAGTGCAATATGAGGCGGCAAGCCTAGCGAAAGTAGAGCAGGTACGGTAAGCATGCCACCACCACCGGCAACTGCATCAATAAATCCTGCGACAAAAGCGACAAGCGCCAACACCAACAGCATGGTTGGCTCAATCATTTCCATAAATGGTGATTCTTCTAATATTCTATTTTACGTTTAAATGGAGGTAGTGAGTCGATTAAGGCTTGTCCGTATCGCTTAGTGACTAGGCGTCGATCAAGAATCGTTACTCTACCAGAATCTCTCTCTTTACGCAGTAAGCGACCTACGCTCTGGATCAGCTTTTTGCTTGCGTCTGGTACAGTTATTTGCATAAACGGGTTTCCTCCTTTTTTCTCAATGTATTCGGAATGAGCCTGCTCAACAGGGGACGTTGGAACGCCAAATGGAATTTTTGTAATCACCAAGTTTTCAAGTAATTCGCCAGGTAAGTCTAGCCCCTCAGAGAAACTGCCAGTACCAAATAAGACGCTGGTTTTATTTGATTCTATTAACTTTTTATGTTTTTTTAGAATTTCTTGACGTGAGCTTTCACCTTGAACTTGCAACGCCCAGCCTTTTTTTATGAACTTCAAAGAGAGTGCCTTCGCGACTTGGTTCATCTGCCAATAGGATGAGAATAATACTAAGTTGGCTTTCTTGTCTTCCAAGTACTTAGGCAATATCTCGATAAGATATTCAGTAAATTGAGGCGCTGGTGGTTCATATTTCATCGCAGGGATGAGCAATTCTGCCTGGTTTTGGTAATCGAATGGTGACGCAAGCGCTAAAAACTGAGTGCCTGATTCTGGTTTTCCATCAATACCAACCTGATGGCAAAAGTAATGGAAAGAGTTTAATGCACGCATCGTTGCGGAAACCAAAATGGCGCCAATACATCTGCTCCAAATCTGTTGGTCGAGTTGCCATCCAATTTCAAGTGGCGAAACACTCACAATGAAATCACCCTCGCGATCGGGGTGGGTTTCTAACCAGCGAGCTAAAGGCGCACCTTTTTCACGAGTTGGTTCAGCCATTAAATGCCATACTTGCGCTAGGTTTTCTAACCTTTGAATGTAGAAACCGAGCTCTGCAAGCGCTGGTTCAGCCAACCTTGTCGCAAGCTCCCCGTCTTTTACTCTTTCCGCAATAAGGTCGGCAATTTTTGCCACGCTCTGATTTGCTTTTTTACTGAACTGTTTTAGTTCTTTGGATTGGTTCTCTAGCCACTCAGGTAGTTCACCGTGTTCGAAGCGGTAGATACCCTCTTCAAATTGAGCTGGGTCGAACTGTTTGGGCAATTGAGTCAGTGCCGGTATCAAGTTCTGAACCGCGTCTTGAAGGTCGTTGCGAAATCGAGCTACGCGTTTCTCGTCTGCGAGTGATGAAAACTTACTAATCGACTGATTTAACTTCTCAAGCCATGCTGCCGCACCTTTTAAACTCGCAGATGCTGAAGCATGGTCACGAGCGACGTGAGGTAAGTGATGTGCCTCGTCGAAGACGTATATCGTATTTTCTGGCTCAGGTAAAATCACGCCGCCACCTAAATCTGCGTCTGCCATGACAAGAGAGTGGTTAGCAATGATGACATCGTTTTTATCCAACTCTGAGCGCGCTTTTTGGAATGGGCAGCCGCGGTGGCCTGGTAAACTGTTATTGCAACTGTGTTTATCACTGACAATCAGTTGCCAAAGCTTATCGTCGATGGGTTTAGGCCAAGAATCACGGTCACCGTCCCATTTACCTTGCGCAAGAGAGCGATGCATTGTTTCTAACAGCTCTATATCTTTTTGCTTAGGTTTGGTTTCAAACATGGCTAACTGGCCACCATCAGCACCGCTAGCAGTAGCGAGCTTTTCAGCGCAACAATAGCGTTGACGGCCTTTTGCCAAAATAAAAGAAAACTCTCGGTCGGTAATCCGACGAAAAAGAGGGAGGTCTTTATTTATGAGCTGCTCTTGCAGAGCGACGGTCGCCGTTGAGATAACCACTTTTCTATTGTTATGTACAGCCACGGGAATGGTCGCCATTAGATAGGAGAGCGATTTACCAATTCCAGTCCCTGCTTCTGCAACGAGTATTCGGTTAGATTTGTGATACTGACCGCACAGCGTTTTTGCAATCTCTGCAACAAGGTAGTTTTGTGCTCTTCTAGGCACAAAGTTATCAAGTTGATCTTGAAGGTTTTGATAGCTATTACGAATCGATTTTTGAATGTTACTGGTCAGCATACGGGCCTCAAATGCGTTGGAGGCGAATAGTAGCACACATCACTAGTTGTACAGTAGTTCACAAAACGGAATGCTTTTATAAGGAATGTAGATCTCCTTCACAAAAAAATATTGAACCTTATCTTAATGAAATTAATTTCATTATATGAAAAATATAAAACTCCAACTTGGTCTGATTTGTGGGTTTTTATTCTTTTTTTTGTTTTTTTAAATTTACTTATTGGATTAAAAAACCATTTGTTGATGATTTTGTAAATTACAAATAATAATGGAGATTGGTTAGATGTTCGTCGAATAAATAAAGGTAAACTTATCAAGTTATTGTTTTATAATGGTATTTTGTTTTTTTTACATTGGTATTTAGAAAATTTGACAGCCAGAATAATCTTTTGCACTCTTAGCTCCAGATTTTGAGGAGGTGCTGTATAACGTTTTGTTAACGCTCTACCTCAAACATATAAAAAAAGGGAACCGGACAAGGATATCCCGAACTAAGAAAAGGCAGTGGATTAATTATGAAAAAAACTCTATTAGCACTAGCTGTAGTTGCGTCTGCAACTTCAGTGAACGCAGCTGAAGTATTCAAATCTGAAGAAGGTTCTGTAGATTTCTACGGTCAGCTACGTCCAACTCTTCTATTCACAGAAAAAACTGATCACACAGCAGAGCTAAGAACCTATCCCAATAGGTTTTTAGTCCAGACAATGATACCACAGGCAAAATGCAGCATCGCCTCATAATTCTCGACTTTCTTCTCCCAACGAGTCAGGACACGACGGTAGCGATTCATCCAACTGTGTGTTCTCTCTACAACCCAACGGTGAGCCTTAAAATCCGTGTTTTTAATGGCTTCTGACTCATCCTTCCGTGACTGGATATGAGGTTCATAGCGACGACTTTTCAGATACGATCCCAACCATTCCGCTTCATACCCTTTGTCCATGCACAACCGGAGCCTCTTGCCCGGTCTGCCCGTC
>NZ_JAWPOP010000259.1:0-260 GCF_033344345.1 Vibrio sp. 1978
GGCATGTGGATGCTCACCGAGCTTATGGATAGTCAGCTCTTTGTGACAATCGTTACACGATGAAATGTCCGCGCCCACTGGCAGTTTGTGTTGCTTGTTGATGCCAGACACATCAAACGAGCCAGATGCGTTATTGGCGGCAATGACGAAAGGCGATTTGATAAGATCGATGCCTTCAAACGTGACGCATTCGGCGAGCTCGCCATCTCTACGGTCGGCGCAAAGTGGCATGTCGGCAATGTTAACCGTCAACGTAGAGT
>NZ_JAWPOP010000259.1:270-864 GCF_033344345.1 Vibrio sp. 1978
ACAAGAATAGGCCTTCTCCTTGAGCCTCACAGCCGTCACCAAGTGCGCCATCATCGGCGACGTTGAGACTGTTGTTTGCGACTATCGGGCCTTGGCCGTTATCCCAGTTCAGCAACAAATTGAGGTGCCCATGTTCATTAATGAAAGGGGTCAGTTCGTTGATGGATCCAATACCTGTGCCCGCTTTCGACACTCTTAGTTCAACCTCAAACTGGTCATCAATAAATCGCGCGCTTTCAACGTTGATTTCGAGCGAATCACGTGCCTTTGCAAGATTCTCTAAACGCATTACGTGAACCGTTTTAGCACTTCGGCTTGCGTCTTGGCCGATGATTGGATCGCCATTGTCATCTCGGTCATAAGGTCGGTGACAGCCCGAGCAGGAGTTTTGTGGCTCGCCGTTTCTTACCCAAGCCGTACCGACTTGGTTATCATGCGCGCCTCTGTCTCGGTACAAATGACAGGTTTCACAGGCAACTTGGCTTGGGTGTTCAAACCAATTGTTGGCGTCTGATGCTTTCGCGACATCGGTTGAATGGCAGGTTGTACAGTTGCGGGCATCTTGCGGGAAAGGGTTGCCTTCAATGACTAAAC
>NZ_JAWPOP010000260.1:0-863 GCF_033344345.1 Vibrio sp. 1978
CTCACCAGATAAACGCGCGCCAACAGAACGGTCGGTGTTGATGACGTTGTAGAAGAAACTTGCTGATTGGCTGTTTTCGACAGCATTCAAGGCATCATCAACGATTTTTTGGTTGAGTTCGGCTTTATCAAACGGTTTGTTTGGCTCCGTCCAAAATAGTGGATGACCTTCGGCTGAAATAGGAGCTTCTAAGATGTTTGATAGATCCAACTTGGTTTGCTTCGCTGTGAACCCCTCGACGGCTTCAAGTAAATCAGTACGACCAATTAAGTCTGTCAGCTTCTCTACGCCAAGTTCTGCGAGTAACTCACGTACTTCATCGGCAAGGCCAGTAAAATAGTTCATTACCATTTCTGGTAAGCCTTTAAAGTACTCTTTACGAAGGGTTTCATCTTGAGTTGCCACACCCGTTGCACAGTTGTTCAAGTGGCAAATACGTAAGAATTTACAACCCATAGCAACCATTGGTGCGGTACCAAATCCGAAGCTTTCCGCACCAAGAATCGCGGCCTTAACAACATCTAGCCCTGTTTTTAACCCGCCATCTACTTGAAGACGAATCTTATGGCGAAGGCCATTTGCAACCAGTGCTTGTTGGGTTTCTGCGAGGCCAAGTTCCCAAGGACTACCTGCGTATTTCACCGAAGTCAGTGGACTTGCGGCCGTACCGCCATCGTAACCTGAGATAGTGATGAGGTCGGCGTAAGCTTTTGCGACCCCTGTGGCTATGGTGCCAACACCAGGCTCGGAGACGAGTTTCACCGAAACCAGCGCATTCGGGTTGACTTGTTTAAGGTCGAAGATCAGCTGGGCTAAATCCTCGATCGAATAAATATCATGATGTGGAGGAGGGGAGGTTAACG
>NZ_JAWPOP010000261.1:0-861 GCF_033344345.1 Vibrio sp. 1978
CGAGTGTTACGTTAAATTACTCATTACTTTCTTTTAAACCAAAGCAGTCCCACTCTATCAGCAATCGACTAAAATTATTTTTTGAAAGATATTTGGCATCTACACACTTACCATCATCATCGTACAGCACAAGGAAAAAAGAACTCGATTCTAGTGTACGACCTAACGAAAGCCATTGAGCAACAATTGTCTCGTAATGTTCTTGATATGATGCGATTTCAAAGCCTTTGTTATTCGATGTTTTAAAATAAATTTTTAGTTTCACGCTTTATCCCATTTATCTCATACACATCATATTTAAGACTAGGTTTGTGTGAGCAATTGAACGTTCTTAATAGACTTAGGCCAAAAAAAACCACTATATACGCAATTGAGTACTATTATAAAGTTACATGCATATCACCACTTTGTGAGTATTGTTTTATGGCTCTGTGTGAAATAAAAAAATACGACACTTTAGTAGATGCTCATACGATTAAACTTCTCGAAAATTTAACAATGGAAATTGGAAATGAAGAAGTTGCTCTACAAGTCACTATTTTGTCATTTGAAAAACTTTGGCATCAAATGGAAATGCATGGAGAGCCCAAAAACACATTTGAATGGCTTCAAATCGAAGCAAAGAAGCTCATAACTTAAAGCAACATAACGTTGTTTTGGTGCTTATTATTCCTATTACGTTAAATAGCCGAATTAGCATCTCAAAACGCCAATCTGACGCTCTAAAAGCGCTCTAGGAGCGTTTTTAAGCACTTACCCTTACCTACTTAGCCAGAAATCGGGTTGTAAGTTTGTGACGCTTTCAGAGCGATTTACAGGGCAAAAAGTTCGCTGTTCGATTGAAACAAAAAACGCCCTCTA
>NZ_JAWPOP010000262.1:0-860 GCF_033344345.1 Vibrio sp. 1978
AAAATCGTGGTGTTTTATTGCAAAGAAATTTGCCCGCTGAAAAATGCAGCGGGCTGACGAATTCGTAAGCGAATTGAGCTTAATTTATCTTAGCTTCAGTCGGTTGGATGTAAGCTTTCGTACCCCAAAGAGGTACAGTTGATAGACTGTGTTTGAAGCTGCCCGATGTCTCTTTAGTTGAGTAAGAAAGGTACATCAAGGTTTGATTTTCTGGATCATAAATACGGCGAATCTTCATCGATTTGAAGAAAACGCTCTTGGACTTTTTAAATACCACTTCACCTGATTTGCTCTTATCAATTTTAGTAATCATCTCAGGTGTAATTTCACCAGTTTGACGGCAAGAAATTGAACTGTCGCTTGGGTCCGCTAAACTGAAGTCCGCTTCGATGCCCGCTACATGACAAGTAACGCCTGGAACTTCAGGGTCTACGAGCGTATTCAGTTTTATGTCTTTCATAGTAAACATACCCAAAGACACATCACCAACCTCATCGTTGCCACAGCCAGCAAGAATGGTAACCAAACCTAAAGCAAGCAAACGTTTTTTCATTATTCCGTCCTTAATTAGAAAAATATATAGATTCAATCTATCAGACGTTGGCATCTAAAACAAAATTTGGCGCAACCTCAGGACTTTAGCTAGGTTTGTTAAGGGCTTCATGCTAATGTACCGCTTCAAAGCGAGTTCATGTTTAAGAGTTGAGTCAATGCGATATAGAAAACCCTGTTAGGTTTTCGGAATATTGGCGTGATGGCTCATATACAGCCCTCGTTTTTGACTCGCTACTACTCTGTAGCCTGAGATATTTAAGGTACTCAAATGAATGAACAGCAGTTAGCCAGCATCGAACGCAAAA
>NZ_JAWPOP010000263.1:0-860 GCF_033344345.1 Vibrio sp. 1978
CTTCGCTGCTGTAGTTTTGACAAAGAAGTGCATGACTAAAAAACTCAACAAGCTTTTCTACTGCCAAGCCTTTATTACTTTGCAGCAATAAAGCTCCAGGAATTCGATCTGAATCCAACCCAGATTTGAGGTTCTCCCATGCTGGCTTTAGCCAAGGAAAATCATTAAACATGCGTAACCTATATTCGCTTTTTACTTACTGGCGAGACAACCATTCGTTCAAGGCGTCTTGAATATCACGAGACACTTCTTCAATCGATTGTTCTGCATTGATCACAACAATTGACGGATCAGCATTAGCGATTTCCAAGTAACGCTCACGAGTGCGCTCAAAGAAGCTGATATCCATCTTTTCAATACGGTCTAGCTCGCCACGACCACGAGCGCGCTCAAGACCGATACAAGGGTCGATATCCATATAAAGTGTAAATGCGGGCTTAAAGTCACCCAACGTGGTGTCACGAAGGTTTTTCATGAGTGACGCATCAATTTGACGGCCACCACCTTGGTAAGCTTGTGATGACAAGTCATGGCGATCGCCAACAACCCATTGTCCGTTTGCAAGCGCTGGCTTAATCACATTCTCAACCAGTTGAACACGCGCGGCGTACAACAGAAGCAACTCTGTCATGTCTTTCAACTCTTCGCCTTCATGCTCTTCCTTGACTAAAGCGCGCATCTTCTCGGCAAGAGGTGTCCCACCAGGTTCACGCGTGTTAACGATGTTTTCGATTCCCGCTTGTTTGAGCGTGTCCAAAACCGTTTTAATCGCAGTGCTTTTCCCCGCGCCTTCAAGGCCCTCTACGACAATAAAGTTTGCTTTCATCATTTGTTCTTTCTTAGTTCTCTTAAATAGGCTC
>NZ_JAWPOP010000264.1:0-859 GCF_033344345.1 Vibrio sp. 1978
CGTCGTAAAGTTTGGCTTGCCAGAAAACAACTCGGCATCCCACCATACACTACCGGCTTCCATCGCTTCTTTTTCTGTACTCGACAGCGGAGGAAGAACTTTCTTAAACACTTTAAATGCTGGGTCACTAATCCATTTTCTTCGTAGAGAGCTCATAGTTCAGATCCTTTTGTTCACGTCACCGCTTGCGGCTAATCCTTATTATTGGTTTCACTTTTTACTTGTCGTTATCGAGCGGCTATTTCGCCGACATACCAGCGGACAAGTAAGGAATCAGTAAATCGACGACAGATTTCACATCGATTTCTTTTTCAAATTTGCTTTCTGCCAGCTCGGTCAAAGCTTGACTAGAGGCCATCGTAAATACGCACGTTCCCAACGTGAAATGTAATCGCCAAAACAACAACTCTTCCGTCAACTCTGGGTTTGCTTTCATGATAGAGAAAGTAAACAAATTCAATACTTCTGAGTATCGAGTGCTGATAAACCAACGTAAATGCCCTTGTACATCGGTGTAACCTCGACCAATCAACAACATAAATAGTGCAGTACCATTTGGTCTAACATCACTAAGTGTACGCAGCGGTAAACGTAATGATTCAAACACTTCGTCCATGTTGTAGCTTTCGCGGGTATTCAACTCAATGAGAGACGCCTTTATGCTCGGCATCAGTGCTTCAAGGTATCGGTCCAACACCGCGCGCACTAACGTCTTTTTGTCACCAAAGTGATAATTCACCGATGCAAGATTCACATTTGCTTTGCCTGTAATGGTTCTTAGCGACGTATCATTGAAACCATATTCAGCAAAAAGTCCTTCTGCGACATCGAGTATATTTTGTTTTGTTGTGCTTCTCGG
>NZ_JAWPOP010000265.1:0-858 GCF_033344345.1 Vibrio sp. 1978
CTTCGGTATTGAGGTACACATGGCGTCCAATTCGGTCAAAAAGCGGTTTGTTTACTTGGCTTTCGAGAGATTTAATCGCTTGGCTGATCGCCGAGTGGCTAACGCTCAGAAGCTGGGCGGCTTCCGTCATACTGCCTGATTCCGCCACCGCCACAAACGCGTAGATGGATTTTAATGGTACTAATTTGCGCATGGAACGAACCTGTTTTCAATGTGTAAGTTTTACTTACAATAGTGGTTAATATTACTCGCTATTTCTATAAAGTCACTTTTCATAAAATGCTCCGAGAATTAAGGAGTATCTAATGAATCACGTTCACAAACCCATCGTATTTATGTTGATGTCTACATTAAGCTTATCTGTTACGGGCTTGCTAGCAAAGCAGCTGTCTGAGGCGCTTTCGGTAACCTTGTTCAGCTTTCTGCGATTTTTCCTACCTGCGCTTATCTTGCTCTTCGTTCTGATCCCGAAAGGCATCAAACTGCCGAAATCGCCCGAGTTGAAGCCCACTTTGCTACGCGCACTTTGTATTGGTCTGTCTCAATTGTGTTTTATTGCGTCTCTTCAAACGTTAACGCTGGTCGAAAGTGTGGTCCTTTTTGCTACAGGCCCGTTGTTTATGCCTGTGATTGAGAAGCTTGTCTGGCATGGAAAAATTCGTACGTCCACCGTTTTTGGTATTGTGATGGCGTTTAGTGGTGTGGTGTTGTTGGCTGGAACGGAAGGCGAATTTACTTTGCGATACGACTTACTGCTTGGTTTGGCTGGCGGTCTGTTTAACTCCGGCTCACAATTGACGCTGTATAAAGTCAGCAAAAGTAATATGTCACCGCTAGAGATCAACTTCTGGGCGTTTA
>NZ_JAWPOP010000266.1:0-857 GCF_033344345.1 Vibrio sp. 1978
TGATCGCCGAAGGTGAAGTTCAACAGTTGATGAACTGTAACGATCCTGACACGACCGAAGAAAGCTACATGCAAGTCATCTACTCAAAGACTGCACGCTTGTTCGAGTCTGCAACGCAAATTGGCGCAATCTTAAATGATGCTCCAGAACACGTTGAATTGGCTCTGCAGAATTATGGTAAATACCTAGGCACTGCATTCCAGCTTATTGATGATGTGATGGACTACACATCCGATGGCGAAGACATGGGCAAAAACGTTGGTGATGATTTGGCTGAAGGAAAACCGACACTGCCTCTGTTGCATGCAATGCGTAATACGACGCCAGAAAATGCGCTGATGATTCGCGAAGCGATTGAAAAAGCCAATGGCATGGAACGCTTAGTTGAAATCCTAGCCGTTATGAAAGAGGCCGGTTCGTTAGAATACACTACGCAGAAAGCGTTAGAAGAAGCAGATAAGGCGATCGCTGAACTGGAAGTACTACCAGAATCAGAATACAAAGAAGCGCTTATCACGCTAGCTCATGTTGCGGTAAAACGCACCCGCTAGCACCATCAGACCCTTTAGCAAGAAAAACAAAAGGAAGAGCATTTCGCTCTTCCTTTTTCGTCTCAGCTCTAGACAATTTCAACGACTCTGACTAATAGTATCGTTCGCTTCCACCGTGCAGCTGTGGATCGTCCTCTATCTCATCAAAACTCACTGCTATCTGTTGATCTGAGCCTTGCTTGGATAACAAAACGGTCTCTGCTTCACGGTCGACAACCAAAATCGTACCGACGCCTTCTTGGCACTCAACAACCATGCCTTTTTGGATTCGACTTGCTTCCATCATCTTCTCCTTAACAATGTTGT
>NZ_JAWPOP010000267.1:0-852 GCF_033344345.1 Vibrio sp. 1978
AAGTACTTACGAAGAAAAAGCGATTAAATCGGCTTACGATAAGATTAAGGGCAGTGCGGTAAACCCAGTACTTCGTGAAGGCAACTCTGACCGTCGTGCGCCACTTTCTGTTAAGAACTATGCAAAGAAAAACCCACACTCAATGGGCGCATGGTCATCAGATTCTAAATCTCATGTATCAAGCATGGCGGGTGACGATTTCTTTGGTAGCGAGAAATCAACAACCATTTCTGGCGCAACAGAAGTAAAAATCGAGTTTGTTGGCGAAGATGGCTCTGTAAAAGAGCTAAAATCTGCTTTCCCACTGTTAGACAAAGAAGTTATTGATAGCTCTGTACTGAAGAAAAAAGCATTGGTTGAGTTCTTCGAAAAAGAAATTGCAGATGCGAAAGAGCAAGACGTACTGCTTTCTCTACACATGAAAGCGACGATGATGAAGGTTTCTGACCCGGTTATCTTCGGTCACGCTGTAAAAGTGTACTACAAAGACGTTTTTGCTAAATACGGTAAGTTATTCGAAGAGCTTGGCGTTGATGTAAATAATGGTCTTGGTGATGTTTACTCGAAAATCGAGTCACTACCAGCAGCACGGAAAGAAGAGATTGAAGCGGCAATTCAGGCGGTTTACCAAACTCAGCCTGAACTTGCGATGGTTGATTCGGATCGTGGCATCACAAACCTGCATGTCCCAAGCGACATCATTGTCGATGCATCTATGCCAGCAATGTTGCGTTCTTCTGGCCAAATGTGGGGTCCTGACGGCAAGCAAAAAGATACTAAAGCGATGATCCCAGATCGCTGCTATGCAGGTATCTACCAAGCAGTTATCGATTTCTGTAAAGAGCACGGCGC
>NZ_JAWPOP010000268.1:0-852 GCF_033344345.1 Vibrio sp. 1978
ATTTCTGATATGCGTTGATTTTAGTGGTTAAGACGGCATGCGGCAGCATAGGTATTGCGTGCTTCACCCCTTAACAAGGCGTTATGCTTAATCACGTAAAATCAGTGGTTTATTGTTTTTCTTTGTTCCCTCGGCTGGTTGGTTTCGAGTTTGTCGGCAAGTTAACTTCATTGGGCACTGTTTTTTGGACACTTATTCTTTGGCGCTGAAAATTCAGATAGTTGCCTCAATCAGCAATTTGATCTTGAGTTTTTGAGTTTTAGCGGCCGAATTTCAAAGCTCGATTTTCAAAACTATGAGTCATTTCGGTTTTCTACGTTTTGGTTTTTGTTTGTAAATCAAAGTCGAATTAATCTTGTTTTGAGTAAAACGTAACTCATTGAAGCTTAAGCATAACAAAGCGTTTAAGCGGGATTTGGCACGCGTGGCATTTTTAGTATGCGTTGGGTTCAGTGTTTACGGCGCTTTGCAGAGGCTTTTGTATTGCGTGCCGGCACCCCTTAACGCGGCGTTAGTTGCCAACGAGGAAAAATGTACCCACAGCAGAATGTTTAGGGCTAATGTTCGTACATTTCTGGCTCGGTTTTGTATTTCAAATTTTAGTCTTTCAGGATTGTGCAAATCAGGCTTTGGTTTTTTGTGGTCGGACTTTCTGTTTCAGAAGCCGATTAGTTTGTTGAAAGTCTGCTCTGTTGCATTGTCGTTCCAAAAGGTTTATTGGGTGTTCAAAGCCCGTTTTCTACGGCGTTGTAAATTCCAACTGGTTTCAGTGACAGGCACTTTTAAACTGCGCCTGATTTGAGTTTTACAAAATACGTAAAGGTAGTGTTGGCAAAGTGCTCATAAACTTCA
>NZ_JAWPOP010000026.1:0-66500 GCF_033344345.1 Vibrio sp. 1978
GGAGCGACACACGAGGTTCGAACTCGTGACCTCAACCTTGGCAAGGTTGCGCTCTACCAACTGAGCTAGTGTCGCATCAACAACGTTTCCGCTGTTTAGGGCTGCGAATTATAAGAGCATTTTTTTGTGATGCAAGTCCTTCCTTCAAAAAAACTTTATTTTTTTACTGAACGACGAAAAAGCAATCAAAAGCGATATAAATTACAACAATTTGGATCGCAACCTTAACAGTTAAATCTTGAAAATAGTACCTCGATAGTACTTAAGTTCTGCGATGGACTCACGAATGTCGTCCAAGGCCAAATGTGTTCCCTGTTTTGTGAACCCATTTAGCACCTCAGGTTGCCAGCGACGTGCTAGTTCTTTAAGAGTACTAACGTCAACATATCGGTAATGGAAGAACTCTTCCAACTCAGGCATATGCTTGTATAAAAAGCGGCGATCCTGCCCAATGCTGTTACCACATATTGGCGAAGCTCCTTTCGGCACCCATTTTTCTAAAAATTCAATGGTTTGTGCGACTGCGTCTTGTTCTGAGATTTGACTGTTTCGAACGCGCTCCACCAAACCGCTTGCCGTATGCGTATTAGTGCACCAGTCGTCCATTTTCACCAGTTCTTCTTCCGGCTGATGAATCGCTAACACTGGACCTTCAGCCAAAATATTTAGTTCGCTATCTGTGACAATAGAAGCAATTTCGATGATTTTGTGCGTTTCAGGATCAAGCCCTGTCATCTCTAAATCAACCCAAATTAGGTTTTGATCGCTAAAGGACATGGTTACGCCGCCTATTTGTTTATCGATAAAAGAGGTACTATACCTCAAAATACGAGAAACACGATACTCATACACGGAGCCAAGAGTACGGCTCAACCATTTGAGTAAATTCACATAAAGTACAGAATTGTGGCAAAGAAGAAAAAGTTAACCAAAGGTCAGGTGCGACGCGTACGTAGCAACCAACAAAAGCGTTTGAAGAAGCAAGAAGATTCCATCCAGTGGGATGAAAACATGCTAGGCGCCAGCAAGCAAGGTCTCGTGATCACTCGTTTTGGTCAGCACGCGGACATTGAAGACCTTGAAACAGGCGAAATTCAACGCTGTAACCTCCGCCGTGGTATTGAGTCTCTAGTATCTGGCGATCGTGTTTTATGGCGCGAAGGATTGGAGTCTATGGCGGGCATCTCTGGTGTTGTTGAAGCGGTAGAACCTCGCTCTTCAGTGCTCACTCGTCCAGATTATTACGATGGTCTAAAACCCGTTGCAGCCAATATTGATCAAATGGTCATTGTCTCTTCGGTATTACCAGAGCTATCGCTAAATATTATTGACCGCTATCTCGTTGCATCAGAAACACTGAATATTGCGCCATTGTTGGTCTTAAATAAGGTCGACCTTCTAGAAGCCGATGACCGTGCAATGTATGAAGAATGGCTCAAAGAATATGAACGTATTGGCTATAAAGTGCTTCTGGTCAGCAAGAAGTCTGGAGAAGGCATTGCTGAACTAGAAACCCTACTGCGTGATCGAATTAATATCTTTGTTGGTCAATCAGGCGTAGGGAAATCCAGCTTAGTCAATGCGTTAATGCCGGAACTAGAGAGCGAAGTGGAAGAAGGCGAAGTCTCTGAGAACTCTGGCTTGGGCCAACACACCACGACGGCTGCACGTTTATACCACATTCCAACGGGTGGCGATTTGATCGACTCACCTGGAGTACGTGAATTTGGTCTTTGGCATTTGGAAGCAGAAGAAGTAACAAAAGCATTCGTTGAATTTCGACCATATTTAGGCGGTTGCAAGTTCCGAGATTGTAAACACAATGATGACCCAGGCTGCCTTCTACGCGAAGCTGTCGAGAACGGGGAAATTAACGAAACTCGCTTTGAAAACTATCATCGCATTTTGGAAAGCATGGTTGAAAACAAAGCAAATCGTCAGTATTCACGTAATAAAAAAGCCGATCTGTAATTGAGTTAAGGCTGTAACTGTGTAAAAAGTCTTCACCTAATACTGACAAGCAAATTAAATTTCAGTAACATCACGCGCCCTAAAGCGCGAATCTAACAGAAGTATCGGAATTAAAGATGGACAAGTTTAAAGTTGGACTGCAGTACTGGATCCCACAACACGGCCTCACTCGCCTAATGGGTAAACTGGCTTCAGCAAAAGCTGGCGGTCTAACAACAGCAGTTATTCGTTGGTTTATCAAACAATACAATGTGAATATGGATGAGGCAAAGCACTCAGATCCTAAGCATTTTAAAACGTTCAACGAGTTTTTCGTTCGTGAGCTAAAAGAAGGCGCACGCCCAATTTCTGAAGGCGAAAACGTCATCACTCATCCAGCCGACGCTTGTGTTAGCCAGTTTGGCCCTATTGAAGCTGGTCAACTTATCCAAGCAAAAGGTCATCACTTCTCAGCACAAGAATTGCTGGGCGGTGACGCGAATTTAGCGGACGAATTTAAAGATGGTTCTTTTGCCACATTGTATCTATCTCCGCGCGATTACCACCGTGTACACATGCCATGTGACGGCACTCTGCGCCAAATGATTTACGTACCAGGTGACCTGTTCTCAGTAAACCCTCTGACAGCAGAAAACGTACCGAACCTATTTGCTCGTAACGAGCGTGTGGTGTGTATCTTCGATACTGAGTTTGGTCCAATGGCACAGGTGCTTGTTGGTGCGACAATTGTTGGTAGCATTGAGCAAGTATGGGCTGGCACTATCACTCCGCCTCGTGGAAACACTGTCTACAAATGGGATTACCCAGCAGAGGGTGACAAGGCCGTGATCTTGAAAAAAGGCGAAGAGATGGGCCGCTTCAAACTGGGTTCTACTGTTATTAACCTGTTTGCCAAAGACGCGATTGAGTTTGACGCAAGCATGGAAAACGGTAAGCCAACCGTTATGGGCACACCTTACGCCTTGAAAAAATAAGTAAAACACCGTTAAAGAGCCCTTTATTAAGGGCTCTTTTTATTGATAAAAAGCAAAACTCCGTTCGAAATTTAGCCTCTATTTCTCAAACTCATACCTGCCTCTAAGACCCTCATTCCACAATCAATTATCCTGCGCTTAGAATGAATATTTAGAGGGGCAGCCAATGCCAAAGATGAGTGTAAACACGTTGGCGAAATTGCTGGTGTGCTTTTTAATTCCGCTCGGTGTTTTGATGATGCCGATTGATGCTATTCCTATTGACGATCTCACTTTAATTCAGCATCGCCTGTTGGCTATTTTTCTTCTTGCTGCCCTACTTTGGGTTCTCGAGCCGGTTCCCGTTTTTGCTACGTCCATTCTTATTATCGCTCTTGAACTGATCATGATATCGGATAAAGGTTTGCATCTATTTCGCAATCCACCAGCGGGGCATGATTTAGGAGAGTTAATTGCTTACACCGATATTTTCTCGGCCTTCTCTTCACCGATCATTATTCTTTTTATGGGTGGTTTTGCTCTTGCGATTGCGGCTTCCAAATACGAGCTCGACAACAACCTCGCCCGAGTTCTATTAAAACCATTCGGCACCCAACCTAAGTTCATCATGCTGGGCTTGATGTTAATTACCGCCGTTTTTTCAATGTTTATGTCCAATACTGCCACGACCGTGATGATGCTAGCCCTGCTTGGCCCCATCGTCGCTTCAGCACCTAAAGGGGATTTAGGCATTAAAGCACTGGTGTTGTGTATTCCAATTGCCGCGAATACAGGCGGCATTGCGACTCCGATAGGCACGCCACCTAATGCGATAGCGCTTCAATATCTCACTGGAGAAAACGCGATAGACTTCCTATCGTGGATGACAATGGGTCTACCCTTTGTGTTGGTACAACTCACTGTAGCTTGGTTCTTGTTGCAAAAGCTGTTTCCGTCTAGCGAACCAGAAATGAAACTAAAGCTAGATGGTACATTCAAAAGGAGCTGGCGTGCGATCGTCGTCTACATCACTTTTGCACTAACCATTGTGCTTTGGATGACAACGAAAGTGCATGGCATGAATACATACGTTGTCGCGATTATCCCACTAGCAGTGTTCACGTTAACGGGCATTATGGGAAAAGAAGAGCTCAAGCTGATTAACTGGGATGTTTTATGGCTGGTTGCCGGTGGTATAGCAATTGGTATTGCCTTAGACAAAACGGGCTTAGCCGAAGCATTAGCGCACGCCATTGATTACAGCCTGCTATCACCATTTGCCGTTGTTTTAGCCCTGTCAGTAGTGTGTTGGTTAATGGCGAACTTTATGTCTAATACCGCAACAGCAAACTTATTGATGCCTATTGCTGCCGCTATTGGTACATCAATGCCAAGCCTTATTGCGGTTGGTGGCCTACAAGGTTTACTGGTTGTCGTCGCCTTCTCCGCATCACTTGGCATGATCTTACCGGTTTCCACACCACCAAACTCTTTGGCTTATTCAACAGGCCTCATCGAGAGCAAAGACATGGCGAAAGTGGGGCTGATTCTTGGTTTGATTGGTCTATTTATCGTGTATGGCGCAGTTCTGGTGCTGTTTTAATCGATAAGCTCCGTGACAGAGCTTGTTGTCATGGAGCTGTTCGCCAACTATTGCCCTTGCAGAGCCGCTTTTACATCCATTAAATTTCGTGCATATTAAGACTCCTCTACTCTACAAGGACGTCGACACATCATGGGTTACGAATGGCTTGCTTTATGCGCCGCTTTTCTGTGGGCAGTTTCTAGCCTAATTTCGGTCATTCCTGCACAACACCTAGGCGCATTTTCTTACAGCCGCTGGCGTATGGGCTGCACAGCCGTGATCTTATCAACAATGGCCTGGATAACTGGCGGCTGGTTAACGGTTTCTTGGGAACATGTAACGCCAATGATGGCCTCAGGACTGATTGGTATTTTTATTGGTGATACCGCTCTATTCGCGTGTTTGAATCGTATGGGGCCAAGACAGGCCGGGTTACTATTCTCTTGCCACGCCGTGTTCTCTGCCATCTTGGGCTACTTCTTATTTAGCGAAGTCATGACCACAATAGAACTACTGGGCGCATCATTGGTATTTAGCGGCGTGGTGATGGCGATATTCTTTGGCCGAAGAGGTCAAGTGAATAACGTCTTGGAAGACATTAAAGGTAACATCTGGGTGGGTATTGGACTTGGCTTAACCGCAGCAATGTGCCAAGCATTGGGCGGCATCATCGCCAAGCCAGTAATGCAAACCAGTATTGACCCAGTTGCGGCTTCTGCTATTCGAATGATCAGTGCCTTTTTCGCCCACAGCATGTTGTTAATTCTAGGGGTCAAAGTCGCTCACTCGACGCAACACATTACTTGGCGCGTATTTGGTATTACTGCACTTAATGGTTTCTTGGCGATGGCCGTCGGCATGACGCTAATCTTATACGCACTGCAAGAAGGAAATGTAGGTATGGTTGCACTGCTATCTTCAACCACGCCAATTATGTTGCTACCACTGCTCTGGATTTACACGAAACGCCGACCAAACCGATTTGCATGGTTGGGCGCAGCCCTAGCTGTGATTGGTGCGGGCATATTGGTTCAGTAACCTTACAGACCAGCCCTTACTGCCAGATACAAAAAAGCCCGAGTTTAAACTCGGGCTTTTGTCATTCGGAGCCGTTAGTTAATCATTTAACTAGTACTTCACCCGTCATTTCTGCTGGGATTTCTAGACCAGCTAGAGAAAGCATGGTTGGTGCAAGGTCAGACAGTTTACCGCCTTCTTTGAATTCAACCGCTTTGTCACCTACATAGATTAGAGGTACTGGTAGGTTAGTGTGAGCAGTGTGGATGCCGCCAGTTTCAGGGTCGATCATCATTTCTGCGTTACCGTGGTCCGCAGTGATCAATAGTTGACCGCCAACTTCTTTGATTGCTTCAACCACTTTACCCACACTTTCATCTAGAGCTTCGATTGCTTTCTCAGCCGCTTCATAAACGCCAGTGTGACCAACCATATCTGCGTTCGGGTAGTTACAGATGATGGTATCGAACTTACCTGACTTGATAGCCGCAACCATCTTATCTGTTAGTTCTGGAGAGCTCATTTCAGGCTGCATGTCGTACGTTGCAACTTTTGGAGAAGCAACCAATTGACGCTCTTCGCCTTCAAATTCGTTCTCAACACCACCGTTGAAGAAGAAAGTCACGTGTGCGTATTTCTCTGTTTCAGAGATACGTAGCTGAGTTTGACCTTGTTTAGATAGCCACTCACCGTAAGTGTTTTCTAGAGACGCAGGTGGGAATGCGATAGCTAGAGGGATATCAGCCGCGTATTGAGTCAGCATCACAAAGTTGATTGCTGGGAATACTGCACGCTCAAAGCCGTCAAATGCAGGAACGAATGCACGAGTGATTTGACGTGCACGGTCAGCACGGTAGTTCATGAAGATAACCGCATCACCATCTTGCATGATTGCGTCTTCTTGACCTTCTGCTTTGATAGCTGTTGCTTTAACGAATTCGTCGTTTTCTTCACGAGCGTAAGCCGCTTCTAGACCTGCAACTGCCGTTTCTGCTGTGAACTCAGCTTTAGCTTGAGTTAGAAGATCGTAAGCAACTTGGACGCGATCCCAATTGTTGTCACGGTCCATTGCGTAGTAACGACCTACTAGAGAAGCAACGCGGCCTTTACCTAGTTTCGCAAATAGGTCTTGGAAACGTTGTAGTGAGTTTTCAGCACTACGTGGTGGTGTGTCACGGCCGTCTAGGAAGCAGTGTAGGTAGATTTTCTCTGCGCCACGAGCCGCTGCCATTTCAACTGCAGCGTAAATGTGGTCTTCGTGAGAGTGAACACCGCCTGGAGACATCAGGCCCATGATGTGTACTGCTTTTTCAGCTTTCACAGCAGAGTCGATTGCTTCAACTAGCGCAGGCGTTTGTTCGAACTCACCATCCGCAATTGATTTAGTTATACGAGTCAGGTCTTGGTATACAACGCGGCCTGCACCAATGTTAGTGTGACCAACTTCAGAGTTACCCATTTGACCATCAGGAAGGCCAACATCCATGCCTGAAGCAGAGATTAATGTGTGTGGGTTATTCGCAATCAGAGCATCCATTACTGGTGTTTTCGCATTCGCAATTGCGTTACTTGCTGTGTCTTCACGGTAACCGTAACCGTCAAGGATAACTAGAGCCAGTGGCTTCTTAGCTGACATAGTGATGACCTCATCAAATTTAAGTAACTTTTGGCGTAGGGCCTCGCTGCCCTATCTAACCTTGAAACAAAACTAGCGTAATTTTACTACACTTTTTAACCAAAACTGTAGGTTAAGATCAAATAATGTTTGCGATTTATTGTTGCTATCTTACAAGTTAAGCGAACAACGAGTCAGTGCCGACAATCGTGTTCCACAAGCATAGTCATTTCTAATACGCTTTGTACACCCCAGTCTAAGTTCGGTTTTCTTACGCTTCTCATTCTTATTTTTGCACTTGAAACAGCGCTAATTTAAAGCAACATCAAACAAGATGGGTTAATACCTATTGTTCTCTTTTCTCAGTAAAACAGAAGTCACTTAAACCGATAAGTCCAATAGGCAAAAGCAATCAAGCTACCAGAGCAAAATGTACGGATAGTAAGGGCATAAAGGGTTTATAGAGATCTCAATTATTCGTTAGAAAATTTTAACCCTCTCGCCTAAGAGCCGTAACCTCGCTATACTCCTGCTTTATTTTTCCGCCAACAGCGTAAGAGCTCAAGACATGCAAGAGTACATTGAATTTTTCCAACAGAACATGATTCTATCTTTGGTTTGGGTAGGTCTTCTTGTCGCCTTTATCATGAACATCGTGAAGTCAGCGACAGCCGCATACAAAGAAATCAACGTAAACCAACTGACTCATCTTATGAACCGTGAAAACGGCGTTGTAGTGGATATCCGTACCAAGGACGAGTTCAAAAAAGGTCATATCACCGACTCACTTCACATTTTACCGTCAGACATCAAAGCGGGTAACTTGGGTAGCCTTGAAAACCACAAATCAGACCCAATCATTGTGGTATGCAAGACAGGACAGACCGCTCAAGAAAGCGCAAACCTATTAGTAAAAGCTGGCTTCGAAAAAGTGAGCCTACTAAAAAATGGTTTGATTGCGTGGAACGAAGCGAACCTGCCGTTAGTTCGCGGTAAAAAGTAGGAACGTGGCAAGAACGAAAGTTCGCGTTTAAACGCGCTTTTACCAAGCCTCGCGGACAAAAAACTGAGCAAATTGAAAGCAGTTGGAGCACTAAGTTGTGACGCTTTGCACGTAATACACGCTTCATCTAGTCAAGGTAGATTGGCTCAGTTAGTCTCAGGACATACCAGTTTTCTGAGCTTAGACGTTTCTAGGCTCAACAAATATTGATTTAAGGATTAAAAAATGGCTGAAGCAGCACCTCAAGACGCACAACAAAACTTCGCAATTCAACGCATCTTCCTAAAAGACGTTTCTTTTGAAGCGCCGAACTCTCCAGTAATTTTCCAGAAAGAGTGGAACCCAGACGTTAAACTAGACCTAGACACTCAAAGCCGTGAGCTTGGTGAAGGCGTTTACGAAGTTGTTCTACGCCTAACCGTTACTGTGAAGAACGAAGAAGAGACTGCGTTCCTATGTGAAGTTCAACAAGGTGGTATCTTCACTGCTGAACAAATGGAAGCTGGTCAACTTGCACATTGCCTAGGCGCATTCTGCCCGAACATCCTATTCCCATACGCTCGTGAAACTATCTCAAGCCTAGTCGTTAAAGGTACGTTCCCTCAACTGAACCTAGCGCCAGTAAACTTTGACGCGCTATTCATGAACTACCTACAACAGCAAGCTCAACAAGGCGAAGCTGAAGCGTAATTCACGTTTTGTAAGTGACGAATAGCCACAGTGCTGACGTCACCGACTCAAATAAAATGCACAGAGCGTCTACCATCCGATGCAATGTGCATTTTTTATTTCTGACAAAAGTTCCTAGTTCCTAATCGCCAGAAGGCGTAAAATTTGACGATTAGGAACTAGATTCTACTAGTAGCAAGACAATTAGGCGGTAGCATGACACAAGCAAATACAAACAATGCTTACGGTAAAGACATCGCAATGACTGTGATTGGCGCAGGCTCATACGGCACCTCTTTGGCAATCTCACTCGCTCGTAACGGCGCGAACGTTGTCCTTTGGGGACACGAGCCAGAGCACATGGCTCGCCTAGAAGCAGACCGAGCTAACCATGCCTTCTTACCAGGTGTTGATTTCCCTGAAAGCTTGATCATTGAATCGGATTTAGAAAAAGCCGTTCAAGCAAGCCGAGATTTGTTGGTTGTGGTTCCAAGCCATGTCTTTGGCATCGTGCTAAACAGCTGTAAACCATTCTTGCGCGAAGACTCTCGCATCTGTTGGGCAACCAAAGGGCTTGAACCTGAAACGGGGCGCCTACTGAAAGACGTTGCTTATGACATTATCGGTGAAAACTACTCACTAGCAGTATTGTCTGGCCCAACGTTTGCGAAAGAGCTCGCAATGGGTATGCCGACTGCAATTTCAGTTGCGTCTCCAGATTCTGAATTTGTTGCGGATCTACAAGAAAAAATCCACTGTAGCAAAACCTTCCGCGTATATGCCAATAGTGACTTTATTGGTATGCAATTGGGCGGCGCTGTGAAAAACGTTATTGCGATTGGTGCGGGTATGTCTGATGGTATTGGTTTTGGCGCCAACGCCCGTACTGCATTAATTACTCGTGGCTTGGCTGAAATGAGTCGCCTTGGTGCTGCGCTGGGTGCACAGCCAGAAACCTTTATGGGCATGGCAGGTTTAGGCGATCTTGTCCTGACATGTACCGATAACCAATCACGTAACCGACGCTTTGGCTTGGCATTAGGCCAAGGTAAAGACGTTGATACGGCTCAAGAAGAAATTGGTCAAGTGGTTGAGGGTTACCGCAATACAAAAGAAGTATGGCTACTTTCTCAACGTATGGGTGTTGAGATGCCGATAGTTGATCAAATTTATCAAGTATTGTATCAAGGAAAAGATGCGCGCTTAGCAGCGCAAGATTTACTTGCTCGTGACAAAAAAGCCGAAGGAAAGTAGCAATCTACCGCCCTTTGCAGCTCATCTGAGAAAAATTGAAGTTGTCGGGTCACGGAAGAACCACTCTGGATATTGAGAATGAAACACTGCGAAAAACAAAAAGTCTGGAACAAAATTGTCTCAGAAGCCCGTGAAATGTCAGAACAAGAGCCTATGCTGGCGAGCTTCTATCATGCCACCATTATCAAGCATGAAAGTTTGTGTGCCGCTCTGAGTTATATTCTGGCTAATAAATTGAACACCGCTTCCATGCCAGCGATGGCTGTACGTGAAGTGGTTGAAGAAGCCTTTGCAGCTGATCCAACCATCACTGACGGCGCGGCTTGTGATATTTGTGCCACGGTCAATCGCGACCCTGCTGTTTCAATGTACTCAATGCCATTGCTGTACCTAAAAGGCTATCACGCACTGCAAGGCTACCGAGTAGCAAACTGGCTATGGAAGCAAGGTCGTCACGCTCTTGCGACTTACCTACAAAATCAGATTTCGGTAGCATGTCAGGTCGATATCCACCCTGCAGCGCGCATTGGTAGTGGCATCATGCTCGACCATGCAACAGGCATCGTGATTGGTGAAACTGCCGTGGTCGAAAACGACGTGTCTATACTGCAAGATGTCACCCTTGGTGGTACTGGTAAAGAATGCGGTGATCGTCACCCGAAAATTCGCGAGGGTGTGATGATCGGAGCTGGTGCAAAGATTCTTGGCAATATCGAAGTCGGTGAAGGCGCGAAAATCGGATCTTGCTCTGTGGTATTGCAAGCCGTGCCTCCTCACACAACGGTGGCTGGCGTGCCTGCAAAAATCGTCGGACGTCCAAAAACGGACAAACCCTCTCTCGATATGGATCAAGGCTTTAACGGCAAGTCGCAAAGCTTTATCCATGGAGATGGTATTTAATCGTCAACAAACCTTTTTGACAACAACGTGGTAGGTAACTCTCAAGTGCGAAAACAAAATCACCCTGTTCTACGCTCGGCTATTTTATTAACTTGTGCTTTATCTGCCACTTATCCCATTACCTCCTCTGCTGTGAGTCAGCAAGAGCTCAAAGGCGTATCCAGTGAAATAAGCCGTCAGCGCAAATCGCTCTCTTCCCAAGAAAAGCAGCTCAATGAGTTACAGAAATCACTAAAAGATCAAGAGCTTGGTATTTCTAAGCTTGAGCGTGAAATACGACAAACCAAGTCTAACCTCGCACAAGCAGACAAAAACATAGAAAACCTGGAAGAGAAAATTGCCTTGCAAGAAGCACAGCGTCAAGAGCAAGAAGAAGAACTCAAACAGCTGCTGCAAACGTATTACGTAACCGAGCGAGCGAAGGCCAATGGTCACTTGTTAAATCAAGGTGTGGAAGAAGACCGCATGAGCCAATACTTCCAGCATTTAGCTAAAGCACGTGCTGAAGTGATTGATGCGATCACCAAAATAACCCAAGAATTAGCGCACAACAAAAACCAGCTCGAGCTAGAAAAAGAGCAAATCGAGACTCTGCTCAAGCAGCAATCCGAAAAACGTACAGCGCTAGCGAGTACACAATCCAAGCGTAAGCAAACCCTGAATAAAATTCAGAGCAGTATCAAGAATGACAAACGCTACTTAGCCGAGCTGCAACGCAACGAAACCCGTTTAAAAGCAGAGATCGCCAAAGCAGCGAAGCGTAATGCGGTGCCAATGGACGGACTCGGCAAACAGCGCGGTAAGTTGCCTTGGCCACTCAAAGGCAGTGTGTTACACAACTTTGGTACGCGACAAACCGGGCAGGTAAACTGGAAGGGCATGGTGCTGTCTGCCAACTATGGTCAACAAGTGAAAGCCGTTTATCCCGGAACTGTCGTATTTGCGGAGTATCTGCGCGGATACGGTTTAGTGGTATTGCTCGACCACGGCAAAGGTGACATGACCCTCTATGGTTACAACCAAGCCTTAACTAAAAAAGAAGGCGACCGAGTCACCGCCGGCGAAGTGATTGCTCTCGCGGGTGATACGGGCGGTCAAGACAGGCCATCGCTGTACTTCGAAATTCGTCGTAATAGTGAAGCGCAGAATCCGAAATCTTGGTTAAAGCGCTGATTATCTGACTTATTGACTTGTCATAAAAAAGGAGCCACTCGGCTCCTTTGTTGTATTCATGTTTTGGAAAATGCTATGCGTAGTAGGTTTCTACCGCATCAATAAAAGCATTCACATCATCTTTGCTTAACGCGTTGATTCCTGCCGCCGCCTCTCGCCCCCCACCTGTCGGGAACTGACCACACACGGCAACGGCACCTTGTTTATTGTTTAATGGGGCACGGAGTGAAACCGTATAAGTCCCATCTGAATTTTCAGTAAGTACCGCATGCGCAGAGTCAGGGGTTTGGTTTGCTAGCCAGTTGCCATAAACACCACTGATTCGGCGTGATGCCGCCGTGTTTGGTAACTCAAACAACTTCAGCTTACCGCTCTCATGCATGGCAGGCACTGCGAGAGCCGCCTCCATGTCTTGTTGGTAAGCCGATTGCAATTGGTAGTATGGCGAGGCCGTATCTTCAATAGCTTCAAATGGTGACGTGTACTTCAGCAAAGCTCGGTACAGCTCCGCAGGGTGAAAGTGTAAATCTTCGACCTTCGTTCCGTAGCCGTTGTAGTTAATTAAAGTACCCAGCTCTTTTAGCTGCTCTTTCTGTTGCTGCGACAAGCCCGCGTTATTCGCTAGCTCATCGGCTTTAGCAATCATGTTATCGCCATAAGCCGCCGTAATCGCCCAGTCATGAAAACGCCCATCAAGCAACTTATCGACAATCAACGCCGTGCACATGTTGGCATCGAGATCGATGTGCACATCCAAATTACCATGCTGAGGAATGTCGCCCGCTTTGTGATGATCGGCGTAAAAGACGTGCGCGCCTTGAGCCAAAGCTTGCTCTAGACCTGCCATGTTCTTTTCCATCGAAATGTCTAACACAGTCAGCTCATCACCCGCTTGCACGTCTACTTTTTCCACCAGCTTGATGTCGCGCTTTACACCGGTTATTAACTGGGCATCGACAGGCTCAGCCAAACGCAATTGTAGAAGAGCAATGATGCCATCAGCATCACCATTAAAAATGTCGTAATTCATGGGGCGATAGTTCCTTTATCGAGAATCTTATCCCTGCAAGGGTTTTTAGCGTATGGGACTATTGTGCGTGGCATATTTGACAAGTCAACTCGAGCCACGACTCGAAAATGAGAGTGACTCTCGAAATATTAAGCAGTTTGACGTTTAACTGTGTAGATTGCTAACCGCATCTTCTAATAACAGTAGCTGCTCTAAGCCCTGCTCAGTTGCTAATGGCTTAACGACATTAAGCATCTGCAACATCCCTTGCTTCACCATTTGCTCGGTAATGTTGGTTTTTGAAGCCATCGCGGATTGATACGCCAACCAACTACACGCAATCAAGTGCAACGTACATACCAATGACTTCAACTGTTGTTGATCGACATTCAACAGCTTCATCGTTACGAACTCTTGCATAATAGCAATGAGGTTCGCTTGCAGCTTCTCTTGCACATCGATGTACTGTTCGTGTAGCTGTTCATCTCGTGACAAGATTTCTGGTAAGTTTGCGTAGAAAAAGCGGTATTTCCACATCAAGGTAAAAATAGAGTCTAGGTAGCTCTTCAGCATAGTCAGGCTCTCTTGCGAACCTTGAATAGGGGTAAATCTTTCTAAAAGTTCTGCTGAATAAAGCGCAAAGATCTCGCGAACGATTTCTTGCTTATTGCGGAAATGGTAATACAGGTTACCAGGGCTAATTTCGATGTGATCGGCAATGTGATTGGTGGTGATGTTGCGCTCACCATGTTGGTTGAACAACTCCAGTGCCGCGTAGACGATTTTGTCGCGCGTTTTCATTGTTATCGTGTTCCCTCTTCATTAACGAATCGAGTATAGCGACTTCACCAACCTAGGTCGATAGAGGCTCCAAATCCGGTAACATAACAGACCAGTTAAGATGCCAGTTGAGTTGGCGACAAGGTCTAACCAAGAAGTTTGTCGCCCTACATACCCTTGCAACCACTCAATAACGGCGCTGAATAGCAAAATACTAATCGCCACCGCCCAACGTTGACGCCAACACCACACGCAAAAACAACCTAAAAACGCAAAGCCGCTGTACGCCATAGCGTGCTGCATTTTGTCGAGATACGCGATATTGCCCCAGTCTTGCAGTTCACCTGAACTCAGAGATAAAAAAGCGATCAGTATGGCGTAGCTAAAGATGACGAAACGCGCAGCCGTCAGGTTCATTGGACGTCCTTATGCAATTGGAAATGGAAAGGCCGTCACTTGATCAATGTGGTCACAGCCTAGCGCCAGCATGATCAAACGATCGATACCCAACGCGACCCCTGCACAATCTGGCAACCCTGCTTCCAGTGCAGAGATCAGATGATAATCGATCGGCTGTGGTTTTAAACCCATTTCGATACGCTTTGCGTTATCTTGTTCAAAGCGCGCTAATTGCTCTTTCGGGTTATCCAGTTCATGAAATCCGTTCGCCAGCTCTATCCCCTTAAAGTACACTTCAAAACGATCCGCGACGCGATGATCTTGAGGATTGATTTTCGCAAGCGCCGCCTGTGATGCAGGGAAGTCGTACACAAAAGCCGGCACGTCCTGACCAATTTTGTTTTCTACTCCCACGCTAAATAGTAGTTGCAGCAGCGTATCGCGATCTTCTTCTGGCTCAGCAATGTCACTCAAACCCAGCTTGCTTGCCGCCGCTTTCAGCTCAGTCATCGAGCCTTCCAGTGGACACACACCCAACACATCAATGAAGGCTTGCTGATACGTCATGCGCTGCGCTGCGCCACACTTCAATACCAGCTGCAACAGGTCATCCATTTCATCCATCAATTTATGATGGTCAAAGCCAACGCGATACCACTCCAACATCATAAACTCAGGATTGTGGTAGCGACCATTCTCTTCATTACGAAATGCTTTGTTGATTTGATAAATACAACCGCTACCCGCAGCCAAAAGGCGCTTCATATGGAATTCTGGGCTTGTCATAAAAAACAGCTTACTGCCATCGGCATAGCCTGGGCCAACAAACTCGGTTTGGAAAGTATGCAAATGAATGTCAGTCACGGTTGCGTGACTCATGGCTGGCGTATCGACTTCCATCACCTGTCGGTCAGCGAAGAATTGTCGAATCGACGCGATTAACGTCGCACGTTGACGAAGTTGGTCAATGGAAGCAGTAGGTTGCCAGTTGGTTTGCATAACAAGTCTCTCAAACTTTAATTCAGCGAGGAAAGTCTCATTCTACATGCTTTTTACTCTTCAAGAAGAGAGGAATATCCCTTCTTCTTTTTACTAATGTGCTCGCCAATTTGAGGCAAGCATTACTCGTGCCGCAGAACAAAAAACACTCAGTTAAAATCCTATTATCCATGCGGTTAATGTCACGCAACACGGGTTTAACATCCCTAATGTTAATGCTTGAGGACCAAAACCTCGATGCCGTGATAGCAGTCACATAACCTATAAATTCTATGCCCTTAAGTGCATTACCGAAGCAAAAACCCAATTACATCAATTTTTCTGCCATGTGGCTCATCTACACTAACCCTACTACTTTTGGGGAGTTCTTTTTAAGGAGCGCCTCGTAATGACAATAACAAGCGGATTTCCGCAATCACACACTGGAGGATAACTGTGCAAATTATCACCACAGATATCGCAGTCATCGGCGCAGGCGGCGCTGGTCTTCGTACTGCTATTGCAGCGGCTGAAGCAAACCCAGACTTAGAAGTCGCTCTGATTTCTAAAGTTTATCCAATGCGCTCCCACACGGTCGCTGCAGAGGGTGGCTCAGCAGCAGTTATCAAGGATGAAGATAGCTTAGACAACCACTTCAACGACACTGTTGGCGGTGGTGACTGGCTATGTGAACAGGATGTTGTTGAATACTTTGTAGAGAACGCGACTCGCGAAATGATCCAAATGGAGCAATGGGGTTGCCCATGGAGTCGTAAAGAGAACGGTGAAGTCAACGTACGCCGCTTTGGTGGAATGAAGGTTGAACGTACTTGGTTCGCTGCAGACAAAACTGGCTTCCACATGCTTCATACGCTATTCCAGACATCAATGAAGTACAGCAACATCAAACGTTTTGATGAGTACTTTGTGGTGGATCTGCTTGTTGATGAAGGCGAAGTTCAAGGTCTGATTGCTATTCACATGTCTGAAGGCGAGCTTGTTACTATCAAAGCAAAATCTGTTGTTCTAGCAACAGGTGGCGCGGGCCGTGTTTACCACTGTAACACCAACGGCGGTATCGTAACGGGCGATGGTATGGCAATGGCTTACCGTCACGGCGTTCCTCTACGTGATATGGAATTCGTTCAATACCACCCAACAGGTCTTCCTGGTACAGGTATCCTGATGACGGAAGGTTGTCGTGGTGAAGGCGGTATCATCGTTAACAAGAATGGCTACCGTTACCTACAAGATTACGGTATGGGCCCTGAAACTCCAGTTGGCCAACCGAAGAACAAATACATGGAACTGGGTCCTCGTGACAAAGTTTCTCAAGCTTTCTGGCACGAACAACAGAAAGGCAACACCATCAAACACCCACTGGGTGACGTGGTGCACCTAGACCTTCGCCACCTTGGTGAAGAGTACCTACAAGAACGTCTGCCGTTCATCTGTGAGCTAGCAAAAGCTTATGTAAACGTGGACCCTGCCAAAGAGCCAATTCCAATTCGTCCAACCGTTCACTACACCATGGGTGGTATTGAAACGGACGGCGGTTGTGAAACTCGCATTAAAGGCCTATTCGCGGTAGGTGAATGTGCATCTGTTGGCCTTCACGGTGCGAACCGTCTAGGGTCTAACTCACTGGCTGAATTCGTGGTATTTGGCCGCGTAGCGGGTGAAAACGCAGTGAAACGCGCGGCAGAATTCAAAGGCTGGAACGACGCGGCAATTGACGCACAAGTAAAAGCAGCTGAAGAACGCATCGCGAAACTGATGAACCAAGAAGGCGACGAAAACTGGGCAGAGATCCGCACGGAAATGGGTCACACCATGGAAGCGGGTTGTGGTATCTACCGCCAAGAAGATTTGATGCAAGCGACTATCGACAAAATCACTGAGTTGAAAGAACGCTACAAACGCATCAGCATCAAAGACAAAGGTAAAGTGTTCAACACAGACCTTCTATACGCAATCGAAGTGGGTTACGGCCTAGAAGTCGCAGAAGCGATGGTTCACTCTGCGATTCTACGTAAAGAATCTCGCGGTGCGCACCAACGTCTAGACGACGGTTGTACAGAACGTGATGACGTGAACTTCCTAAAACACTCACTTGCGTTCTACAAGCCAGAGTCAGCACCAAGTATCGATTACAGCAATGTGACCATCACTAAGTCACAACCAAAAGCTCGTCTATACGGTGAAGCAGCAGAAAAAGCCGCGGCTGAAGAGAAGAACGCAGAGGAGCAAGCATAATGTCAGCAAATCGCATTCAAAAAGTAGACATCCTGCGTTACGACCCAGAAAAAGATGCAGAACCATACAAGCAAACATTCGAAGTCCCATTCGATGAAACCATGTCTGTACTTGACGCACTTGGTTACATCAAAGACCACCTAGACAAAGATCTGTCTTACCGTTGGTCTTGCCGTATGGCGATCTGTGGCTCTTGCGGCATCATGGTGAACAACGTACCGAAACTTGCTTGTAAGAGCTTCCTACGTGACTACCCAGACGGTGTGACTATCGAGCCTCTAGCGAACTTCCCAATCGAGAAAGACTTGATTGTTGATATGACGCCATTCATCGAGCGCCTAGAAGCAATCAAACCATACATCATTGGTAACGATCGTAAACCAGAAGACGGTACGAACTTGCAAACGCCAGAACAGATGGCGAAATACAAGCAGTTCGCTGGCTGTATCAACTGTGGTCTGTGCTATGCAGCATGTCCTCAGTTTGGTCTTAACCCAGAGTTCATCGGTCCTGCTGCACTAACGCTAGCCCACCGCTACAACCTAGACAGCCGTGACAACGGTAAAGATGAGCGCATGAAGCTTATCAACGGTGAAAACGGTGCTTGGGGTTGTACGTTTGTTGGTTACTGTTCTGAAGTTTGTCCGAAGAACGTTGACCCAGCAGCGGCAGTAAACCAAGGCAAAGTGGAGTCTTCTATGGACTTCGTGATTGCTATGTTGAAACCTGATGGTTCACCAAAGAAAGTGGAGGCATAAGGATGAGCAATCGTAAACCTTACGTTCGTGAAGTAAAACGCACTTGGTGGAAGAACCATCCTTTCTACCGCTTCTACATGCTACGTGAAGCGACGGTGCTTCCGTTAATCCTATTCACTCTGTTCCTAACTTTCGGTTTAGGTTGCTTGGTGAAAGGTCCTGAAGCATGGCAAGGTTGGTTAGCGTTCATGGCGAACCCAATCGTAGTCGCAATCAACATCGTTGCACTACTCGGTAGCCTATTCCACGCTCAAACTTTCTTCAGCATGATGCCACAAGTAATGCCAATTCGTTTGAAGGGCAAACCAGTGGACAAGAAGATCATCGTATTGACTCAGTGGGCCGCGGTTGCGTTCATCTCACTGATCGTTCTCATCGTGGTGTAAGGAGCTGAGCAATGAAACCGAATTATAGTGTAAACACATCACCAAAACGTTCTGATGAGCCAATCTGGTGGGGTCTGTTTGGCGCAGGTGGTACTTGGTTCGCGATGATCACGCCAATCACCGTTCTTGTGCTAGGTATCTTGGTACCACTAGGCGTGATTGACGCAGAAGCGATGAGCTACGAGCGTGTCTCTGCCTTCGCAACCAGCATCATCGGTGCGCTATTCATCATTGGCACGCTAGCATTGCCAATGTGGCATGCAATGCACCGTGTACACCACGGCATGCACGACCTTAAATTCCACACTGGTGTGATTGGTAAAATTGCATGCTATGCATTTGCAGGCCTCATCACTGCACTAGCAGTTATCTTTATCTTCATGATTTAAGAGACTGACCAAAAAAGAAAAAGCTGGCTAAATGCCAGCTTTTTTATTGCTTTGGGTTACCCATGATCTTTTTGCTTTTTAAGCTTTGACCACCCATGATCTTATTGCTGTGCGACCTTCTTTGTCTGGTCCATAAGACCCAGAGCACCAAAGCCAGTAATCACATCTAGGTTTGTTTTCAAGCCCGTTTCGTCACTTCCACCAATGTAATTTTGTGGCATCTGAACTTGGAAGTTTTGCAAATTGTTGTACAGCGAGTTCGCTACGTCTCGATTCAATTCTGCCAAGTAAACTTCACGGTTTGCTCCTAACGCTGCATACTTACCTTTTAGGACTTCAGATTCTGCGCGACCTTTCGCTAATATCGCTTTCGCTTCAAACTCAGCAGAAAGTGCGTTCGCTTTTTGAATCGCTAAGTTAGCCTCTGCGATAGCTAGCTCTTTCTCCTTCTCGACTTCAGCAAGTCGTTTGGTTTTTTCCACTTCAACGATTTCACGCTCTGCAATCTGACGCGCCACTTCCACTTCTTTTTGTTGAGCAATAATTGCGAGTTCTTTACCACGCTGGGCGTCTTGCACCTCACGTGTTCGTTGAATCTCTTTGCGTAACTGCTCGGTCTCTGCCTGTGCTTTCGACGTTTCTTGTTCCTGAATCGCGCGAATACGATCCGCCACTAAACGCTTTTTATCTGCCAATAGCTGATCTAATTGCTTTTCTGGCTGCGGGTCACCAATGGTCACCTGCGTCACTTGAATACCGTATTGTTGTAACGGATTGTCTTGACGAATTGGTTGCCCGGTTTTGTCTACGACTGGCACAGTTTTCCATACCAGTTGATTGGTGCGCTGTAATTGGTTCGGATTAGCTTGATTCACCCCAACAGGCGCAAGATCCAACTCTTCCACTTCAACCTGACGTCGCTCTGTTAGATAAATCCCCTCTCGTAACTGATCGCCAAGTTTCGATTTGAACTGGTTCAAACCACCTTGGAAAAACTCTTCACCCGTGTATTGGGTTGCGGTAATCACCGTTACGTTACGTGCGTTCTTTACAAGCAGCGCATCGATCAAGTTACTGTTGTTGCGGAACTCTTTATGCATCTTCTTCACCGCTTCAGGGTCATTACTGAGCTTAAAGCGGAATGTTACGGGGATCTGACCAATATAGGTGTCGGCAAATCGAACCTGAATCGCATCAAGACGTTGATAAAAATCTTCGCCCTTGCTGTTACCGAATGACACGGTGATCACTTGGTCATACTTGGTGATTTTGGACAGAAATGGCATACGAAAATGAATGCCAGGTTCAGTAAACACATCCAACTCACCAGTAATATTATTCTGATGCACGTAGCTGTAACCCGCATCGGTCATCAGCACCGAGCTATTAATCGTTAAGCCTATTGCCAACAGCGGTACGCCAAATACGGCTGCTTTTAATCCTTTATGTAGTAACTGACGTCTTTCTTCCACCTTTAAACCCCTTCCTAAACCTCTGCTTTCCATTTTGTTCTCCTTTTTTGGATTGTTACTGAGTTAAATCGATAAAAATCAGATTGCTATGCAACTCAGCAACAAGTACTAATGTATCAAAATGTTACATTAAGGAATAATCGACAGATTCATGGAATAAATAAGATTTTTACGAATAATACAAAATCATCAAAAATTTGCGGAGGATATCGATGTTTTACGCAGAGGGATTAAAAGAGAAGAATCACAGGCAATAAAAAAGGCCGCCGAAGCGACCTTTCTAACAATCATATAAAGTGCTTACTTCACACGACCTACGTATTCAGCAGTACGAGTATCTACGCGAATCACTTCACCAATTGAGATGAACAGAGGAACACGAACAACAGCGCCAGTTGATAGCGTCGCTGGTTTACCGCCAGTACCTTGAGTATCACCTTTCAGGCCTGGATCTGTGTCTACAACTTCTAGCTCAACGAAGTTTGGTGGAGTAACAGTAATTGGGTTACCGTTCCAAAGAGTGATCATACAAGTGTTGTTTTCTACCAACCACTTAGCGTTTTCACCTACCGCTTTTGCATCCGCTGCGATCTGTTCAAACGTTTCACTGTTCATAAAGTGGTAGAATTCGCCGTCTGAATATAGATAATCTAGGTCGATATCCATTACGTCTGCCACTTCACAAGTGTCACCAGACTTGAATGTTTTCTCTAGCACTTTACCAGAAAGAAGTTTACGAATTTTAACACGGTTGAACGCTTGGCCTTTACCTGGTTTAACGTATTCGTTTTCCAGAATTACACAAGGCTCGTTATCAAGCATTAACTTAAGACCGCCTTTAAATTCATTGGTGCTAACTGTAGCCATTTTTTCCTCTTACATTCTTAGAGCTAAATTCAATGCCGCACATAATAACCCGAAAAGTCGAATCTGTTGAGCAAAACTGGCTCAAACAGTTGGCGAATGGGATCTCTGATCCTGCAAAATTGCTCGAAATACTGGAAATTGATCCTTCACCGTGGCAAGACGGGTTTGCCGCGCGCAAGCTGTTTGCACAGCGTGTACCGCAAAGTTTTGTCGATAGGATGGAGAAAGGCAACCCTAAAGACCCTCTTTTACGTCAGGTTTTACCACTGAGCGACGAATTTGAGGTGCATCCGGGTTACTCCAATGATCCATTGGAAGAGCAGGACAATGAAGTCCCTGGCCTGCTACACAAGTATCGCAACCGCGCCCTGATGATTGTCAAAGGTGGCTGCGCGGTAAATTGCCGTTACTGTTTTCGTCGTCACTTCCCTTATCAAGAGAACAAAAGCGGGAAACAAGCCTGGACCAAGTGCTTAGAGTACATGGCACAACAACCAGAGTTGAACGAAGTCATCTTCTCAGGTGGTGACCCATTAATGGCAAAAGACGATGAGATTCATTGGCTTTTAGAGCACATTGCTCACATTCCTCACGTCAAACGTCTGCGTATTCATAGCCGTTTACCTGTGGTGATTCCAGCTCGAGTCACTGATGAACTATGCCAACTTCTGCAAGCATCAAGGTTACAAATCATCCTCGTCACTCACATCAACCATGCCAACGAAATCAATGACGAATTTGCTGAACAGATGTTCAAGCTCAAAAGAGCGGGCGTTACGCTTCTAAACCAAGGCGTTCTGCTGAAAGGCGTGAATGATTCGGTAGAAGCTCAAGTGGCGTTAAGTGAGGCCTTATTTGACGCGGGTATCTTGCCTTATTACCTCCACGTTCTTGATAAGGTGCAAGGCGCAGCGCACTACTTTATTTCGGACGAAGAAGCGAAAGCTATTATGCGCGGACTCATCACGCGTGTATCGGGTTATCTGGTACCAAAACTCACACGAGAAATTGGTGGCAGGCCAAGTAAAACGCCGTTGGATTTGCATTTAGAATAAGCTCTGACGTTCAATTAAATTTGTCGTCTAGATTGATTATTTTTGTTCGCTTTGCACGGTAAGTCTATGCATACTCCGCACTTTTGGAGGTCAAGATGCATACAGCATTCGAACAAATTTTCGATCTTGGCCCATTCAGTTGGCCTGCCCTACTATGCTGCGCCATTAATGGGCTCATGATCGGTATAGAGCGCCAAACTCGTGGTAAACCGGTTGGCATTCGCACAGCAATATTAATTATTTCAGGCACCTACCTGTTTATGTCGATGGCAGTGTCGTTATCGCCAAATACTCTTGATCAAGCACGAGTGCTTGGTCAGATCATTACTGGCGTCGGCTTCTTAGGCGCTGGCGTTATGATGACACTTGATGGAAAAATCCATGGCGTAACATCCGCGGCTGTAATATGGGTGCTAGCAGGTTTAGGTTTGATGATAGGTTTGGGTTATTTAACGCAGTCGGTGGTTATTACTCTCCTGACACTAACCGTGTTGTTAGGTGTGGATAAAGCAGAAAACCACATCAAAGCATTACGCCGCGGTGTTCATCAAAGAATTCAACAACGCAAAACTTCATCACGATTAATTAAATAGTTAACGCTCCGAGAAACTCGCTTCATCTCATCAGTAATTAAAGAGCCCTCGACGAACATCGAGGGCTTTCTGTATATAAAGATTCTGACTTTCTCAGGGATTACTTAGCAAAGTTGATGAGTGGGAAACACTTGAAGAAACCGTTATCCGCACAGTTCAAAAGACCAATTTGCACGCCATCGATTTGATCGGTCATGTTGAAGAAACCAAACTGGAAATTAGACTTCTTAGAGATACTCGCTAAGCCCACATCCGCCATGGTGTAGCCTTCAGAATAGTTCACCGCGCTCCAGTTCAAGCCTTTTACGTTGTTCGTAATGTTAACAGCACCCAAGTTAACACCCGTCGTCTGACCTTGGTTCCAGTTAACTAAGCCTAAAGACGCGCCTTTCATTTCTTGATTTACTTTTGCTGCACCAAAAAACAGACCGAAGTTCACACCTGTCGTACGATCCGTTTCTGACATACCAAGCAGTGAAAAGTCGACACCTTTAACCTCATTTACCTGCCCATGCAACACAGCTAAACGAACGCCACCTACTGAAGAATTAGAGGGTGCGTTTGTGTTATCGATAGTAGAGAACATCACAGGTGTACTGTCGGCAAAAGCAACAGGTGATGCGATAGCGGCTGCAACCGCCAATGACGTCATAAGCTTTTTCATTTTCATCTCCATGATGGGAAGCAACAATTTACAACATAGTGTAATGTTCAGATTTTGCTCTGTCCCCGTTCAAAAAGTGTTAGCAATAGGTCAGATTTAACCATCTGACTCAAAAGAAAAAATATTTCTCTTCGATTTTTTGCTTCTGAAATGGCGCTTTTTACGCTCAAAAATTTCATGATAAGCCACACCAGAACGTCATGTTTCTCAGGTGATACGCATAAAAAAGTCGAGGCATCTGCCTCGACTTTTAAAGGTTTGGTCGGTTATCTTTCCGCTATAAGGTTTCCCTAGAGCGATGAGATAAGCTGGCTTACATCATGCCGCCCATACCGCCCATGCCACCCATGCCGCCCATGTCAGGCATCGCTGGCGCGTCTTTTTGCGGTAGGTCAGTAACCATCGCTTCAGTTGTGATCATCAGACCTGCAACCGATGCTGCGAATTGTAGTGCAGAACGAGTAACTTTAGTTGGATCTAGGATACCCATTTCTAGCATGTCGCCGTATTCGCCTGTTGCCGCGTTGTAGCCGTAGCTACCTTCACCCGCTTTCACGTTGTTCGCAACAACTGAGTCTTCCTCACCAGCGTTCTTCGTGATTTGACGGATTGGCGCTTCCATTGCACGTAGTGCAACGCGGATACCAACGTTTTGTTCTTCGTTGTCACCCGTTAGGTGAGCAATCTTAGATGCCGCACGGATAAGTGCAACACCACCACCAGCAACAACACCTTCTTCAACCGCTGCGCGAGTTGCGGCTAGCGCATCTTCTACACGGTCTTTCTTCTCTTTCATTTCAACTTCGGTCGCTGCACCGACTTTGATTACTGCAACACCGCCAGCTAGTTTAGCAACGCGCTCTTGTAGTTTCTCTTTGTCGTAGTCTGAAGTTGCGTCTTCGATTTGTTGACGAATCTGAGCAACACGGCCAGAGATCATCTCTTCTTCACCGATACCATCGATGATAGTCGTGTTTTCTTTCGTGATAGAAACACGCTTCGCTTGACCTAGATCTTCTAGTGCAACTTTTTCTAGCTCTAGACCGATCTCTTCAGAAATCACAGTACCGCCAGTTAGGATAGCGATGTCTTGTAGCATTGCTTTACGACGGTCACCGAAGCCAGGTGCTTTCACAGCTGCAACTTTTACGATGCCACGCATGTTGTTCACAACCAATGTTGCTAGCGCTTCGCCTTCTACATCTTCTGCAATGATAAGCAGTGGACGAGATGCTTTCGCGACAGCTTCTAGCGTTGGAAGAAGCTCACGAATGTTTGAGATCTTCTTGTCTACTAGAAGAATGAATGGGTTTTCTAGATCAACACTGCCTGATTCTTGGTTGTTGATGAAGTAAGGAGACAGGTAACCGCGGTCGAACTGCATACCTTCTACTACGTCTAACTCGTCTTGTAGCGCCTGACCTTCTTCAACCGTGATAACGCCATCACGACCCACACGCTCCATTGCTTCTGCAATGATATTACCTACGCTTGCGTCTGAGTTTGCAGAGATAGTACCAACCTGCGCGATCGCTTTTGTGTCGTTACATTCAACAGAAAGCTCTTTTAGTTGCTCAACTGCCGCGGCAACAGCTTTGTCGATACCACGCTTAAGATCCATTGGGTTCATGCCCGCAGCGACTGCTTTTAGACCTTCGTTAACGATAGATTGCGCTAGTACCGTTGCTGTTGTTGTACCGTCACCCGCTGCGTCGTTTGCTTTAGACGCAACTTCTTTAACCATTTGTGCGCCCATGTTCTGGAATTTATCTTCCAGCTCGATTTCACGCGCTACTGATACACCATCTTTCGTGATAGTCGGTGCACCAAAAGATTTGTCTAGAACGACATTACGTCCTTTAGGACCCAGTGTTACTTTTACTGCGTCAGCCAGAACGTTTACACCTTCCAGCATTTTAACTCGTGCGTCATTACCAAATTTAACGTCTTTAGCAGCCATCTTTGATTTCCTTTCTAAAATTCTTTGTGTGTAATTTCGTAATTGAATCTGAGCAAAAAATTACTCAATGATTGCTATTATTCAACGATCGCCATGATGTCGTTTTCAGACATGACAAGCACTTCTTTACCGTCGATTTTTTCAGTTTTTGTACCGTAACCTTCAGCGAAGATAACGGTATCACCGACTTTAACGTCTAGTGGCAGTACGGTGCCGTTTTCTAGGATGCGGCCTTTACCCACAGCTAGAACAACACCGCGAGTCGATTTTTCTGCAGCAGAACCAGTCAGAACGATGCCACCAGCAGACTTAGATTCAACTTCTTTACGTTCAACGATAACTCGGTCATGTAATGGACGAATGTTCATCGGTCGTCTCTCCTGAAAATTTCCATGTTTATTTGATAATTGTCCTTAGGGACTGTAGCCCCAGACACGTGATCCCTATATAAGGGGTCGAAGCAGCGATCCCAAGGGGGTGGCACAAAATTTTTGTGACTTAGTTAAAATAACGAACAACTAGGCAACGGTTTGCGTTAGAAATGCTCACTCGCTCGGCATCTCGCTTTCTTGTATCCTTGCATTTTGCTCACCAGATAGTTGTCACACATGCAGGAAAATAACAAGCTGGAACCCCAAGCGACCGATAAGCATGGTTTGTTGACCGCACCCATTCCTGAAACGCTGCGGAAAATGACCGTACCCATGACCATGGGCATGATCGCAATTTTGATGTTTAACTTGGTGGACACGTTTTTTATCTCGTTGCTTGGCACTCAAGCGCTAGCAGCTATCAGCTATACCTTCCCTGTCACCTTTGCGGTTAACTGCATTACGATGGGGATTGGGATGGGACTATCGACCAATATTGGTCGCTTGCTTGGGCAAGGTCATGCACCACAAGCTGCTCGGTTCACCACCCACGGTTTGTTGTTAGCCGTGTTACTTGTGGCTATCGCGTCTTCTATTGGCTTTACCACCATTGCGCCATTGTTTCGTTTTCTTGGTGCGTCTGATGATCTCATCCCTCTTATTGAGCAATATATGCAGGTCTGGTATCTCACCATTCCTCTGCTAGTGATCCCAATGGCGGGCAACAGTGCTATCCGAGCTACTGGCGACACAAAAACACCAGCAAAAGTCATGATGTTGGCTGGTTTGATTAATGGCATGCTCGATCCATTGTTGATTTTCGGTTATGGCCCTTTTCCGGAACTTGGCATTCAAGGCGCAGCCATAGCAAGTGCCTTTAGCTGGTTAGGTGCTTTGTGTGGCTCATTCTATGTGCTAATTAAACGGGAAAAATTGCTTGCTCAACCCCAATGGGCTTTGCTGAAACAAGACTGGCAACAGACACTAAAAATTGGTACCCCTGCAGCGCTATCAAACGCGATGAATCCGTTGTCCGGTGCCATTCTGATGATGCTGTTATCCAACCACGGTACAGCGGCGGTTGCTGCTTACGGCGCAGCGCAGCGTATTGAGTCTATATTGATTTTAGTATTGATGTCGCTGACCTCTGCCCTCACACCGTTTATGGCACAAAATTTAGGAGCCAAACAACCGCAACGAGCCTTTTCCGGTTTATTTATTAGCATGCGTTTTGCAGTGGTATTCCAAGGGTTTATCTTCTTGATGATGGTGCCACTGAGCATTCCTCTGGCTGCGCTGTTTTCTCAGGAAGATGCGGTGAAAAACCTGCTTTGGCATTATTTACTGGTGGTGCCATTTAGTTATGGCTTCCAAGGCATCGTAATGATGTTAGTCAGTGGTTTGAATGCGATGCACAAGCCATTGCGTGCATTCCAGTGGAGCTTTATGCGGCTGTTCATTTTTACCTTGCCATCGGCGTGGATCGGGAGCCAAATCTACAGCATTGAAGGCTTGTTTATCGGTATCGCGGTTGGAAATACGTTGGGTGGGCTACTGGGCTACTTGTTTGCGCTGCGCGAGCGCAAGTTAACGCTCATAGAGCAGAACAGCGTGTCTTAGCACTCGTCTATCGCTAGTTTCTTTTTTGTTGATTCTCAAATACAAAAAAACCGCGGAAAGCCGCGGTTTTGTTTATCTATTTCAAGCTTGCTTAGAACAACTCTTCAGCAACTTTGTATAGATCGTTGCGTATTGGACGCTTCATGTTTTCGATTGCGTCGATGATATCGTGGTGAACAAGTTGCTCTTTCACGATACCTACACAACGACCACCATGACCTTCGATCAATAGGTGAACAGCGTAGTTACCCATACGAGATGCTAGTACGCGGTCAAATGCAGTTGGACGACCACCACGTTGGATGTGACCAAGTACTGTTGCACGAGTTTCACGACCTGTCGCGGCTTCGATGTCACGTGCTAGTTCATTAGCATCCATCATTAGCTCAGTAAGCGCGATGATCGCGTGTTTCTTACCTTTAGCGATGCCGTCTTGGATGTTGCTGATCAGCTTGTCTTTGTCTAGACCAGTTTCCGGAGTGATGATGTATTCACAACCGCCCGCAATTGCAGACATCAGAGTCAAATCACCACAGTGACGGCCCATGATTTCTACAATTGAAATGCGTTGGTGAGATGAAGAAGTATCACGTAAACGGTCGATTGCATCGATAACGGTGTTTAGTGCACTTAGGTAGCCCACAGTGTAATCCGTACCTGCGATATCGTTGTCGATTGTGCCCGGAAGACCGATACATGGGTAACCCATTTCAGTCAGTTTCTTCGCACCCATGTACGAACCATCACCACCGATTACCACTAGTGCATCGATACCATGTTTTTTCAGGTTCTCAATCGCTTTTTCACGAACTTCCACTTGTTTAAATTCAGGGAAACGTGCAGAACCTAGGAACGTACCACCTTTGTTGATCACATCTGAAACGCTAGAACGATCTAGCTTCTCGATGCGGCCTTCGTATAGGCCTAGGTAGCCGTCGTACACACCGAATACTTCCAGTCCTTCGGATAGTGCTGTACGTACTACGCCGCGTATCGCAGCGTTCATACCAGGTGCGTCACCGCCACTTGTTAAAACACCGATCTTCTTAATCATGCTCACCCTCGATCTTTGGCAATCAATTATTTAATTTTCTTTTAGGCCCCTTGTTACCAAGCAACCTGCATAATCCAGAACTGTGCGTTATGTTACATTTCCTCTACAGGATTACCAATGAAAACGCACTTTTTTATGTAACTTTTCTACTTATGTAAGAGTATTACAGTTTCTCTATGAAACTTTGTTGATTCATATCAGGATCACGAATCTTAATAGGTATTGATGGAAAGATAGTCAATAAGTACCTGTTTGTCGTCGGGCACTGATGGATTTTTCAAGCCTACCAATGTTGCGCTTTTTGCTCTTTCTCTGGTCCGAAAACGACAGACAATGGATCTTGATGGATCAATACGTCCGCATCAGGAAAAAGAGCCAATAAATTATCTTCCACTTTATCAGCGATGTAATGCGCCTCAATTAATCGTAAGTTATCGTCTAGCTCTAAATGCAACTGTATAAAGCGCGTCGGTCCGGACATTCGCGTGCGTAACTGATGCACACCCAATACCCCTTTTACGCTCAAACAAGCTTGGTTAATTTGCTCAAGTTCTTCATCGGGCAACTTTCTATCAAGTAAGGTTTGAATCGCTTCGCTGACCATTTTGAAAGCGCTATAAAGAATGAAGACACCAATACCAATCGCAAACACAGCATCCGCTTGAGTCACTCCAAAATAACTGAGCCCCAGAGCCACCATGATCGCAGCATTCATATACAAGTCAGTCTGATAATGCAGAGAATCCGCCGCTATTGCTTGGCTCCCCGTCACGCGAACCACATGTTTTTGGAACATCACCAAGCCAAGTGTGACCACAATCGCAAACAGCGATACATACACACCTAACTCCGGTGCGTGTAAAGCATGTGGGCGGAAAAATCGGTCAATCCCGTTAAGAATCAAAAATACTGCCGAGCCCGAAATAAACATTGCTTGGGCTAGGGCCGCTAAGGACTCAGCTTTACCATGTCCAAACGTATGTTCGCGGTCTGCCGGTTGTAAGGCGTAACGAACCACCACAAGATTCACAACCGAAGCCGCGATATCTAACATGGAGTCAATCAATGACGCCAATAAGCTCACTGAGCCGGTTACCCACCACGTGATGACTTTTACTATCAGAAGAAGCGTCGCCACAATGGTTGCAGTCCAAGCGGCGGTCGTAACTAAACGTGCGTATTGCTGTTTCATAATCAAAGAGTTAACTAAAACCATACGTTGAGTATATTGAATGACCATGAAATAACCAGATCAAAAAGAGGCAACCAATGGCTGCCTCTTTATATAACATCAATTCATGACTTAATTATTGCGCGACTTTTCCATGCGCTTGTGCATTCTGTCGCCACACTCTTGCATACGTTCATTTTGTAGCTCAACAAATTTCGCTTTCTGCTCAGGTGTTAATACGCTAAGCATTTGGTGCTTTCTTTCTAGCATTTGCACGCGACGTTCCGTTTGGCGCTCAACCATCTCTTTTGCTAACTCGGTAGCTTGAGCTTCATCAAAATTATCCGCCAGCAAAAGCGATTGCACTTTTGCGTGATGCGCTTGACGCTCAGCCATACGTGCTTCTTTGCCATCAGCGAATTTTGCTTTCATTTCTGCTTTGTTTGCTTCACGCATTTCTTTTAGCTGATCTTTTTGTGCATCAGTCAGGTCTAGTTGACGCATGACACCTCGGTCCATACCCATGCCGCATTCGTCACGAGGACCTTTATGATGGTTTTTACCACCGTAAGCGAATGCGCTTGCGGCGCCAAGAGTAAGAGGTAGAACAACAGCAGCTAACACAAGTTTTTTTGCAGACTTCATAATACGATTCCTTACACAGGTGAGTGGTTCTTCTGAGCTGTTCTCACAGCGCTTGAGTATAGAATACGACCCGCTAGGTAAAGCGACGTATAGGGAGCGTAAAGAATCGTAAAGAGTGATTTTTCTCCTCTTCGTTGCGCATCATTCCAATGTAATATTAGGCTATCGGTAACTTACTATAGGTGCCCCCATGGCAAACATTCTTTTAATCGATGACGATATCGAGCTAACCAGCTTATTAAAAGAAGTACTCAGTTTCGAAGGCTTTGACGTCAGCGAAGCAAATGACGGTGAAGCCGGCTTAGCCGCGATCAATGATAAGATTGATTTGATTTTGTTGGATGTCATGATGCCAAAACTCAATGGCATGGAAACGCTGAAACGCTTACGTGAAAATTGGGAAACTCCCGTCTTGATGCTGACCGCTAAAGGAGAAGAAATTGATCGCGTGATCGGCTTGGAACTGGGCGCGGATGATTATTTACCAAAACCTTTTAGTGACCGAGAGCTGTTAGCGCGTATCCGCGCGATTTTACGCCGCACTAGCAGCACACAAAAAAATACCAAAAACAGCGATTGCATTGAGTATCAAGAAATCCGCCTCTATCCCGGTAAGCAAGAAGCGTATTGTGAGCAACAGCTACTCGATCTCACGGCAACCGAGTTTGCGCTACTCACCCACTTCGTACAAAACCCAGGACAAGTGCTGACCAAAGAGACACTGAGCTTAGATGTGCTTGGTAAACGACTCGCTGCTTTTGATCGCGCTATCGATATGCATGTCTCGAACTTACGTAAAAAATTACCAGATCAAAGCAATGGCAAGCCGCGAATCAAAACCCTGCGTGGTCGTGGCTACATGCTGCTTGAGGAGGATTAATGCGCCTATCACGCATCAAACTGCCAAACATCAATAGCCTGTATGGACGCATCTTTGCCATTTTTTGGTTCACCATGTTATTAGTATTGATAGCCGTGCTATCACTGCCACATTTGGACCCACGCAAAGCTCGCGATATTCCAGAAGAACACTACAAACGTATGGTAGAAACGCGTGACTCAATCCAACAAAAATACAGCCAGCAAACAGATTTAGGCCGCATACTTTTTCGTATCGAGGGCAACCGCCACGGCAAGCACGACCCTCGCCCACGAGTGTTTTTTTCTGACTACAGCGGTAATGTTCTTACGACAGAAAAACGCAGCAATTTTCAATTGCGTGCAATGCAAAACTTTGTCACCAGTATCGAAGATTACAATAATCCAAAGCAGAAGCTGTATGGTCGATACATGATTGCGGGCCCAATTCCTATCACTTTGGCAGGTTCCGATATCTTGATGTACGTGGGCTTCAAGTGGAATGAGCCACCACCTCTACTCCTGCGTCTGTTTGATCACCCATTCCAGCTCTTGCTTGCGGTCATGCTGGTTAGTACACCATTGCTGTTATGGCTTGCTTGGGCATTGAGTCAGCCTGCACGTCGTCTTGAAGCCGCTGCTCAACGTGTAGCGAAAGGTGAATTTGTCACAGACCCAAATTTAGAAAAAGGCACAGCGGAGTTTCGTCAAGCAGGTAGCAGCTTCAACCAGATGGTCGAAGCGGTTAATCAAATGATTTCAGGACAACAACGTTTGCTATCCGATATTTCTCACGAGCTGCGCTCACCTTTAACTCGTCTGCGCATGGCAAGTGCATTAGCGACGCGTAAACAAGGCGAAAGCCCAGAACTGACTCGTATCGATACCGAAGCGCAGCGCTTGGAACAGATGATCAGCGAACTATTAGAGCTTTCTCGCATGCAGGCGAACAGTCATATGACTCGCGAAACACAGCCACTAGAAAGTTTATGGGAAGAAATCATTAAAGATGCGCAGTTTGAAGCAGAGCAAATGGGCAAACAGCTACACTATTCAGAATTACCTAAGCGCAATATTTCCGGTAACCCTAAACTGCTGATGAGTGCGGTGGAAAATATCGTTCGTAACGCCATTTACTACGGAAAAGATGAGGTACAAATCGACATCAAAGCCGATGACGATACGCTTCGTATCACGGTTGACGATAATGGAGAAGGTGTACCAGAAGAGGAACTGGCCGCGATTTTTCGCCCGTTCTATCGCGTTTCCACGGCACGCGATCGCCACTCTGGCGGCACAGGTCTCGGCCTAACCATTACCGAAAGTGCCATTCGCCAGCACAGTGGCACGATCGCAGCCAGCCGAAGTCCTTTAGGCGGATTGCGTATGAGTATCACCTTACCGATCAATTGTTAGTCTCAATTTGATGAACTAACAATAATTCGCACCATATTTCTAGAGTGAGTGATTCACAGCCCCACCCTCACTTTAGAAATTGGTGAGGCTTCTTAGAATACCCTTACAAAGATCAAAGTTGATAATAATTATCGTTAGCATTAAAGTAAATTTTCCAATTAAGGAGGATTTACTATGTCACATACATTTCCCGCTCTGCCTTACCCGTACGATTCACTAGAGCCGTACATCGACGCGAAAACCATGGAAGTGCATTACAGCAAACACCACAAGACGTACTTTGATAAGTTTGTAAATGCCGTTGAAGGGAGCGAGCTCGAAACTCAGTCATTAGACGAGATCTTTGACAATATCTCTAAGCTCAGTCCAGCAGTACGTAATAATGGGGGCGGCTATTACAACCACATCATTTATTGGAATTGCATGTCACCAAACGGTGGCGGAGAGCCTCAAGGCGCGCTTGCTCAAGCAATTAACGATAAATTTGGTAGCTTTGCGCAATTTAAAGAGGCGTTTGCCCAAGCTGCCATCAATACCTTTGGGTCTGGCTTTGCATGGCTGATCGTAAAAGATGGTGAGATTCACATTACGTCCACCAGTAATCAAGACAACCCTCTGATGGACGTAGTGGATGTGCGCGGTGAACCAATCCTCGCATTAGACGTGTGGGAGCACGCGTATTACATCAGCTACCAAAACCGTCGCCCAGAATATATTGATGCGTGGTGGAACGTCGTCAACTGGCGAGCAGTTGAAGAAAACTATGCTCACGCTCTCTTATAAAGAGCATCACTACTTACGGTATTAACATCCGCGCTAATGCCTGCTTTCATACCCAGGTCAATCTTGCTGAATCTCGCATATCTCGGTGACTTGGGTATATACTGCCCCTCTCTTTGACCAACTCTATTTCAATACCATGTTTGATATCGCTTTATACGAACCAGAAATCGCGCCGAACACCGGCAACATCATTCGACTATGCGCCAACTGCGGTGCAAACCTTCACTTAATTGAACCTCTGGGTTTCGATCTTGAAGAGAAAAAAGTCCGCCGTGCTGGTTTGGATTACCATGATTTAGCTCGCGTAACACGCCATAAAAACTATCAAGCGTTCTTAGAGTATTTAGAGAAAGAGAAGCAAGGTAACTATCGATTGTTTGCCTGCACCACCAAAACCACAGGTCACCACGTTGATGCACAATACCAAGCGGGTGATGTTTTGATGTTTGGTCCAGAAACTCGTGGCTTGCCTGCTGAAATCATCGATAGCTTGCCAATGGAGCAGCGTATTCGCATTCCAATGATGCCAGATGCGCGCAGCCTAAACCTTTCGAATGCCGTTGCGATCATTGCTTTTGAAGCATGGCGTCAAATGGGCTTTGAAGGCGCATTGTAAGCAGCACGAATTCCAAATACAGAAAAGGGCGCTTGGTGCGCCCTTTTGTTTTCTTTACTGTCTAACTCAATCAGTTGAGCTTGTTGCGATCATCATCGTCTTTACGCTCGTATTCCCCTTCGAAGGTCTTGCCATTATCTGACTGGGAATCAAATGGGTCACGACGGAACGGGTCTTGCTCAAATGGCCCCTGGTTAGAGAAACCACCTTGGAAGCCACCACCATGCATGGTTTTCACCACCATTTTGCTCATCAAGTATTTAGCTATCGCGGCGCGTGGCGCAGGAAGCAACACCAACATACCAAGGGCATCGGTCATAAAGCCCGGGGTTAACAGTAGCACGCCAGCCACCGCTAGCATTACGCCTTCAAAAATTTGCTGGGCTGGAATTTCACCTTGTTCAAGACGCCCCTGTACTGACATCAGTGTTTGTATACCTTGGCTACGAACCAACGACGCACCAACAAATGCAGTGATTAAGACTAGTGCAATGGTCGGCCATAAACCTAAAAAGCCGCCCACCTGAATAAATAAGCCGATTTCAATGATCGGAACAAAAATAAACGCTAATAATAAGATAGGAAACACACGCCCTCCTTTGTTTAATTCAGTGTAATGGTAAAAGCAGACTAAGCTCAAACGAATCGTTGTAAAAAAGCGTGTTCATACTGGTCTCCTTCTCTTTTAGGCAAAGTAGCAGGAGCACGTTTCATTCAATTGCATACCGATTTTTTCGTGCTTTTAAAGTGCTAATTTCGAACTCTAAAAACTCATGTTTGTCGAGGAAAATCGAGTACCTATAAAGGGTTATTAATAACCCGTTCATACTTTGCAAATTATTGACTCATGAAAAATGAAAAAGGTGATCTAGTTACTATTTTTATGCGCTAGGTGCAGTATCATGTGCCACATAAGTCAGGACGGATTTTCCAGCCAAAAATTCTGATGAATGGATTCTAGATTGCAGAAATGGCTAATAAATAACTTTATTATCAGAATTATCATCTAAGGATCCTGCTATGGCTACCCTATCTGATGCTCCAAAAACAGCAAACCCAGCCACTCGTATTGAAGAAGATCTATTAGGTCAACGTCATGTCCCTGCAGATGCGTACTACGGTATTCATACGCTACGTGCGATCGAGAACTTCAACATCTCTAATATGACCATCTCTGACGTACCAGAATTTGTACGCGGCATGGTAATGACCAAAAAAGCAGCAGCGTTAGCAAACAAAGAACTTGGCGCTATTCCAAAAGACGTTGCAAACTACATCATCGAAGCGTGTGATTTGATCCTAGAAACTGGCAAGTGTATGGATCAGTTCCCATCAGACGTATTCCAAGGCGGTGCAGGCACTTCAGTTAACATGAACACGAACGAAGTGATCGCAAACGTCGCGCTTGAGTTGATGGGTAAAGAGAAAGGCCAATACGAATTTGTTAACCCAAATGACCATGTAAACAAGAGCCAATCAACCAACTGTGCGTACCCAACAGGTTTCCGTATTGCAGTATACAACAGCGTACACAAGCTAATGGAAGCAATTGAGTACCTAAAAGGCGCATTCGAACTTAAAGCCGTTGAGTTTAAAGATGTACTGAAAATGGGCCGTACTCAGCTTCAAGACGCAGTACCAATGACAGTAGGTCAAGAGTTCCATGCGTGGGCGGTAACACTAAACGAAGAGATTCGTGCTCTAGATTACACATCTAAACTCCTCCTAGAAATCAACCTAGGCGCAACCGCAATCGGTACTGGTCTAAATACACCAACTGGCTACCAAGCGCTTGCAGTAAAACACCTAGCGGAAGTAACAGGCCTTGACGTTGTTGCAGCAGAAGACCTTATCGAAGCAACGTCTGACTGTGGTGCATACGTAATGACTCACGGCGCGCTAAAACGCCTAGCAGTGAAACTATCGAAGATCTGTAACGACCTTCGTCTACTTTCTTCTGGTCCTCGTGCGGGTCTAAATGAATTGAACCTACCTGAAATGCAAGCAGGCTCTTCAATCATGCCAGCTAAAGTAAACCCAGTTATCCCAGAAGTAGTAAACCAAGTTTGCTTCAAAGTTCTCGGTAACGACAACACGGTTTCTTTCGCAGCAGAAGGCGGTCAGCTACAGCTAAACGTTATGGAACCTGTGATCGCACAAAGTGTGTTTGAGTCTATCTCTCTACTACACAACGCGTGTGTGAACCTACGTGATAAATGTATCGACGGCATCACTGTGAACAAAGAAGTTTGCGAAAACTACGTTTACAACTCTATCGGTATCGTCACTTACCTAAACCCATACATCGGCCACCACGAAGGTGACATCGTAGGTAAGATTTGTGCAGAAACTGGTAAGAGTGTTCGTGAAGTCGTGCTAGAGCGCGGTCTGCTTACAGCAGAGGAGCTTGATGAAATCTTGTCAGTAGAAAACTTCATGCATCCTACTTACAAAGCAAAACGTTACGAGTAATAACGAATCCGAAGGGGGCCACTCAGGCCCCTTTTTTAGGCTCTCATACGGTTAACCACATTTTTTATATGCTTTTATTGCCGCTAAACCACTAGGTTCTCATTCTCTGAGCATTTACTCCTGTTCCTGAGTGTTCAAAAAATCAGAATCAAATAAAAAACTAAAGAGGTATCAATATGGTCATGGTCGAACTCTTCGTGGTTCTGCTCTTCATCTATTTGGGGGCAAGAATCGGTGGTATCGGCATTGGTTTTGCCGGTGGTGCTGGGGTCATTGCGTTGTCTTTGATCTTGGGCGTACCAACAAGCCAAGCTTACATTCCCGTTGACGTAATTTTGATCATCATGTCTGTAATCACCGCTATCGCAGCAATGCAAGTCGCTGGTGGTTTAGACTGGATGGTGCAAGTTGCTGAAAACTTTTTGCGCAAGCATCCTGAGCGCATCACCTTTTATGCGCCTATCGTAACTTACCTAATGACATTAATGGCGGGTACTGGCCACACGGCATTCTCTACTTTGCCAGTGATTGCAGAAGTAGCGAAAGGCCAAGGCGTGCGCCCTTCTCGTCCACTGTCTATCGCGGTCGTAGCATCGCAAATCGCTATCACCGCATCACCAATCTCAGCGGCTGTTGTAGCGTTCGCGGCAATGCTGCATCCATTTGGCGTTGACTACCTAACACTACTAGCAATCTGTATCCCAACGACGTTCATCGCGTGCATGATCGGTGCGTTCGTGGCGAACTTCATGGGCTGTGAGCTAAAAGACGATGCTGAATACCAAGAGCGTCTAGAAAAAGGCTTAATCAAGCTAAATACAGAAGCAAAACGCGAAATCCTACCAACAGCGAAGAAAGCGACATTCATCTTCCTAGGCGCAATCGCATTCGTAGTATGTTACGCAGCAGCAATTTCTGGCTCTGTGGGTCTTATCGAGAACCCTGCTCTAGGTCGTAACGAAGCTATCATGACGGTAATGCTCGCAGCTGCGGCAGCTATCGTAATGAGCTGTAAAATCGATGCTGGCAAAATCCCAGCAGCAGCAACATTCCGCTCTGGTATGACAGCGTGTGTGTGTGTTCTTGGTGTGGCATGGCTAGGTTCTACGTTCGTTAACGCGCACGTTGACGGCATCAAAGAAGTTGCGGGTGCGCTACTAGCAGACTACCCATGGATGCTAGCACTTGTTCTATTCTTCGCTTCAATGCTGCTTTACTCTCAAGGTGCAACCACGGTTGCGCTAATGCCAGCAGCACTTGCTATCGGTGTGGCACCACTTACCGCAGTTGCATCTTTCGCAGCAGTAAGTGCGCTATTCGTGCTGCCAACTTACCCAACGCTACTTGCCGCGGTTGAGATGGACGACACGGGTTCAACTCGTATCGGTAAGTACGTATTCAACCACCCATTCTTTGTACCTGGTGTGGTAACCATCGCTTCTGCGGTAGCACTTGGCTTCGCATTCGGTGGTCTACTGATCTAGTAGAAACAGAGTCTTACTCGGGGAGCTTCGGCTCCCTTTTTTATTGCCTGTTGTCTTGATTTATGCTCAATAAATCTTCATTTTCATGAAACTTATTGACTCGCCTCCGGGTCTGATTGAGTTACACTAACGGCAATTATCTAAGATGAATTGACTCTTTTATGCGCGCATTACTTTCCGTTTTACTCTTAGGGCTCATTACCTTTTCCACTCCGTCTTTAGCTTTATTTGGCAAAGACCAGTTTAACAGTAGCCAGAACAACAGTTTTAGTACCAGCAGCGACAGTTTTGTTCCTGTTGATCAGGCGTTTCCATTTAACTTCTACCAGCAAGATGACAAATTGATGCTCGATTGGCAGGTACGTGACGGGTACTACCTATATCAAGAGCGCTTGTCTGTAGCTGGTGAGAAAGTATCGCTAAGCGAACTGCAAATGGAAGACGGCACACCGCATAAAGATGAATTCTTTGGTGACGTGCATATCTATACTCAACCTCTCTTCGTTAATGTACCAATGCATGATTGGCAAGACGGTGCTCGCGTAGTCGTGCAATACCAAGGTTGTGCGAAAGCAGGCTTCTGTTACCCGCCAGAAACTCGCGTGATTCCTATCAGCGCGTTTACTTCGTCGAACTCAGATTCAACAACGGCGACAACTGCATCAAAAGCAGAACAGGCACCAATAGCAACGCCACCAGCGGCGCAATCATCTACGTCTGGTGACACATCATCAGCGCCAGTAACACAGCAAGATAGCCTTGCTGCCAACCTTGCTGATAACTGGTGGACACCACTTCTGTTCTTGGCGCTTGGTGTGGGCTTGGCGTTTACACCTTGTGTGCTGCCGATGTACCCAATTCTGACCAGCATAGTGCTTGGCAGTGGCAAGCTAAGCCAACGCCGCGCGCTAGGCTTGTCATTCGTCTACGTGCAAGGCATGGCGCTGACTTACACCCTACTCGGCCTTGTGGTGGCATCTGCAGGTATGCAGTTCCAAGCGGCAATGCAACACCCTTATGTGCTGATTGGTTTGAGCGTACTGTTCATCGCACTCGCTTTGTCTATGTTTGGTCTGTACTCATTACAGCTACCAAGCAACGTTCAAACGTGGTTAAACAACCTCAGCAACAAACAGCAAGGCGGCAGCAGTGCAGGCGTATTCGCCATGGGGGCGATTTCTGGACTGGTGTGCTCACCATGTACCACGGCACCTCTGTCTGGTGCGCTACTTTACGTGGCACAAAGCGGCGATTTGCTGACGGGTGGTATCGCGTTATACGCGCTGGCGATGGGCATGGGTATTCCGCTTATTCTTGTTGCAGTCTTCGGCAACAAACTGCTACCAAAAGCAGGTGGTTGGATGGACAGTGTGAAAACACTCTTCGGCTTTATTCTGCTTGCCGCGCCTATCTTCTTACTAGAGCGCATCATGCCAGAAATGTGGTCAACGATTCTGTGGTCAGCACTGGGTATTGCTGCTTTTGGTTGGCTATACCACATCAAAAACAGTCTAGAGTTTGGTGGCTGGAAACAAAGTGCCGTGGGCATAATCGCCGTCTTAGGTTTGCTAGCCTCAGCACAACCTATCTTAAATTACTGGTTTGGCAACAGCACAACACAAACTCAGCAGGCCACTGTTAGCTTTACTCACATTGCTAACGTGGCGGAGCTTGAAGAACAACTGGCACTTGCGAAAGCGGCAGGTAAACCCGTCATGCTCGATTTCTACGCCGATTGGTGTGTAGCATGTAAAGAGTTTGAAAAGTACACCTTCCATGACCCAAGCGTCGAAGCCAAACTGCAAGACTTCGTTCTTCTGCAAGCGGACGTGACCAAAAACCAAGTGCAAGACATCGAACTACTGAAGCACATGAGTGTGCTTGGTTTACCAACAATTGAGTTTTGGGATGCCAGTGGTGAACACGTTTCAAACGCTCGTTTGACGGGCTTTATGCAAGCCGAGCCTTTCTTAGAGCATATCAAGCAGTTCTGATAACCAGATATTCAAACGCCAGTGATGTCCACTGGCGTTTTTTATTGCTCAGATTTGAATAAGAACATTGCGTTTATATGCAATTTTCCTAATAAAAGTCGATTTGGTTCAGACTTTTAGCGAATAAATATTGTCCACTCTCTCAAAGCTGGACAATAATAAATTTAACGAAATAGTCAAAAGTGTTTAACGTCATGGATTCGACCTACACCATCATTATTGCAGATGATCACCCACTCTTCCGGAATGCCTTGTTTCAATCTATCCACATGGCTATTAGTGGTGCAAATTTGCTGGAAGCGGACTCACTCGACGCACTTCTGGCTTTGTTGGAGCGAGAGGAAGAGCCAGATTTAGTGCTATTGGATCTCAAAATGCCAGGAGCAAATGGTATGTCTGGCTTGATTCATTTGCGAGCAGAGCATCCAGATTTACCTATCGTCGTCGTTTCAGCGAGTGAAGAGCCGGCGATCGTGACGCAGGTGAAAAGCCATGGTGCATTTGGTTTTATTCCCAAGTCCAGCGACATGCGCGAATTAGTGAACGCGCTCAATCAAGTGCTGAATGGCGACCCATACTTCCCTGAAGGGTTGATCACCAATAACGCGGCATGTAATGACTTAGCGGAAAAGATTGCTGCGCTAACACCGCAGCAATATAAAGTGTTGGGAATGTTGTCCGATGGCTTGCTGAACAAGCAAATCGCTTACGAATTGAATGTTTCAGAAGCCACCATAAAAGCGCACATGACAGCGATTTTCCGTAAGCTCGGTGTAAAGAACCGCACGCAAGCCGTGATTATGCTGACGGAAATGAGCGACTAGATTGACGTCTTATCGTCAGACTTACTTTTTTCGTTTGGCAATCGGATACCGACTTTAGTGACCTGCTGATCAACAACATCAGCGACGATCCAATGCAAACCTTGCCACTCGAAATGGTCTCCCAATACTGGCGTGCTACCTAATTGCTCTTCGACAAGGTTTCTCAAACTTTTATCCAGCGGTTCATCCCCCAGATTCAAACCATACATCACGGCAATATCGGCAAGCTTCACTTCAATATCGAGGAAGAAGTCACCGAAGAATCGCGCTAGCGACGCTTTCTCTGGGGCTTCACTAAACAGTAAGCTCAGTGCATCTAAATCCTTTTCTTGTGCTAATACACACAAGGTATCATCTTCCTCAAGACGCGTACTGCCGGATGGGTGCAATAGCTCTTTACTGCGAAATACAGCGGCGATACGCGTTCCTTCCGGCATCGAAAGACTACGTAATGGCTCACCAATGCACCATTTATCTGCTTTAAGTCTATAGATAAACAGCTCCCACTCACTGGTCGGGTAAATCTCTACACCCGTACGCGAAATTGGCTCAGGCTTAGAAGGTAGCTCGACCTTTGCAAGAGACATCGCCTTAGTCAACGTGCCCCCTTGTACTATCAAAGACACCATTACTACAAAGAATGCCAAATTGAAGTACAGTTGAGCATCTGGCAACCCTGCCATCATTGGAAACACCGCGAGGATGATAGGTACAGCGCCACGCAATCCTACCCAAGAGACAAACCACTTTTCACGTGGCGTGAAACTCTTGAATGGCAGTAAACCAATCCAAACTGAGATTGGTCGGGCAAACAAAATCATCCCGAAGGCAAGCGCAAGACCTGGCAACGCAATAGAGAGTAAATTAGATGGTGTAACCAACAAGCCAAGCACCAAGAACATACCAATTTGAGCTAGCCACGTCATACCATCTAAAACATGAAGAATAGAGTGGCGGCTGCGTGTTGGACGGTTACCTAATAAAAGACCAACGAGGTAAATCGACAAAATACCACTGCCACCCAAAGTGTTAGATAAAGCAAAAATAAGCAAGCCACCACTGACCGTTAAAATAGAATACAGCCCATCTGGTAATTGATTGCGATTGATAACTTTCCATAAGATCCAGCCACCAGCGAAGCCAAGTAACGCGCCGATACCAAACTGCTTAAGAAAACTGAACGCCAAAAAGCCCGCACTTAAGTCAGCGCCAGGGTTCGCTAAAATAGCAATCAGAGTTACGGTCAGAAACACCGCCATTGGGTCATTGGTGCCGGATTCAATTTCCAGCGTTGAACCAACACGTTCGTTCAGGCTACGACCTTTGAGTAGAGAGAAGACCGCGGCAGCATCGGTGGAACCAACAATCGCACCAACCAATATGCCTTGCAATAAATCTAAGTCGAATAACCACGTTGCCATCAGCCCGGTCAAAATGGTGGTGATCGCAACGCCAAATGTCGCCAAAGAGACCGAGGGCCATAACGCAACCCTAAAGCTGGCGACCCGCGTTCTCATCCCACCATCAAGCAAAATGATGGCTAATGCGAGGTTACTAACCAAATAAGCGATCGAAAAGTTATCGAATAAGATGCCGCCTAAGCCGTCTTCCCCCGCCAGCATTCCAACGGCTAAAAATACCAAAAGAATTGGGATTCCCAACTTAGAAGACACTGGGCTTAAAAGAACGCTAAGTGCGATTAACAACGCACCTATTAGAAAAAAACTGTTAATGGTGTCTGCGTCCATTCTCACCCTCCCTTAATGAAAAACGATAATAATTGTGATGAGCAAGGCTACTTCGTTAATGAGGTAATGCCCTAATCTGCCTCCCCTTTACACCGTCTCAAAATGCGAGGTTGTACGAGAATGACTCAGTTATATTACTTTATTGTGCGTTAAAACGGTGATTTGATGCGAAAACTTTATGTAAATAAATTACTTGAGAGCTTTCTTATCTACGCCTTCTCTCTTTAAGAGCCACAAGATCACCACCAATATTTACACAGCATCTCCAAGTTCAATGAAGAAAAGATTAATGGCCCGTCTTAATCATGCTTGTTTATCCAATCAACCTTTAGACCTTTGGCTAACTTAACAGTTTATTAACATAACATTTTACCCCTTTGTTCGCTGCAAAAGCCCATAGCATGGGGATTCTTCATTTTTAACACCCCGACTAAAGTTGAAAAGAGTTATTGCCAACACCTTGCTAATGTACATATTGAAACATTTCATTAACAACAATACCAATCGTAAGGAGACGGCAATGGCATTTGAAAGTGAAGAAAGAGCCAAAGCCTATTGGGACAAAAACGTGAAGCTCATGATCGGCCTAATGGTCATCTGGTTCGTCGTGTCTTTCGGCTGCGGCATTTTATTTGTCGACGTACTAAATCAATTTCAACTAGGCGGCTACAAACTCGGTTTCTGGTTTGCTCAACAAGGCTCCATCTATGCCTTCCTAGGAATTATTTTCTATTACGCATGGAAGATGCGCCAAATTGACCGTGAATTCGGCGTGGACGAATAAGGAGTCACTCAGATGGATTTGAAAACTATTACCTACCTGGTCGTTGGCGCCACGTTCATCCTGTACATCGGGATTGCTATTTGGGCTCGCGCCGGATCAACCAAAGAGTTTTATGTTGCTGGTGGCGGTGTAAACCCGATTGCAAACGGTATGGCAACCGCAGCCGATTGGATGTCCGCAGCGTCGTTTATCTCAATGGCAGGCTTAATTGCCTTCATGGGCTATGGCGGCTCAGTATTTCTAATGGGTTGGACTGGTGGCTACGTTCTGCTTGCGCTGTTGCTAGCGCCTTACCTACGCAAATTTGGTAAGTTTACGGTGCCAGAGTTTGTTGGTGAACGCTTTTACTCCAACACAGCACGTATCGTAGCGGTTGTTTGTCTTATCATCGCATCAGTGACTTATGTTATCGGTCAGATGAAAGGCGTGGGCGTTGCGTTTGGTCGCTTCTTAGAAGTGGATTACTCCACCGGCCTATTAATTGGTATGTGTATCGTTTTCATGTACGCGGTTCTTGGCGGCATGAAAGGCATCACTTACACGCAGATTGCTCAATATTGCGTACTCATTCTTGCTTACACTATCCCTGCAATCTTTATCTCTCTGCAACTCACTGGTAACCCAATCCCACAAATTGGTCTGGGGAGTACCATGGCTGGTACCGATGTCTATCTACTCGATCGGCTTGACCAAGTTGTGACCGAACTCGGATTCAGTGAATACACGACCCAAGTACGTGGCGACACACTTAATATGTTTGTCTACACCATGTCACTGATGATTGGTACTGCCGGTCTACCACACGTAATTATCCGTTTCTTTACCGTGCCGAAGGTTCGCGACGCACGTACATCAGCAGGCTGGGCTCTGATCTTCATCGCAATCCTTTACACTACTGCACCAGCGGTATCAGCGATGGCTCGCCTCAACCTAATGAATACGGTAAATCCAGCTCCGGGTCAGCACCTAGCGTATGACGAGCGTCCTGCGTGGTTCAAAAACTGGGAAACAACTGGACTACTCGGTTTTGACGATAAAAATGGCGATGGCAATATCCAATACACTTCAGATGCGTCCACCAACGAACTGCGCGTTGATAACGACATCATGGTATTGGCTAACCCAGAGATCGCTAAACTACCAAACTGGGTGATCGCACTTGTGGCAGCAGGTGGTCTTGCAGCTGCACTATCTACCGCAGCAGGTTTACTACTCGCCATTTCTTCAGCTATTTCCCATGACTTAATCAAAGGGGTTATCAATCCGAACATATCCGAGAAAAAAGAGCTACTTGCTAGTCGAATATCAATGGCAGTAGCGATAGCAGCCGCAGGCTATCTCGGTTTAAATCCGCCTGGATTTGCCGCAGGTACGGTAGCACTCGCCTTTGGTCTTGCCGCTTCATCCATCTTCCCTGCATTGATGATGGGCATCTTCAGCAAGAGCATCAATAAAGAAGGCGCAATCGCCGGTATGATTGCAGGTATCAGTATTACGCTGTTCTACGTATTCCAACACAAAGGCATCCTTTTCGTTGCTGATTGGAAATATCTAGAAAGCTGGGGAACAAACTGGTTCCTGGGTATTGAGCCAAACGCGTTTGGTGCTATTGGCGCACTATTTAACTTCATCGTCGCATTCGCTGTCTCCAAAGTAACAGCAGAAACGCCACAAGAAGTAAAAGACCTAGTCGAACACGTTCGCGTGCCAATAGGTGCTGGTAGTGCAGTGGATCACTAAAAACTAATCAAAACCACAAAAGCCCCGCTTGGAACCAGCCGTCCGGGGCTTTTTTATTCTCACTTTTCAGTTACCATATTCGCAGTATGTCGTTGCAAGGAAGCCAAGATGTTCAAAAACAAGCACTTTATTCTCGCTCTACTGATTGCGCCAGTTCTCTCTTTGATCGCTTACTTCGGTACCGATATGGCCCTCAGCGAGAAACCCCACGCGGCGCAAGAAGGGGAAACTTACAAACTCGCGAGTAAGTCTAATTGTCGTTACACCAGTGGTCTGTGTGATATGGAAAATGGCGATTTTAAAGTGAAATTTCGCTCTGAAAAGCTCACTAAAAATAACTTAGAATTGTCACTCAACGCCGCTTACCCACTCGAAGGGGTTAAAGTTTCTATTGTGAGTGACAAAGAGAAAAACGCTCAACCGATTGATATGAAGCCCGCCGATCAAGCAGGCCAAAGCTGGTACATCACCTTACCAAAGCCTGCATCTGCAGAAAGCTGGTTAAGAGTCGTCATTCAATCAGGCGGCACACTGTATTATGGTGAAACACAAACCGCATTTGTGAAGTACGAAACCTTATTTACTGAATAACGGCGACAAGCTAATTCACCGGTATTCAAACGACAGTGACTTAGTTTCACTCAGCATAAATGAATTCCTACTCAGCCGACGCCTTTGCGTCGGCTTTTGTTTCCGTAAGTCTTTCTTCAACAACCTCTTACTCTAAAAAGGGTTGCCAATCCACAACTTAATTGATAATAATTATCATTACATTTAATGAGAGGTGGTTATGGACAACAAACGGGACATCTTTAACGCATTTTTTAAAGCCCAAGATAGATTCCTTCTCGCCGCACCACATGGCTTTGAGCCAGACGTGATTCATGACTATATTCATTGGGGAATGGTGTTGTCTTCTTGTTATGAACACGATGCCGATGAAGAAAATCTATTGTTGTGTGAGCTGTTTTTACGTCAGGTTTATTTCCATTTACTAGACGCAATTCAAGACTCAACTCGCAGTCGTATCTTCCGTCGTGTCTGTCTCGATTCTATCCATACGCCATTATTTTGCCTCAAACGCTATTACTACCAGTTTGAACAAGGCGACGTGAAATTTCTCGCACTACAACAACAATTACGCCTGATTCAAATCTCACTCGATTAACCAAAAGGATCCCTACCATGAGCACCGAATTCCGCATAGAAACTGACAGTATGGGCGAAGTAACGGTCCCTGCAGATGCTCTCTACCAAGCCCAGACTCAACGCGCCGTCGATAACTTCTCATTCAGTCAACATAAAATGCCATCTGGTTTTATCAAAGCGTTAGCACACATCAAGCAGACTGCGGCACTCACCAACGCACAGCTAGGGCTGCTTGAGGGAGATATTGCCAACGCGATTGCTGACGCAGCTCAAGCAATTATCGAAGGCAATCATATTGAGCAATTCCCAATTGACGTATTTCAAACCGGATCAGGTACTAGCTCAAATATGAATGCGAATGAGGTAATTGCAACACTGGCCTCCCAGCATCTAGGCGGCACTGTCAGCCCTAATGATCACGTCAATATGGGACAAAGCAGCAACGATGTGGTACCAACGGCCATTCAAGTTAGCGCAGCATTAGCCATTGAAAAACAGCTCTTCCCGGCCCTGTCACACCTAAGCCAAACACTAGAGTCTAAGCAACAAGCATTGAAAGATGTTGTAAAAACCGGTCGCACCCACTTAATGGACGCGATGCCAATTACCTTTGCTCAAGAACTTGGCGGTTGGCAGTTCCAAATCGAGCATGCAAAACAAGCGATTGAACAAACACTTCCTGCTGTAAAAGCCTTAGCCCAAGGTGGTACGGCGGTTGGAACGGGGATCAATGCCGATCCACGCTTTGCAGACTTATTCGCTAGCAACCTAACCCAGTCAACTCGTATTCAGTTCATGGCCAGTGATAACTTCTTTTTCAATTTAAGCAGTCAAGATGCGATCGTCGCTCTGTCGGGACAGCTCAAAACAGCAGCAGTTGCGATCATGAAGATCGCAAATGATCTTCGTTGGATGAATTCAGGTCCATTGGCTGGTTTAGGTGAGATTGAATTACAAGGCTTGCAACCGGGTTCTTCCATCATGCCTGGCAAAGTAAATCCTGTGATCCCAGAAGCCGCAGCTATGGCATCAGCGCAAGTCATTGGTAATGACACCACCATTACCGTCGCAGGCCAAGCGGGCAACTTCCAGCTTAACGTCATGCTGCCAGTTATTGCTCATAACGTATTGGAGAGCATCGAGTTACTCTCTAACAGCGCAACCGCTTTAGCTGACAAAGCCATTGCGACGTTTGAAGTTCGCCAAGATAACTTGGATGTAGCACTCGCCAAAAACCCTATTTTGGTCACGGCTCTCAACCCGGTCATTGGTTACCTAAAAGCGGCAGAAGTCGCGAAAAAAGCCTACAAACAGGGACGCGCGATTATTGATGTCGCGGAAGAAGAAACTGATTTGGATAGAGCCACACTAGAGCGATTGCTTAATCCAGCCAAACTGACTCAAGGCGGCGTCGCAGAATAAGCGGCAAACTCAGCCTATCAACTAAGATTACAAACATCGAGACCTCCATTCGGAGGTCTCTTTTTATAGCGATTTTTCAAACACTCCAATCCTATGCGACTCGATTGAGCACCGAACGCAGCTTAAGCGGCTTAACTGGCTTAGCAATAAAGCTGAACCCATTTGCTTTGATGCCATCAAGCATATCATCGGTACGATCTGCACTGATGATGACGCCTTCAAAGCTGTGGCCTAATCTTAGGCGGCATTGCTGTAGCACTTCTAAACCAGTACGACCATCATCAAGTCGGTAATCGGAGAAAATTACATCCGGAATCCAACCATCCTCAAGCGCTTGTAGACTTTCAACTAAATCAATCGCAACTCGTGTATCGCAGCCCCATCGGGAAAGTAAGTTTTCCATGCCGACTAGAATGTCAGGCTCATTATCGACACATAGGATTCTCAGATGACCAAGTTCAGATTGCTTACTCATTGCCACGTGAACTGGATGAGGCTGAACATGATCAGCTTTATCTAGGGTGATGGAAAAAACACTGCCTTTTCCAACCCAAGAGCGCATCGAAATTTCATGCCCAAGTACCTGAGCAATTCCTTTCGAAATCGCCAAACCAAGTCCGAGGCCTTGGTCGGAACGAACTTGAGTTCCGCGATTAAACTCTTCAAAAATCTCTTGCTGCTTCTCTTCTTCAATCCCCACTCCATTATCCCATACATCAATACGCACTCGCCCTTTCACGCGGCGAACACCGAGTGCGACTTTGCCATTCGGGTTATAACGAAACGCATTGGTCAGGAAGTTTTGCACCACACGGCGCAGCAGTTTGGGATCCGACTTAACCATGAGTGAGGACGGAATCATGGTGAACTCTATACCTTGCTGTTTGGCTAACGCACTAAACTCAGCATTCAAATTCGATAACACATCATTTAACGCAAAGCCATGCACGTTGACTTCCAACTTGCCCGATTCCAAACGCGAGATATCCAGCAAATCTCCAATTAAGTCTTCGGCAGCCTCTAAAGCACTTTCAATGTGTGCTGACAGCTTTTTGGCTTCGCTGTCTTTGGCGACTTCCGATAGTGAAGATGCGAATAGACGCGCCGCGTTGAGCGGTTGCATCAAGTCATGGCTTACTGCCGCCAAGAACCGTGATTTGGACTTCGATTCCAAATCAGAGCGCTGCGTCGCTTCCACCAGCTGCTTGTTGAGTTGTTCTAATTCTCGAGTCCGCAGACGTACCCTTTCTTCCAATGTCTCGTTGGCGTCTTTCAGTGCTTGCTCTGCATCACGGAATACGGTGATGTCGGTAAAGCTCATCACAAAGCCACCACCTGGCATTGGGTTACCTTGCACCTCTATCACGCGACCATCGGGACGAACCCGAGAAGAGGTGTGCCGAGTCCCTTGCTCAAGGTGATAAACACGGCGACGAACGTGGTCATCAGGGTCACCAGGGCCACACAACCCCTGCTCTGCATTGTGCCGAATCACATCCGCAATCGGTCGACCTACTTGAATCAGGCCTGGCGGAAATTCAAAGAGTTCTAAATAGCGTTGGTTCCACGCTACCAAGCGTAGTTGCTTATCGACGACCGCAATACCTTGTCCAATATGCTCAATCGCGCCTTGGAGTAAACCCCGACTAAAATCGTACAGTTCAGAGGCTTCATCGACGATAGTCGCCACCTCTTCAAGCTGCATGTTTCTTCCTTGCAGAGCAGAAGTAAGTACTAACTTAGCAGAAGATGCTCCAAATACCCCTGCTAGCACACGCTCCGTATGCCGAATCAGAGAAGATGGCGCTTGTTGATTCGGCATCAACTCTTCTCGTTGCTGGCTCCAGTAGGCTTGAAACGCCGCTTTAACTCGCGTTCGTCCTACAAATCTAGACGCTAGCATTTCCAGTTCTGCAACCGTAACGCGGCTCTGGTACAGACTCATATTTTCGCTTTCAGGCAGCGGTGTACCAACGAATGATGCCGATTGTAAGCGCTCACTTAGGCTTGGTCGGGTAGCCATAGAAACCACAACAAAACACACTGCATTAGCGACCACACTGAGGATCATCCCCCAATCTGAAATCGCGATATCAAAACTAGCCAATACCTCTGGTGGCGTAATCAACCAGATCAGGAAGTTATTACTGGCGTCTCCGGCAAGCATGTCTGTTTGGCTCATTAACGTAATCAACCAGGTAGCAAAACCCACCGCGAGGCCAACATACACACCTTTCTTATTCCCTTGACGCCAATACATACCGCCAACCAGCGCAGGAGCGAATTGCGTGATAGCCGCGAACGAGAGAAAGCCGATAGCAGACAGTGAATGAATAGTGTCCAACGCTTGATAGAAACACCACGCGCCAATCAACAAAACTAATATCAAACCACGGCGGATCCGCAGTAATAATTCAGAAAAATGGTGATGGTTACGCTGCGTCAGTCGCATGCGACGCAATAGCAATGGCATAACCAAGTCATTCGAGACCATGATCGCTAAGGCAATCGTCGATACGATAACCATGCCACTTGCCGCTGAAGTACCGCCTAGAAACGCAAGTAAGGCGATTTCACTCGCCCCTACCGACATCGGCACACTGATGACATAAGTATCAGGCGAAGCGCCACTCAAGAGACCTTGCCCTACCCACGCAATAGGTAAAACAAAAATCCCCATTAAGATCAGATAAATGGGGAACAACCAACGAGCCACGTGCAAATCTTGAGCACGTTCATTTTCCACAACCATCGTATGGAATTGTCGCGGAAGGCAAACGATCGCCAGCATCGTGAGTACAGTATGAATCAATATAGTCGGGATATTTGGTGACTGATACGTCTGTGCGGCAACATCAATTAAGCTCAAATTCTCGGTGTTCATCGCCAACCAAACAATGAAAACACCAACCACTAAAAAAGCCAGCAGTTTGATAATGGATTCGAAGGCAATTGCCATCATCATCCCACGATGGTGTTCCGTGTTATCAATGTGGCGGGTACCGAATAGCATCGTAAAAATCGCCAATGCGACCACAACAAACCACGACACGCTATCGTTTTGATAACCAAAATCAGTAGCCAGCTCCGGAGCAATGATTTCAAGCCCCATAGTGATACCACGCAGCTGTAAAGCGATGTACGGCAAAATTCCCGCAACCGCTATGAGCGTAACAACCACGGCCAAACCTTGGGATTTACCGTAGCGTGCTCCGATAAAGTCAGCAATCGACGTGATGTGTTCCCGTTTAGCAATCAAAATAAGCCGAGCTAAAACGCGCCATCCGATGGTAAACACTAAAATGGGAGCAATATAGATAGGCAAGAAAGACCAAGGATTACTGCTGGCCTGCCCGACCGTGCCGTAGAAGGTCCACGATGTACAGTACACCGCAATGGAAAGGCTATAAATCCAAGGCCGCCAGCGCGCTAGCCACCTTTTCTGAATGTCGCCGTACCACGCGATGATAAATAAAGCTCCCAAATACGCTAAAGAAACGGGAACCACCAGCCATCCTTGCATCCGATATCCTTTCTTGCCTTTCTTGCTACTTTTAAAGCAAGAGAATAAAAAAACCTCTCCATGAGGGAGAGGTTTCATTTAACACTGCTTTGATAACGGAGACAAAGCTTAGTTTTTAACCTTTGTTACATAAGTCTAATTCTGTGTTTCAAGTGGCTTGTCTGATACATCAACCACCTGATGTGGGTCTTGCGAATCAAGCTTGATGAACAGAGCCAATAACCCCATCGCGGCCATGCCCCAGAACACAAGCGATCCCCAGTGCTCATAACCCCAGCCACTCAATACGGTCATTAACGCGATAAATGCGCCCAACGGAATCGCGTTATACAACGCTTGCAACGCTACGATCTTATTTTCTTCGGAGTTTTGGATATATTGGATCGCGGCAATGTGTGCGGTAGCGAAAGTCACACCATGCAATAGTTGAACAACCACCAAAGCAATAATTGATGTTGTCGACGCCGTAATACCCCAACGCATCATTACACCAACGGCAGCAGCAATAAACAGCGCGCGTATTGACCAACCTACGAATAAGCGCTTACTCAATGCAAACACTGCCACTTCTGCGGCCACTCCTAAGCTCCACAAGTAGCCAATGACATCTTCCGAGTGACCAGCGGCCTTCCAGTGAATCGCACTAAAGCCGTAGTAAGCCGCATGACTGCCCTGAATTAGTGACACCAACACTAAGAATTTTAGTATCGGCTTGTCGGTCAAAAGAGCGGTCAGCTTTGGACGTTCTGCGCTTTGCCCACCGTGCGTTACAGGCATTGGGTTAGTCGGTCGCATAGCAAACAGCAACGAGATAAACACGCCGAACATCGCAGTGTACAAGATCATATCGGAGCCAAATTCAGCCACCAGGTAGCCCACTGCCGTCGAGCCTGCGATAAAGGCGATCGAACCCCATAGCCGCGTGCGGCCATAATCGAGCATTTTCAGGCGAGCGTAGTAATTTGCCATCGCGTCCGACAACGGAATAATCGGTCCACAACAAAGATTGAACAACACTGTCGCTAGTGCCATTAACCAAAAGCTACCACCCGTAAAAAAGTGAAATCCAACAAAAAGGAGGGCAGCGAAACTCAACCAACGTAAAGCAGGCATAAGATGTTCGACTTTGTGTACTCGTGGGGTGATCACGATATTGGCAACACAACGTGTCGCAAGGCCTAACCCGACCAGCAAACCGATATCTGTCGAAGATACGCCCTGATCCTTAAACCAAAGTGACCAAAATGGCAGATACACGCCATACGCAAAGAAGAATCCGAGAAAGTACTGGGAAATCCAGCCATACGGAGAAGGTTTCAACATTACTAATATCCTAAAACGGGAACACCAACGTTCGAGCCGGGAATTATGGATCGCCATGCGTATTATAAAAAGGGAAGAATAAGAAACTTATCGTTTCCTCGATGGAATACTAACTTTGCGACATTTGGCATCTTCAAGCGAAAACATCGTAATTTAGACCAAAGTCGTCTGGCTTCCGGTAAGAAATTTGTCAGACTTAGAGAGTGTTCCTTCCATCATTATTGGGTGTTCTCATGCCTGACAAATTTAACATGCAATCTCCACCGTTCGATCGCTTAACTGAAGCACAACAAACGCGACTGCGATCGTCTCTGGACGTCGCCTACTATCGAGCTCGAGATGTTATTTTATCCTGCGGACAGAAGAACCCCCACTTACATATTCTGATCAAAGGCGCGGTAGAAGAGCGCTCCAACGATCAACAGGAAGTGTTCGCACATTATGCCAACGACGATATGTTCGATGTACGCTCGTTACTTGAAGACAAGGTACGTCATCACTACATCGCGCTTGAGGACACGCTCTCTTACCTACTGCCGAAAGAAATTTTCCTTGCCCTTTACAACGAAAATGGCCAGTTTGCAGCCTATTTCGATAACAATTTATCGAAACGGCAAGAGCTCATCGAAGCGGCCCATCAACAGCAAAACTTAGCGGAGTTTATTCTCACTAAAGTTGACCGCAGCATTTATCACCCACCGATGATCCTTGAACCAAATACACCAATTAACGAGGTAACACGTTCCTTAAAAGAAAATGGGATTGACGCTGCATTGGTTCAACTCCATGGCGATGATCCACGATTGGAAAAATGGCCATCAGCCCACCCGTACGCAATAGTGACTCGTACCAATATGCTGCATTCTGTGATGATAGATGGTTGCGCGCTCGACACACCAGTGGGTGAGATCGCGAGCTTTCCTGTTTATCACGTTGATGATGGTGACTTTCTATTCAACGCCATGATCACAATGACCAGAAATAGAATGAAACGCCTCATGGTATGTGAAGGCAACCGAGCCGTCGGCATGCTGGATATGACCCAAATTCTCAGCGCGTTCTCAACCCACTCTCACGTCTTAACACTCAGTATTGCTCGAGCAAGCCGCGTGGAAGAGCTCGCTTTGGCCTCAAACCGCCAACGTCAATTGGTCGAGAGCTTATTGAAAAACGGCATCCGCACTCGCTTCATCATGGAGCTGATCTCAGCCGTAAACGAGCAAATTATCGAGAAAGCGTTCGAGTTAGTAATACCACCAGCCTTGCACGACCATTGTTGCTTGATCGTACTCGGCTCTGAAGGCCGAGGAGAGCAAATTCTCAAAACCGATCAAGACAATGCCCTGATTATTCAAGATGGTCTGGAATGGCCTCATTGCGAACAAGTGATGCGATCCTTCACACACACCCTACAACAGCTCGGTTATCCACTTTGCCCTGGTAAAGTGATGGTTAACAACCCGAAATGGGTCAAAACACAGCAAGAATGGATAAGCACCCTAAACCACTGGATAGCTAAAGCCGAACCAGAACAAATCATGGACTTAGCCATTTTCAGTGACGCCCATGCTGTTGCTGGGAATTGCGAGCTGCTGGCCCCAATTGCGGCACATCTTCGTGACACAATGAAAGATCGCATGTTGATATTGTCTGACTTTACTCGCCCTGCCTTGCAGTTTTCGGTGCCCCTAACTCTATTTGGCAACGTAAAAAGTGCTAAAGACGGATTGGACATTAAACGCGGCGGTATTTTCCCAATTGTACACGGCATTCGCGCCTTGTCTTTGGAGTATGCCATTGAAGAGAAGAACACGTTTGAACGCATTGAAGCTCTTAGAAATAAGCGCATCTTAGAATCCGAAACGGCAGATAATCTCAACGAAGCACTTAAATTGTTCTTTAAACTTCGTCTTAATCAGCAACTCAAAAAGCAAGAAGCGTTGAATAACATTGATATTAAACAACTGGATAGAACTGAGCGTGATTTGCTTCGCCACAGCTTACATGTGGTGAAGAAATTTAAGCAATTTTTAGGCTTCCATTATCAAATTCGTGATTAACCCTGATTTTCATAAATCACAGAGGCGTAAGCAATGAACTGGTTACAACGCAAATACTGGCATTACAAATTGAAAGGCTCGCCTTATCAGTCGCTGTTTTGCACGCCAGATAAAACAGAATACGTCTCTCTTGACTGCGAAACCACCAGCCTTGACCCAAATCGCGCCGAGCTGGTGACTATTGCAGCCACCAAGATCATCGACAACCGCATCATCACCAGTCAACCATTTGAAGTCCGCTTACGCGCGCCGCAATCGCTCGACTCAGGCTCGGTCAAGATCCATCGAATTCGCCACCAAGACTTAGTCGATGGCATCAGTGAAAAAGAGGCGCTGCTCGAGCTGCTCGACTTTATCGGCAACCGACCACTTGTGGGCTATCACATTCGTTACGATAAAAAGATCTTAGACCTTGCTTGTCTGCGGCAACTTGGCTTCCCACTTCCTAACCCACTGATCGAAGTCAGTCAGATTTACCACGATAAGTTGGAACGACATTTGCCGAATGCCTATTTCGACTTAAGTCTGGATGCCATTTGTAAACACCTCGAACTTCCTATCCAAGACAAACACGACGCCTTGCAAGACGCGATTTCTGCCGCTTTGGTCTTTGTCCGCTTAACGAAAGGCGATTTACCCAACCTAACCACGCCGTATACATAAAAATCAGTTGACCTAGCTCCCAGAAATACTTTTGTTTCAGCGATTTCCCGGCGCTTCCATCACTCTCATCCTAAAGTCTAATTGTGGAAATACGCGCGGTGACTGACAGTTATAAGCACAACGTCGTCATTACCACGACCAAGTTATTTAGAACCAAAAAACAGCCCTACAAAAATATATTCAAAATCTTATCTAGATTGGTGTAAGGCCGAGAAATAAGGCACAAGGAGAGAAGCCATGAGCGAAGCCCACGTTTATCCGGTAAAAGAAAATATTAAAACTCATACACACGCGGATAATGATACTTACTTAGCCATGTATCAGCAGTCGGTAACCGATCCAGAGGGCTTCTGGAACGAACACGGCAAAATCGTTGATTGGATCAAACCTTTCACCAAAGTAAAAAGCACTTCTTTCGACACTGGCCATGTTGATATTCGCTGGTTTGAAGATGGCACACTGAACGTCTCGGCTAACTGTATTGACCGTCATCTTGCAGAACACGGGGATGACGTCGCCATCATTTGGGAAGGCGATGATCCAGCCGACGACAAAACACTCACTTTCAACGAACTGCACAAAGAAGTGTGTAAATTCTCCAACGCATTGAAAGAGCAAGGCGTACGCAAGGGCGACGTGGTGTGTCTATACATGCCAATGGTGCCAGAAGCTGCAGTGGCTATGCTCGCTTGTACCCGTATTGGTGCGGTTCACACCGTAGTATTTGGCGGTTTCTCACCAGAAGCGCTATCCGGCCGTATCATCGACTCTGACGCTAAAGTCGTGATCACCGCAGACGAAGGCGTACGTGGCGGACGCGCTGTTCCACTGAAAAAGAACGTGGATGAAGCACTAACCAACCCAGACGTAAAAACCATCAATAAAGTCGTCGTGCTTAAACGTACAGGTGGTGATGTTGAATGGCATGAACACCGTGATGTTTGGTGGCACGAAGCAACAGCCAACGTTTCTGACGTTTGCCCACCAGAAGAGATGAAAGCCGAAGACCCGCTGTTCATCCTCTACACATCTGGCTCGACAGGTAAACCTAAAGGCGTACTACATACTACAGGCGGTTACCTCGTCTACGCGGCAATGACCTTTAAATATGTCTTCGATTATCAACCAGGAGAAACCTTCTGGTGTACCGCGGATGTGGGCTGGATTACAGGCCATACTTACCTAATTTATGGTCCACTAGCGAACGGGGCCAAAACCATTCTGTTTGAAGGTGTTCCAAACTACCCAAGCACGGCTCGTATGAGTGAAGTGGTTGATAAGCACCAAGTGAACATTCTCTACACTGCGCCAACCGCTATTCGTGCACTAATGGCAAAAGGTAACGAAGCGGTAGCAGGGACATCTCGTTCAAGCTTACGTGTGATGGGTTCAGTAGGTGAGCCTATCAACCCTGAAGCGTGGGAGTGGTACTACAAAACGATTGGTAACGAGAGCTCGCCTATCGTTGATACTTGGTGGCAAACAGAGACCGGCGGTATCTTAATTGCACCACTACCAGGCGCAACAGATTTAAAACCAGGCTCAGCAACTCGACCATTCTTCGGAGTCCAACCTGCACTGGTTGATAACATGGGCAACATCATTGAAGAAACCGCAGCAGAAGGTAACTTGGTGATCCTTGATTCATGGCCAGGTCAGATGCGTACTGTTTATGGCGACCACGAGCGCTTTGAACAGACCTACTTCTCAACCTTTAAGGGAATGTACTTTACTAGTGATGGGGCTCGTCGTGACGAAGACGGTTACTACTGGATCACGGGCCGTGTTGATGACGTACTAAACGTGTCGGGTCACCGCATGGGTACCGCTGAAATAGAATCGGCTCTTGTCGCACATCATAAAATTGCTGAGGCCGCTATTGTGGGCATTCCGCATGATATCAAAGGCCAAGCTATCTACGCTTACATTACCTTGAACGATGGTGAATTCCCGTCAGCAGAGCTACACAAAGAAGTGAAAGATTGGGTGCGTAAAGAAATTGGTCCAATTGCAACACCAGATGTACTGCACTGGACGGATTCCTTACCGAAGACTCGTTCTGGTAAGATCATGCGTCGAATCCTGCGTAAAATTGCAACGGGTGATACTAGCAACCTCGGAGACACATCAACGCTTGCCGATCCGAGCGTTGTAGATAAACTTATCGCAGAGAAAGCAGAATTGGCATAAATTCAACCAACTGTTTTAAAAGCACTTTAAAAACCGCCATCACTCATGGCGGTTTTTTGCTTTAGTGCACAAATTGGCCACACAAAAAATATGGCAATTATGTTGTTTTTGTTAACTTGGTTACAGAAACGAGAGTGGCTATTAGGAGATTAGACCAGTAAATTGCTGCTAATTGCTATGAATTAGCTATAATCTTGGTCGATTTTTTAAAATTTGCTCGGTTTTAACAAAAAAATCGTGCTGAACTATCGTATATTTGGGAATATAAACGTTCCACTCACGATAAGGGAAGATAGCAACACAATGTCTGCAAAGTCACGGATTCTTGTTCTAAACGGACCAAATCTTAATCTATTGGGTCTGCGCGAACCGACACACTATGGTCACAGTACCTTAGCTCAAGTTGTGGATACTCTTACAGAGCAAGCCCATAACGCTGGGGTAGAACTGGAACACCTACAATCAAATCGTGAGTACGAACTGATTGAAGCCATTCACGCTGCCTATGGCAAGATTGACTTCATCATCATCAATCCAGCGGCTTTCACTCATACTAGTGTGGCGCTGCGAGATGCATTACTTGGCGTCGCCATCCCATTTATTGAGGTGCACTTATCAAATGTGCACGCACGTGAACCATTCCGTCATCACTCTTACCTGTCAGATAAAGCAGAGGGTGTGATTTGCGGTTTAGGCGCACAAGGTTATGAATTTGCTCTGTCTGCAGCGATCAATAAGCTACAGGCAAAGTAACCCTAACACTCTGCAACCCTACGAGGGTTGTCTTAATCACAAGATAAAAGAGAAAGAAAAGATGGATATTCGTAAAATCAAGAAGCTAATTGAGTTAGTTGAAGAGTCTGGCATTGCTGAGCTAGAGATCTCTGAAGGTGAAGAGTCAGTGCGCATCAGCCGTCATGGCACTGCAGCCCCTCAAGCACCAATTCACTACGCAGCAGCTCCAGCGGCGGCACCTGCTCCAGTAGCAGCGGCACCAGTAGCGGAAGCGCCAGCAGCAGAAGCTCCAGCAGCAACACCTGCAGGTCACCAAGTTCTTTCTCCAATGGTTGGTACTTTCTACCGCTCTCCAAGCCCAGACTCTAAAGCATTCGTAGAAGTGGGTCAGAAAGTAAATGCTGGCGATACTCTATGTATTGTTGAAGCAATGAAAATGATGAACCAAATCGAAGCGGACAAATCTGGCGTTGTTACAGCAATCCTAGCTGAAGACGGCCAACCAGTTGAATTCGACCAACCTCTTGTTGTAATCGAATAAGCGGGGCTTGCCTTATGCTAGACAAAGTAGTCATCGCGAACCGAGGTGAAATTGCACTTCGTATTCTTCGCGCTTGTAAAGAATTAGGTATTAAGACCGTCGCTGTTCACTCGACAGCTGACCGCGATCTTAAGCACGTACTGCTCGCAGACGAAACCGTATGTATCGGCCCTGCTCGTGGTATCGACAGCTACCTAAACATTCCACGCATCATTTCTGCAGCAGAAGTGACTGGTGCTGTTGCTATCCACCCAGGTTACGGCTTCCTGTCTGAGAACGCAGACTTCGCAGAGCAAGTTGAGCGCAGTGGTTTCATCTTCGTTGGTCCAAAGGCAGACACTATCCGCCTAATGGGCGATAAAGTATCTGCTATCAATGCAATGAAGAAAGCAGGCGTTCCTTGTGTACCGGGTTCTGACGGCCCTCTAGACAATGACGAAGAGAAAAACAAAGCATTTGCTAAGCGCATTGGTTACCCAGTAATCATCAAAGCATCTGGCGGCGGCGGCGGTCGTGGTATGCGTGTTGTTCGCGCAGAGAAAGACCTTATCCAAGCTATTGCAATGACACGTGCTGAAGCAAAAGCGGCGTTCAACAATGACATGGTTTACATGGAGAAATTCCTAGAAAACCCTCGTCACGTTGAAGTTCAGGTTATTGCTGACGGTCAAGGCGGCGCAATCCACCTTGGTGAGCGTGACTGTTCAATGCAACGCCGTCACCAAAAAGTAGTGGAAGAAGCTCCAGCACCTGGTATCACCGAAGAAATGCGTAAGTACATCGGTGAACGCTGTACTCGTGCATGTATCGAGATCGGTTACCGCGGCGCAGGTACGTTTGAATTCCTATACGAGAACGGTGAGTTCTACTTCATCGAAATGAACACTCGTATTCAGGTAGAGCACCCAGTAACAGAGATGGTTACTGGCATCGACCTAATTAAAGAACAGCTTCGTGTTGCAGCGGGTCAGCCTCTGTCATTCACTCAAGATGATATTAAGATCCGTGGCCATGCGATTGAGTGTCGTATCAACGCAGAAGACCCTGAGCGCTTCCTACCATCTCCGGGTAAGATCGAGCGTTTCCACGCTCCTGGCGGTATGGGTGTACGTTGGGAATCTCATATCTACACAGGCTACACAGTACCACCTCATTACGATTCAATGATTGGTAAACTGATCACTTACGGTGAGAACCGTGATGTAGCGATTGCACGTATGAAAAACGCACTGGGTGAGATGATCATCGAAGGCATCAAAACTAACGTGCCACTGCAATTCTCCATTATGAATGACGAAAACTTCCAACACGGTGGTGCAAACATCCACTACCTAGAGAAGAAGCTTGGCTTACAATAAGCCTAAGCAAACGTCTTAAAAAATGCCCACTCCCGTGGGCATTTTTGTTTTATATGTACGCAAAGGGCTCAACATATAAATCGGCTTATTTGGGTATATACTCAAACAAATCGTAGAGTTCTGGTAAACTCTGCGCCACTTCATTCACTTTAAGAGCAAAAACCAATGCCTTGGATTCAAATCAAACTCAACGCGACCAATGAAAACGCTGAGCAAATCGGCGATATGCTAATGGAAGAGACTGGCGCGCTGTCTGTTACATTCTTAGACGCGCAGGATACACCTGTATTCGAACCTCTACCTGGCGAAACTCGCTTATGGGGCGATACTGATATTCTGGCACTGTATGATGCAGAAGCAGACACTAACTTCATCATCGACCAAATTAAAGCGAGCAATATGCTGGCTGACAATTTTGCTTACAAAGTAGAACAGCTTGAAGATAAAGACTGGGAACGCGAATGGATGGAAAACTTCCACCCAATGAAATTTGGTGAACGCCTATGGATTTGCCCAAGCTGGCGCGACATTCCAGATCCTGACGCTGTTAATGTTATGTTGGATCCAGGCCTTGCATTCGGTACGGGTACTCACCCTACAACAGCACTTTGTCTTGAGTGGCTAGAAAGCATGGACTTAAGCGGTAAGACCGTTATCGACTTCGGTTGTGGCTCAGGTATTCTTGCGATCGCAGCGATCAAACTGGGCGCTGAAAAAGTGATAGGGATCGACATTGATCCTCAAGCCCTGCTTGCTTCAAAAGACAATGCTGAGCGTAATGGCGTTGCAGACAAACTAGAAGTTTACTTACCGCAAAATCAACCAGAAGGTCTCGTCGCTGACGTCGTTGTGGCCAACATCCTTGCGGGACCTTTACGTGAACTTGCACCTATCATCAAAGGACTAGTTAAGCCAAATGGCGACCTCGCTATGTCCGGCGTATTAGACACTCAAGCTGAAGATGTTGCGAACTATTACCGTGACGAGCTTCACATTGACCCGATTGTTGAGCAAAGTGAATGGTGTCGCATCTCTGGTCGTAAGCAAGGCTAGACAAGGTTTTCAGAGCTAATTGTTTGAAATTCATACAATTTACAAAAACAATTTGTAAATGCTCAAATATTAGTCTTTTCACGCAGTGAAAAAATGCGTAAAATGCGCGCCCTTGCTGGTACAGAACTGTGATGACGTTTTGAAAATCGGAAACTATCAACTTAAGAACAATCTAATCGTAGCCCCTATGGCTGGTGTAACGGATAGACCGTTTCGCGAGTTGTGTCTTCGCTATGGTGCGGGAATGGCCGTCAGTGAAATGATGTCTGCTAACCCAAAACTATGGGGAACGTCAAAGTCGAAACAGCGCATGGTACACGAGGGCGAATCGGGCATTCGCTCTGTACAGATTGCGGGTTCCGATCCACAGCTTATGGCGGACGCAGCTCAATTCAGTGTTGAGAACGGTGCACAAATCATCGACATCAACATGGGCTGCCCGGCAAAAAAAGTGAATAAGAAGCTAGCGGGCTCTGCTCTGCTTCAATACCCAAACATTATCGAAGAGATTTTGAAAGCGGTCGTGAATGCAGTGGACGTTCCTGTAACGTTAAAGACTCGAACTGGCTGGGATACAGACAACAAGAACTGTGTCCAGATCGCTAAATTAGCCGAAAACTGCGGCATACAAGCTCTTGCTCTGCATGGCAGAACGAAAGCATGTATGTACAAAGGTGAGGCCGAATATGACAGCATTAAAGCGGTAAAAGAGGCGATTTCAATTCCGGTTATCGCGAACGGTGATATCGATAGCCCGGAGAAAGCCAAATTTGTACTGGAGTACACCGGTGCGGACGCTTTAATGATTGGACGCCCTGCCCAGGGTCGTCCTTGGATTTTCCAGGAAATCCATCACTATTTGGAAAACGGCACCACAATGGAGGAACTTCCAACTGAGGAAGTGAAAACCATTATGCTTGGTCATGTAAATGCTCTGCATGAGTTTTATGGGGAGTTCTTAGGTCCACGTATCGCGCGCAAGCACGTTGGGTGGTACCTGAAAGAGCATGAACAGGCAAGTGAGTTTCGCCGTACCTTCAACGCTATCGACGCAGCTCCGCTGCAAATTGAGGCGTTAGAAGGTTATTTTGATAACGTTGCATCATAATTAAGAGAAGAGCTAGACCGAATATGTTCGAACAAAATCTGACTTCAGAAGCATTAACAGTAACTACAGTAACGTCACAAGACCAGATTACTCAGAAGCCTTTACGTGACTCTGTTAAAGCGTCTCTTAAAAACTACCTTGCTCAACTAAACGGCCAGGAAGTAACAGAACTATACGAATTAGTTCTAGCTGAAGTTGAACAGCCACTACTAGATACTATCATGCAGTACACTCGCGGTAACCAAACTCGCGCAGCAACTATGATGGGTATCAACCGCGGTACTCTTCGCAAGAAACTTAAGAAATACGGCATGAACTAAGACCGTTTTTCAAAAAGTATTTGGAACAAGCCGTTACCTTTTTAGGTAACGGCTTTTCTTTATCTACTAAAACACTACGAATAACGCTCACTTTGTTCAGTATTACCAACTGGCTTTAAGATAACTACTGCTGAGCCAAACAATAGCAAAGCCACGAAAGCGACCCATTCATTGCCTACAGAATACGCGAAGCCCGCCAAGGCAGACCAAATCGCGACACCAAAGTGCATCATACTCATTCCAAAAGACATTAACACACCTCGATATTCATCAGATAAGCTTGCGATATGTGCTTGTAATGCCGGAGAACCAACCCCTCCAGCAAGAGACCAGAGCACTAGAGCTGGAAGATAAGCGGTAACCGTACTCATCTCACTTGAGAACACCCATGCACTGCAAGGTATGCACACCATTAAAGCCACTCGCATAACAGCTCGAGAGCTACCAAGCCAACGGCAAGCTCTCCCCACGCACATATTTCCAACCACACTCACGATCCCTAGAGCAGCATAAATAGCGCCCACCCAACCGAGCGCCAACTCGCTGGTATCTCGAATATGAAGGCCTATCAGGTTAAATACACCAATACGTCCCCCTAGGCCTAAACACATCGCTAGAATCGCCCTCAACGCGCCTGGAAGATGAATGACGTCTGTGATAGGTGGCAGAGTATCTGACTTCTTGGACTCATTATGCTTGTTGTTCATGGACACTACGCTCATGGCACCGACAAAAAGAGCCGCCACGCCCAAAATAATAAAAGCGGTACGCCATGATAAAAGCTGGGTCAACAATGCTCCGATCGCCGGACTAGTTATCATACCTAGCGTTAATCCCGCCTGAACCATCACAATTTGACGCATCGCTCTATTACCCTTCGCGTCTCCCGCTAACGCGAATGCAATTGGTAACATGCCTGCACTTGCAATACCAGTGATCACACGAGTTGCAATAGCAAGTTCAAAATCATGAACTATGCCCGTCGTAATAGACGCAACCCCAAATACAAAGCAAGCAGGCACCATGATACGAATACGCCCAACTCGGTCTGATAAACGGCCCAAGTAAGGAGCGCAAATTGCTATGGCTAAACTATATGCCGTAATAAATAAGGTCACCTGACTCGGTTGAACACTTAAATCATTTCCGATAGGTTCAAGAATAGATCCAAGCATCAACTCATCAGCACCAACAAGAAAAGCAACGAGAAATAGGATCATGGACTGCATCATAGCTCCACCTCCTGTTCTGTTTTCGATTCAGCACAAGTGAGCAACGAAATATCTAAAACTCTATCAGGCCAAGATTGCAAAAATGCCTTCTCATGAGATACTACAATCACGCTACCGGAAAAGCGCAGGAGAGCCTCTTTAAGCGCATTTTTACTGCTGCTATCCAAATGTGTTGTTGGTTCGTCCAACAGCAAAACATTGCATTTCTGAACCGATAAACAACACAGTTTCACCCGAGTTTGCTCACCACCGCTCAATGTATCTAAGTGGCGCTGCGTCTTATCCCCCGTAATCCCAAAGCGAGCTAATAGCTTGCGTGACTCTTTGCTTGAGATTGTTGGCGCACAAGAGCACAGCTCCTGTTCAGGCGTGTTCTGAGGATGGCGCCAAGACAAATCTTGAGAAAAATAACCAATTATTGCACCTTTTGCCAATACCACCTCACCAGAGAGTGGCTCGATCTCCCCCATCAGGGTTTTAAGTAAGGTCGACTTACCCACGCCGTTAAAGCCAGCAACAACCAACTTTTCCCCGCGCGCTAACGTGATATCAAACACTGGAAGCAGAGGCTGCTGATAACCGATCATCAACGCTTTTGCGTCAATCACATTCGGTTGCCCAATGGGCTGGTAAGCAAAGTCAAACATCGATACTTTCTCTACATTATTCAGTTGAATACGTTCGATTTTATCCAGTTTTTTCTTACGCCCTTTAGCAAGACTCGCGTTAACTCCAGCGCCATTTTTGGCAATAAATTGCTCTAACTTTCGAATTTCATTTTGCTGAGCCTTATATTGCTTTTCTATCAAAGCACCATCGTGATGCTTTTGCTGCATTGCTTTGACATAAGTGCCGCTGTATTTTCGAACCGTTTGATAATCAATATCACAAATACTGGTCGCTACTTGATTAAGGAAATCAACATCATGAGAAACCAGTAAAACGGTGCCAATGTAATCATTGAGAAACGTGACTAGCCATTCAATGTGCGGAGCATCAAGATAGTTTGTCGGCTCATCAAGAATTAACACATCGGGGTTGCGAAGTAACAACCTGCCTAAAAGGACTTTGTGTCTTTGACCGCCACTTAGCGAGACAAGCGGTGTATCTAAGCCAAATTGATAAATGCCAAGACCTACAGCAACTTGTTCAATTTTGGTATTAATTGCATAGAAGTTTTCATCTTCTAAATATGCCTGTAGCCGAGCGACTTGGCTTAAAAGAGATGTAGAGTGAGACTCGGTCATCGCATGATACAAAGTCCAAAGCTTTTGCTCTGCAGCGTATAAACTCTCAAAAGAGCCCTTTAAACACTCATGAACTGTCAGCACATTATCGATCTTAAAATGTTGTTCTAAATACCCTACCTCAAGGCTTGGTAACCATTCAATGCGGCCCTTATCTGCAGATAATTCACCGAAAAGCAGTTTCAATAAGGTGCTTCTTCCAACACCATTCGCTCCGGTGATACCTACTTTCTCTCCCACGTTAATACGAAAGGTCACGTTGTTGTATAATGTCTTATCGGCTATCTGATAAGACAAATTTTTAACTTGTAAAATACTCATGTTTTCAACCAAATAAAAAAGGGCCGGTGATCAATACCGGCCCTTATTTCAATACTGGGAAATGCTTTGTAGCTGCTTAACAGATACAAAAAGGCCGATGATGAAATATCACCGGCCATCTCTTCTCTTTTATCAGGTGTACAAGCACCTGCGTATAACTTCAGCGAAGCTACCCACACATAAAACACCTGATGAAGATTAATTTAAGACTCCGAGCAACACTTCATCGCGTTTTTTGCACGGAGTTCAGCCTTCTTACAAAGCTTTTAAACAAGAGATATAACATGATTTACTGTCGAAAAAATATTCGATGTGAAGCGTACACCTTTAGAATAAAAAGTACCAGATAATTATTAAAAACTATCGTGACTTAGACGAAGATCCACTGAAAGAAGACCTTTCCTCAGTCAATGTGCTAGGTGAACGACTTACTCAGCAAACACAGCTATGAAAGCACCTATACCGCTCACGTTATACGTACGTAGTGGTGGCTTTGAAGGTTGGAGAGGGTTAGAGGGAAGAAGTAGCGAATATACTTTAAGACACTGGCTTAAATAGATCGACAAAACAAAATCCATGTTTGGAAAGTTTTAAATGCGCTGAGTTTATATTAATAAGCGCCTATGGCTAAATCAAAACATCTAAAGCAGAGAAATCTCCCCCGAAAATAACATAACCTATTGAATAAATTTTCCAGGTAATAATAAAGGAAGCTTTGGTAAGTTAAGCACAGGGGCTCAAAACTAGCGCTCGAGACTGCAGAAACCACACAAAACTGCGTTCCACTTCACTCATAACAGGGCTTAGAAAGCATCGCCAGAGGGAAGCCGGCCTCTCGATGCAAGGTTTCAATATGAAAGTGGGTTTAAGGTAAGTCGGGGAACCAAAACGAAAAAAGCCTCAGTCTTTCGACTGAGGCTTAATATAAGTGGCGGAGTGGACGGGACTCGAACCCGCGACCCCCGGCGT
>NZ_JAWPOP010000269.1:0-851 GCF_033344345.1 Vibrio sp. 1978
TAGTCACGATGTGACGGAGTGGCATAAGATTCAGCAAAACTTACGTGATGAAATGGAACGTCGTAAAGACACTGAAGTCGCCTTGGCTCAACGTGACACCGTTCTTCAAACAATCTTAGATGCAAGCCCTGACTCTATCGGTATTTTTAATGAGAACATGGTGTACCAAGCGTGCAATAAGCCATTTGTAAACGCTTTAGGTATATCTGAAGTTTCTGATTTGATTGGTAAGCGTCTTCAAGATGTCATTCCCGTTGAAATGTACACGCGGTTGGAAACTAGCGACCTACACGCTCTACGACAAGCGGAACCGGTAAGGTATATCGATAAGGTCGTGAGTAGTGATGGCCATATTACGTGGTTTGATGTGGTGAAATCGCCGTTTAAAGACAAGGCATCGGGTACGAATGGCGTTCTTATCATGGCGCGTGATATTTCAGAGCGTTATCTCGCCGAGCAAAAACTTGAACAAGCGAACCTTGAACTTGAGAAATTGAGCTTTATGGACAGCTTGACGCAAGTGGCGAATAGACGCCGATTTGATGAACGTCTTCATGTACTTTGGTATCACCACATTCGTGAAAAATTGCCAATGACTATCATGTTGTGCGACATCGACTTTTTCAAAGATTACAACGACTGTTACGGGCACCAACAAGGCGACGAGGCGTTGATTCGTGTCGCGGCGGTCTTCAAGCAAGTGGTCAACCGTTCTTCAGACTGCGTGGCTCGATACGGTGGTGAAGAATTTGGTTTTATCTTGCCAAACACGACAACAGAAGGCGCAGAGCAAGTCGCTCAACGCATTCATCAACAGATTAGACAGCTTGATATGGAGCACGGGAGTTCGG
>NZ_JAWPOP010000270.1:0-850 GCF_033344345.1 Vibrio sp. 1978
TATCGGCACTTAAAACCTACCCGATGCTTAACAATCCGGTGTTGCCGATTTTGTTCCTATTCTCAAGCCTTTCTTCGGGCGCAGCGGCATGTTTGATGTTCGGAATCTTAGTGTTTAAAGAGCCGACATCCAGTCCTAGTGTGTCATGGGTCCATGGCTTTGAACGTCCGGTTGTATTATTCGAGTTGTTCGTTTTAGTCACGTTCTTTACTGGCCTGATTTTCAGCGGGGGACAAAACGAAGTCGCAGCTTGGAATGCAATATCCAACGGCTTTTGGGCGCAGTGGTTCTGGGTTGGTGTTGTGTTGATTGGTATGTTGATGCCGCTAACATTGAACTGGTTAATGCCTTCTGAAGTTCGCCATAAAGGTAGTTACGTCTTTGTCGTGACAACATTGAGTTTGGTCGGCGTGCTGATGCTGCGTACGTTCATACTCTATGCTGGTCAAATGACCGTTGTCTAAGGAGGAACAATGGAGGCTGAACTAGGGTTCTTCTTACTGATTTTCGTCGCAATGGGGGCGAGTTGTTCCGCTGTACTGCATTGGTATCGCCGTGCAGCGGCTAAGCCCATTATGTTAGAACACCAACTTGCGACCTCACATCTCATCAGTTTGGCCTCTGTTGTTTGTCTATTACTGCTGATTGTCTGTTTTATCCAAGACAATTTTGCTCTTGAATATGTGGTCACTCATTCCAACAGCCAATTGCCAACCGCTTACAAGGTTGCAGCGGCATGGGGGGGGCACCAAGGCTCCATGCTGTTTTGGGTCGTGACGCTCAGTTTATGGGCATCATACATTGCTCTTAGTTCTCCGATTAACCAATGCTACACCGCAGATTGCCTTGG
>NZ_JAWPOP010000271.1:0-848 GCF_033344345.1 Vibrio sp. 1978
TGGATAGAAGTTTTATCTTCGTTAAGCACATTCGCACCAGATAATGCCATCAATTTAGCGGAAAAAGGTGAGAAGCCACAACCAAACTGAAAGCTCAATTTTAGTTCATCTAAATGAGTTCGGATTTTATTCCAATAGTTTTGTAATCCTTCATAGAGATTAAGCATTGGCGTCGCACGCAGCAAAATACCTTGGTTTGGCATCAATACGACATCAGAAGTGACCAAATACATCCATTGAGCCACCTCTTGCAACTTATTCCACTCCGTTTGTGGGTGGTAAGGATGTACTTGCAAGTCATGGCACAAAGACGCAGCACTGCCTAAGCCCATATTTGGCTTAATGCCTTGCTGCTCGGCCGTCTCGTTGTATTGAATAATCCGGCAGCGTTGACTTTCGACAATGACGACAGGGTGCTCTTGGTTGTTGCCAAACAGCGCATCCAACTGTAGGCGAGGGAAGTGCAAGTAGATCCACAAAACCATGTGATTATCCTTGATTCGCCAATGGGAAGTTCACCACAGTCGATGGGATATGAGTCATCACTGGCATCACCAACTGCGGGTAATCATGTTGAAAGTCGATATTGATACTGCCTTTGTTCCAGCCCCCTTTGCGTTTCAATACTTCCACATTTACGCCCTGTTCATGACCTTGCAGCTTTAAGCTCAATGACACAGGTAGGGACAAGCGATTTGCCATGCTCGGTTTGAGCATAAAAAGCGGACAAGCGCCTTGTTCACTGGCAACCTGTAAGCGTTTTACTTGGTGAATTTCTAGTTCGTCTTGCCATAGCAATACGTTGGCACAAACACCACTTTTCAGACACTGTTCTGCGGCCCACAAAG
>NZ_JAWPOP010000272.1:0-848 GCF_033344345.1 Vibrio sp. 1978
CTTCGATAGGCAGTGCGCCCGCATCTTCCATTGTGTTGAAGAAGATAGGTGCAATTTTACCGCCAAGCACGTAACCACCAGCGCGTTTGTTAGGTACGTAAGGGATATCATCGCCCATGAACCATAGCACTGAGTTAGTTGCAGATTTACGAGAAGAGCCAGTACCAACAACATCACCAACGTACACTAGCTGGTGACCTTTTGATTTTAGCTCTTCGATTTGTTTGATTGGACCGATGGTGCCTGGCTGGTCAGGGTTAATACCCTCTCGTTCGTTTTTCAGCATCGCAAGTGCGTGTACTGGAATATCAGGGCGAGACCATGCATCAGGAGCTGGAGAAAGATCGTCCGTGTTCGTTTCACCTGTCACTTTAAAGACAGTCAGCGTGATTTTTTCTTCAAGCTTAGGCTTAGATAGGAACCATTCAGCATCCGCCCAAGATTGAAGCACTTTTTGTGCATGAGCATTGCCTGCTTTCGCTTTCTCTTCTACATCATAGAAAGCATCAAACATCAGTAGCGTATGAGACAGAGCTTTCACAGCGATTTCAGCCAACGCTTCATCGTCTAGTAGCTCAACTAACGGTGCAATGTTGTAACCGCCTTGCATTGTACCCAGTAGCTCAGCCGCTTTTTCTCGGCTTACAAGCGGTGAAGACACTTCACCTTTTGCTACTGCAGTCAGGAAACCAGCTTTAACATAAGCAGCTTCATCTACACCTGGTGGAATACGGTTTTCTAGTAGGTCAAGAATGAACTCTTCTTCACCTTGCGGGGGATTTTTCAGAAGTTCTACAAGTCCAGCAACTTGCTCTGCGTCTAGCGGTTTAGGAACAACTCCTTCGGCA
>NZ_JAWPOP010000273.1:0-846 GCF_033344345.1 Vibrio sp. 1978
GTAAGTCTGCATCAGACAAGTGGGCGGCTGGCGCGACTGGTATGGGTGTCCGCACTCTTGCTCGCCTTCTTAATGAGCAAGCAGAAAAATAATATTTATGGTGGCGTCAGTTAGGCGCTGCCGTAGTCAAGTAAGTCACTTTTAAACACTATTATTACAAGTACAAAAAGGAAACTTTATGGCTCTAGAAAGAACGTTTTCCATTGTTAAGCCTGACGCTGTGGAAAGAAACCTGATCGGTGAAATCTACAATCGAATCGAGAAGGCAGGCCTACGTATTATTGCTGCGAAAATGGTTCACCTGACTGAAGAGCAGGCGAGCGGCTTTTACGCAGAACATGAAGGTAAAGAATTCTTCCAACCTCTAAAAGAGTTCATGACTTCTGGCCCTATTATGGTTCAAGTGTTGGAAGGCGAAAATGCGATTGCACGTTACCGCGAATTGATGGGTAAAACCAACCCAGAAGAAGCGGCAGCAGGCACACTTCGCGCAGATTACGCGCTAAGCATGCGTCATAACTCTGTGCATGGTTCAGATAGTCCTGAATCAGCGGCTCGTGAGATTGAGTTCTTCTTCCCTGAGTCAGAAATTTGCCCTCGCTAATCGGTAGTTAGTTTGTGCTCGTAAAGATAGTTAGCCTCGGATAATTCCGGGGCTTTTTATTATCGAAACAGTTCGAAGGCGCATTGGTTGGGTTGTTTAATATTTAACCGAAGTGTTTTTAATGCCTTAGCAAAGACAGGGTTTTAGACCTCTTGTTGTAGCTGCATAAAGGCTGTACAATTCGCGCCCTTATTCTTGTTTCAGTCATTGAGAGGCAACATGACCACTGAAAAAATCAATCT
>NZ_JAWPOP010000274.1:0-846 GCF_033344345.1 Vibrio sp. 1978
ATACCCATCACCATTAACGCCCCAAACGCGGGTAATACCGCTAAGCCTCGGGCTGCTGCACCTTCTTGTCCCAGTTTCACTAGGGTCAGAATGCGTGGTGCGACAATCAAAATGACGATTGCGATAGTAGAACGTGGCAGCAACCATTCAAACCAATCCCAACTGTATTGTGAAAGGTCGCCCGCTCCCCACATAAAGATGTTTTGAGCAAACTGTGCATTGAGAATAATTAGAGCTGTCGCGATGGAGCCAAGCAAAATGTTGATGACCATACCGGAGACCACTAAGGGTAACCCCGTCATATTGCGCACACCAGCGATCGAAATGATCAAACCAAACGCGACCAAAGCACCTGCCATTGCAGCGAAAGCGGAATAGTCGGCCACCCAGTCAACAAACCAAATGTTAACGATGACCAACGCAAGCCAAGCACCGGAAGAGGTGCCTAAGGTCAGCGGTGAGGTGAGGTTGTTTTGCGTTAACTGTTGCATCAAGCTACCAGTCAGCCCGAGCATTGCACCAACCAATAACGTTATGCTCAATCGAGGTAACTGAGACTGCATAAAGAAAACATCACGAAATTCGCTGGCGCTTTCTGGTTGAGTGAACAACTGCCATTGTTCACTCAACGACAAGCTCGTATCAATTTGTAAGCTCAATAGGCTAAGCAACGCAATCAGCGCGGCATAGCCAATGTACGGTTTCGTTCTCATTGTTTTGGTGCCAGTTCAATTAAGCTGTCGGTAATGGCTTCTGCCATGTATTGCAAAGACATCGCGCCGCCGTAGGCCCACACCGCTCTTACCGAATTTACGCGCTGTTTTTTCACGAATGGCATCGCTTGCC
>NZ_JAWPOP010000275.1:0-845 GCF_033344345.1 Vibrio sp. 1978
AGCGCTCATTGCCAAAAACACCAACAACATACGCCCAGTGCGTTTTAGCAACTTGGCTACACCAGCCTCATAACCTGCGGTCATCGAATCAAATTTACGGTTAAACCAACCGAAGAAGCCTTTTTTATCCGTAAATTCAGCGTCACCTTTTTTCAGTAACGTAGCACACAGCGCTGGTGTCAGGATGATCGCAACCATCACTGACAACGTCATCGCAGCAACGATGGTGATTGAGAACTGACGGTAAATTACCCCGGTCGAACCTGACATAAATGCCATCGGGACGAATACTGCCGATAAGGTCAAACCAACACCAATCAACGCGCCAGTGATCTGCCCCATCGATTTCTTAGTTGCTTCTTTTGGATCGAGCCCGTCTTCGTGCATCACACGCTCAACGTTTTCTACCACAACGATGGCGTCATCCACCAGCAAACCAATCGCCAGAACCATCGCAAACATCGTCAGGGTATTCACGCTGAAACCTGTCGCGTAAAGAATGGCAAACGTACCCAAGAGTACAACCGGAACCGCAATCGTCGGGATGATCGTTGCACGGAAGTTCTGTAAGAACAGGTACATAATCAAGAACACCAATACAATCGCTTCCAGTAGCGTTTTCACAACTTCTTGAATCGATGCTTCTACAAACGGTGTTGTCTCAAATGGATAAGCGACTTTCAGACCGTCTGGGAAGTTTTCACTTAACTCTGCTAAACGCTCTTTGACTGCAGCCGCCGTTTCCAGCGCGTTCGCACCTGTACCAAGTGAAATACCTAAACCAGACGCCGGCAAACCGTTGTACTGACCTTGAATATCGTAACTTTCTGCTCCGCGCTCAATAC
>NZ_JAWPOP010000276.1:0-842 GCF_033344345.1 Vibrio sp. 1978
CAGGTAACGCAGTTTTTGCAGCAAAATCCGGATGCTTGGATCATCAATGTTGGAGCTGGACTCGATACCCGTTTTTACCGTTTGGATAACGGCCGCTGTCACTGGATTGAATTGGATGTTACGGAGAATCTAGTTTGGCGTCAGCGTCTATTTCATAAAAACGAACGCTACGAACATCGCAGTGGGAGTGTGGAAGACATGTCGTGGCTCGAATCTCTGACCATTCCAGATAAATCACCCGTATTGATTCTGTGCGAAATGGCATTGTTGGATTGCTCTGAGCGACATGTTGCGCGGTTTATTCAAAACTTAGGTCGCCATTTTGTCTCGGCTGAGGTCTGTATGGTACTCGCTGGAGACTTAACAGAAAGCAAGTGGGGGCAAAAGCTTGGCTCGGATTGCTATGCCCATGGATTTGAGGCACCGGCGGAACAAGTTCTGAGATGGTTGCCGTGGGCACAATGGGTGAAAGCGTTCTCGCCATTCGACCGATTCTGTTCACGATGGAAAGCTTGGCAACGCTGGCTCAATAAAATTCCAATGCTAAAGCACCGTCTCACGCCAGTGCTTGTTCACATCAAGTGGTAATTGGCTAGTCATTAAGCACTCAGGTACACTCGTCGATCTAAACAACGAGGTGCCTGTGACAAACTCTATTTTCTCTCCTTTATCTAATCCTCAAGTGCATCGCCAGGTGTTATCGCTCGCGATCCCGATGGTGTTGTCGAACATTACTGTTCCATTGCTCGGTTTGGTCGATGCTGCGGTGATTGGTCATCTAGACCACGCTTGGTATTTGGGCGGCGTTGCGCTGGGCAGCACTATGATCAGCGTAACGTTCT
>NZ_JAWPOP010000277.1:0-839 GCF_033344345.1 Vibrio sp. 1978
AATGAACAAATCTATTTTCCAGTTTCGTAGAATCAGAAATTTTGGGGCATAAACTAGATATTTTCTCTCTAAGAGCTTGTTCTTTAGTTTTAATAGGAATACCTGAGTCTTCAATTTCTTCGACACCTATCGGAGGCATCAACTCTCCTCCTCCCTCAGACAAAACTTTCACATCAGTGTTCTTAAATTCACCTAATATTACCGCTGGAACCATACTAATATCCATTGCTGCATAAGCAAGGTATACAGGATAATCGTCATCAGTTATGAAAACATTACCATCTTCATAGATAAGCAACTCAGAAAAAGAAAAGCCAAAATCACACATTTTGTTAATGTAAGACTGAATTCTTTCTTTCGGAATAGATAATGCGTATTCAATATCACGTGGCTTAATAATATTTAATGGAACTTCTGCTTTATAGCATTTTATTTCATTTTTATGAGCCTTAACTATTAAATCTAATAAATAGTCATTATCAGTAAGCTTATCTTGTTCATCAACAATTATTAAATCTTTTGTTAATACTGGATACTCGTAACGGTGATAGGCTATTAAACATCGGAGAGCAAATACGGCATACTCATTTGATTGCACACTTTCCTTAGATATATGAATCCAGCCATTAATGGTAAAAAGAGAAACAAATGGCTCTGGTTCTTTTTTACACACTCGAATTTCTAGGCGTACTGCTTTCTTCGTTAAGTACTCTCTATCGAAAATTGTTATAGAATAGACTAAACCAGCGCCTTTAAGCTCTTCTCTTTGAATTAACACTCCTTTTTCTACATCTTGAATACGAGAAGTTATAAAGCAAAACTCAGGAAGAGGTAATGTT
>NZ_JAWPOP010000278.1:0-839 GCF_033344345.1 Vibrio sp. 1978
TGTGCGGGTGCTTTTTCATATTTTGAACGATTTGTTTTAGAGATCTGCTTATCTAAAAATGTGGATTCTCGCTGTCATTGACGTGAGGCCGTTCTTTCGTGATCTCGTTTTGGCATCACATGTATGGGCGGAAAATTTCTACTCATCTCTCATTCTTCTCGACAAACATTGAGTAAAGGTAACGAATCGTAACATTGCTGCTGTAACTGTATGGCGTTTCAATATACTCGACTTAGTTTGTAAGCCACAGATTGCTAATAAGATTAGATGTCACTATGAGAAAAAATACCTTATTCAACACGACTTTCCTTACCGGCCTTGCTACCTTCTCTCACTTTGCCTTTGCTGCACCAACTGTTGTCCCTAATGCACCTGAATTAAGCTCCCGCGGTTATGTACTGATGGACTATCACACAGGTAAAGTGTTGGTAGAGCGCGATGCAGACAAGCGATTAAACCCAGCGAGCTTAACTAAGCTGATGACTGCTTATGTTGCAGGACAAGAAGTAAACGCTGGCAATATCAGTCTCGATGATCAAGTTGTTATTAGTCGCAACGCTTGGGCGAAAAACTTCCCAGATTCTTCCAAAATGTTCATCGAAGTAAACACATCTGTGTCTCTGTCTGATTTATATCGAGGATTGGTGGTTCAGTCAGGAAACGATGCTAGTGTTGCCATTGCAGAGCACGTCGCTGGCAGCGAAGCAGGCTTTGTTAGCTTAATGAATAGTTGGGCGAGTCAACTTGGTTTGACGAATTCCTCATTTACTAACCCTCATGGTTTAGATAGCGATGGTTTGTATTCAACACCGCATGATATAGCTAAGTTGGGTCAAGCA
>NZ_JAWPOP010000027.1:0-61961 GCF_033344345.1 Vibrio sp. 1978
GTGTGCGATGGATGTAAACTACTTAAGCAAGGTTCTCAGAGCCCTTGAATAACGGGGATGTTCATGCGATTTCCGTGGCTTCTCAAGCCGTCGCCTCTGTTAAACAGGTATTCGGTGAGGCCGGTATGACTACCGCGTTTTCTCAGCCGTTGATCAGAAAAATGGAGCTGTAAATGAACCTAGTTAATATTGCCCTTTCAGGTTTAGGCGCGAACCGTGTGGCCCTAGACGTAACCGCGCAAAACGTGGCAAACGTGAATACCGTGGGTTACAGTCGTCAACAAGCGTTGATGGCGTCTGTCGATGATGGTAAAGCCAATCGCTTAAGTCCAGGTTTAGGGGTAGAAGTCACTAGCATTCGCCGCGTTACTGATCAATTTCTGATTAAGCAAACGTGGTCGACTAACAGTATGGCGGCATACGCATCTGGATACACCAGTAACATGAGTCAGCTGGAGAATACGCTTGGTGCCGATGGTTTCAGTATATCGGCTGGCTTGGACTCGCTAAACGCTGCGCTTAACGATGCGACCGTTAAGCCGGAATCCATACCTTACCGCCAGCAGATCATTAACGAATCTGAAGCTTTGGCCCGCCGTTTTAATACGCTTACCGAGTCTTTATACAATCAACATAAAGACATGAGCGACCAACGTAATGCAGCGCTTAACCACGCGAATAGCCTTATGGAAAATATCGCGAAGGTGAACAAGCAACTGGTAGAGATGCAAGGTACAGGTGGTAACCCATCACAGTTAATGGATGAACGAGATAGGTTAATCGGTGAGTTATCTCAAACCATTGAAATCAAAACAACACAGCAGCATGACGGCAGTGTTCAGGTCACACTAACCTCTGGTCAACCGCTTGTGATGGGTACGGACCATGGCAAACTGGAAGCCATTCCTGACCCGAGTGATCCTTACTTGGCGGACTTACACGTCACGTTCTCGAATCAAAGTTTTGCGATTGGTGACTCGCTTGGTGGCAAATTAGGTGCGATTAATGACTATCAAACCGAAGTGTTGAAACCAAACCAATTGGCTCTGAATGACATGGCGAAAGCTCTCGCGGATGAATACAACGCCGTGCTTGCGACTGGCAAAGACTTAAATGGCAACCCAGGTAAATCTTTGTTCAGCTATGACCCAGCAAACCCTGCAGCCAGTTTGGATATTACCAAGCTAACTCCAGATGAGCTTGCGTTCTCAAGTGATGGAACACCTGGTAACGCAGATGCGTTGCAATCATTGATCGAGTTAAGCAACAAGCCAGTGGCGGTATCAGGTTACGGCTCAGTAAGCTTGAACGATGCCTTTAGTTCAATGGTGGGTCAAACCGCAATTAAAGCACGCCAAGCTAATGCTGATTATCAAGCGAAGTTAGCCATGAACAAGCAAGCGCACGCAGCTCGCGATAATGTTAGTTCCGTAAACAGCGATGAAGAAGCGGCTAACCTAATGATGTTTGCTAATGCGCACAATGCCAACATGAAAGTGATCAGCACAGCAAATCAACTGCTCGATTCTATTCTGCAGTTATTCTAAGAGGAAAGTTTAGATGCGAATTAGTGACAATCAATTTAGTCAAATGATGTTGCACAGCTTGCAGAGCAATAGCGCGGGACTAGGCGAAGCTCTGCAACAGATGTCTACTGGCAAGCGCTTGACCAAGCTGTCTGATGATCCAATGGCTTCGATCAAGTTGCTTAACTTAGACCGAGAAACCAGTGCGATTGCTCAGTACAAAAACAATATTGAAAACGTAAAAACGACGCTATCGAGTCAAGAAACCCATTTAGATTCGATCAAAGAAAGCTTAAAAAGCATGCGAGACATCGCGCTTTGGGGTGCGAACGGCTCTCTTACTGACGAAAGTCGTGGCGGTATGATTACAGAGCTTAAGAGTTACCGTGACTCTATTGAGTCGTCTTTTAACGCGCAGGATGAAGAAGGGCACTACCTTTTCTCTGGTACTAAAACGGATACTGCGGCTGTAAGTAAAGCGAGCGGCAGCTACGTAATTGAAGGTAATAGTGACAAGCGCGTAGTAACAATTGCTAAAGGTGTCACGATGGATTCCAATATGACTGCAAAAGAAATATTGGACCTTGGGGGAGGCCATAACGTGCTTAACCAAATTGATGCGCTGATCAAAGAGTTTGAGAGCCCTACCGCCAACTTCAGAGCTGAAGTTGAGGCGAGTATCAGCGCTATCGACGATACTTTTTCAAACGTACTAGGGACCATGACTGAGATTGGTGGTCGACACAACAACTTAGATCTTGTTGGTGGCGCGCACAGTGAAAACAAGCTGTTCGTTGACAAAGTATCTGGAGACCTCTCTGCTCTGGACTATGGTGAAGCGTCGGTACGATTGAGTAATTACATGGCCGCTTTGCAAGCAACGCAAGCAAGCTATGTGAAGATCGATGGTTTGTCGCTGTTTGACCGTTTATAAGGTTAGGAAGTTCTTTTTATGGTAATGAGTACAGTAGAGGTTAGACCCCATAGCATACGCTTAGGTGGACAAGAACAAGCCTCTATCATGCCGACCCGTTCTGCAGACTCAAGTACGGCAATTAAACCGCGCCCGGGGCGAATTCAGGCTGACACTGCGTCAGCCTACTCTGTATCTGGTATTCAGCTTACACAGGGTCAGCAGCAAGCCACGGCGGTTCAGATCGCGTCCAAATCGCTGCAGGTGATTGGCAAAGAGCTCACGCAAATTAAACGTGGTTTGACGCAAGCTATTAATCAAGGCGTACAAAATGTTCCTGGTTTGCAGGATACATTGGTTCGCTCTAAAGCCACCATCCAAAAAGTCGTTGAGCAAGCACGTTTCGATGGCCAGAAAGTCCTAAATAACGAACTGCACTTAAAACTGGATAAAGCGGATATTCGTCGCTTTTCTATTCCAGGTTTGAATGTTCATCGCTTAAGCGACAAGGCCGAGCAAATCCGTTTGGATTTTCCTCAAGGTCAAGCGGTGATGATTCAGTTTGATGGACAATCAGACGGTGAGCGAACGGTCAAAATGCTGGATCGCAGCTTGATTGCGTTAGGAATGCGAGCCTCATTAGCCGATGATGGCAGCATTTTATTTGAAGCCAGAGACAACGCTTATCAACAAATGCAGCAAAAGGTGATGGTAACGGGGGAAGGGCACCGATTCCCTGCGGGACAGCCTAACGTTTTGAACTTAAAGTCTGAGCCAGATGGTATTGCGGAGCTCGGGTTTGATCTAGGCTCACGCGACGGCATCAAGCAGACGATTGCCAAAGTAAATCAGCATCTGAAACAAGTTCAAACGAGCTTGCAGGAAGCGAAAGCTTTTCATGGTGAACTGAATACTCAAATGCGTTCTATCCAAACCAAAACCGCACAGCTTTCAGTCAATGAGGTGAATGCAAAACTGGATGGATTCATGCAAAAGTCTGGCGAGTTTACTTCGACTTTTCAGGCATTGAATGCGCAAGCAAACGTGCGTCGTCATACTGTGGTCGCTTTACTGAAGTAACGAACACTCCAATGATTCCCGGCTTTACACTGTTATCGTCCCCCAATAACGAAAACAGCGCACTGTCGGGAATCTCTCTTCGACTCGTCTAGGGCTCGAGAGCTTTTGCCACCGAACGATTCAATTTCTGGAATAGCCATCCAAGTGCTATCAAAGACGCACCTAAGCCTAAGAAGCTTATCGCTCGCCAGAACCCATCCAGAGAGCTCACATCCCATAAGAATACTTTCAGTGCGACACAGGCAAGGACCACTAGACCGACACGCTGCATCATCAGCCCCTGTTGGGTCACGCCGCGCCAAGTCAGCAATCCACCTACGAGCAAGCCAGCCACTGAATAACTGAACAACTCTGCCATGCTGGTTGGCTGATACAGCATCATCGATGTGGTTTGCCAGAATTGACGGATAGACATCCCCAACCAAATGGCTGCAAGTAAAAAGCCTAGACTAGCAATCGCAAATCGATGAACTTGCAACGTATTCCAGCGCTTAAACGTTGCGATAAGCAGGATGCAAGCTGGTAACAGCCAGCCGATACTCAGCATGTTAAAGATGGGAAGTGCTTGTGCCGAGACGTTATCAGTCACCAACGGCGATTCTGCCGTATTAAGCAAAATAATCAATATAGCGAACGCGCACCAAAGCAAGTAACTATAGATTTCGTAGATACGGCTTAAGCGTTGCGCAAATTGGCTGCGGTAGCTGTATACCAAACCCATAACTAATGCTTGATTGGCAAAGACTGCCGCACTTGTGAAGTCGATGTGCCCCAAGTAACCATATTGCCCCGTTAACCAGTAGTTAGTTTGGGTGAACAATGCCATTAAGAATACATGTAAAAACGCCCCTTCAAACCAGTTGGTCAGTTCTCGGTCCACTTGTTTTAGTGTTGAACGAGCATAAGACAAGATGAAGAGAGAAGGCATATAACTCACAAGAACCCAAGCCCAATGCCCAGCTTCTACCGGTTGCCATTCGGGTATGAAAGGTAGCAGCGTGAGTCGGATAACCAGTATTCCCATTGCCACTTTAATCGCCCAACTCGCAGGTCGAAATAACCCGACTTGAGCCTGTAAGGCCATTATCGCAACTTGTATTGAGATTGCTGTTGTTAACCAAGTATCGCTCAACCAAACAAAAGCGATACCTACGATTAAAGCATGCATAACGGCAGAGCATTCTAATGCCAACGAACGTGCACGCTGACCAAGCACAACATAGTAAGTGGCCATCAATGCGCAGAAGGTAGTCCAATACCACAGGTAGCCTTGCATAAATTCGTCAACATAAAGCAACGTAATTAAGCTCATCGCGGGAGCCAGTACCAGCAGAAGCAGCCCACTGAGTTGCGAACGGTCACTAAGTGATTGGCAATATGTTCGATAGCAGATCAGCGCAATACTCACCGCCAATGCGAATAGGATGCTAGCTTCTCGCTCTACCATATACAGCGCATCAAAAGCGATGGTAAGAACTATTAGCGCGGTTGCCGAGACGAGTATGGATGGCAAAAATACACGTAATGACCAGCCTGTACGAAGTGCTGGTAGCCAGATGCTCGCAACAAGCAGCGTATAACAGTACGCCATTTGTAGAGTGTTCAGCTCCGGCATTCTGGTGACGGCAGAAAAGGTCAATAAAGCAGTTGCGAGAGCGGTAGCGGTCGGCGAGTTTGTCCACTTGCTTTGATAGTGACGAAAGCGAGGATTGAGCATCCAACCCATTCTCGGAACCGCGAAAATGAGATACAAAGTGATGGAGAGATAAATCGCGAGCCACGAGAACAACAGTTCTGTTGGTACACTCTCAATTAACAGCAACATCCAAATGACATGTGGAATCGCGATACTTGGCGTAATCCATGCCCTACGCACTTTTTGCATCAATAAGGTCGCCGCGAACGAAATCGCGCAGATGTATCCGGCTAACAAAAAGTAGTTGGGTTCACTACCTCCAATCCACAGTGGTGCTGTGTAGCCACCAATTAAGCCAAGCACGGCCATTAACGGCCCTTGTCGCAATGATAATGCTAAACTGAAAAATGCGGCTGAAGCCAAAATGATCAACGAGATACTCGGCGTTAGCATTTGATAAACCACAAAGGCAAAAATGACGGTGCAGTAAATGCCCGTTAATCCCGTACCGGTAACGGCAGCAGGAACATACGTAAAGCCTTGGGCTCGTGCTGCCCGTTGCGGATTCTGTTGTTCTTTACGGTGAAACCACTCGCCAACAAGCACCATAAGTAATGAGATCACAAAGGCAAAGGATACTCGCATAAATGGCGAAAACTGGATGTGGCTACCAATCACCTGTACGAGATAACCTCCACCGATCAGCATGGCCAATGCGCCTACCCAAACCAACCAATTTTCTTGAATGTTGCTAAGCAGGCTCTGAACTTTACTCTGAAGGAATGACTCATTTTCTTGACTAAAAACATCCAGTTGCACTTCTCTTGTCTGGGCGTACCCTTGATTCGCAGCGCTCTGGTCCAAGTCTAGGTTGGCAGCTGGATCATGTTCCCCAGAGGATGAGACATTTTTCTGTTGTGATTCTATGTGAGGTGGCGTCGCTACAGATGGTGTGTCTTTTTCGATGCTGGATTGTTGGTGCACTTGTGGGTTTGAGCCCCCATGGACACTGGCTCGTAGTGATGTGACTTCCTCACGAAGTTTGGCTAGTTCTTTTTCTAAAAGTGCAGCTCGGTTGGCGGCTTTCACTCCGATGAGGATGGCGAGACACGCCATGAACAGTGCTAGTATTACGTACAATCCATTTCTCCTTGCGTACGTCGCGTGACCCACGATTCTTAACTTTGAGCACTTACGCTAAAGCTTAGTTCATGCTCTATGCCTTAGCCTCATATAGTGCTAGGTTCCGCGCTTTCTTTAGAAATCATTCTACATAATGAAACTCAATGCGTAATGATGAATTCGACAAAGTCGCACACTTGTGTGCCACTTTAAAACCTGATGAACAAAAATGAGTCGTTAAGTCATTGGGGGTCAACTATATTCATAGTTCTGATGCGATCGCCAAATGACTTCAAACATGTGCGTTTCGTAGCGATGTCATCGAAGGTCAGTCGTTTGATTTGCACGTTCGGTTGTTTCTATTTGACCGTAAGGCTGAATGTATTCGGGTATAGCGCATTCACGCGAAAAAAGACAAAAACAGGTAATTATTGATGCAAGTGGGTAATGAAGCGCTGGTGCTGTCAGCGGTTGGGGTTATTGGTTTAGGTTGCCAATGGTTAGCTTGGCGATTGCGTTTGCCAGCGATTTTATTTTTGTTGTTGGCAGGGCTGATCGTCGGGCCATTTATGCAGTGGTTAAACCCTGATGAGATATTAGGTAATTTGCTCTTTCCGTTGGTCTCTTTAGCGGTGGCAGTGATTTTATTTGAAGGCAGTTTGACCTTAAATTTTAAAGAAATTCGTGGCGTGAGTGGTTCGGTATGGAGCATTGTTTCCATCGGGGCGATCATTTCGTGGGCAGCGACCAGTATCGCAACACACTATTTCCTCGGCTTTACTTGGGAGCTTGCCATGTTGTTTGGCAGCTTAACCGTAGTAACAGGGCCGACGGTCATCGTGCCACTTCTACGAACCGTAAGACCTAACAGTACGCTTGCTAACATTTTGCGATGGGAAGGGATTTTGATTGACCCGCTCGGTGCGCTTTTTGTTGTGATGGTTTACGAGTTTATCGTATCTCACAGTGCGATAAATAGCGTCGAAGTGTTTGGGACGATCATTGCTGTCGGTGTCATGCTAGGTGCGGCCTCAGGCTATGCAGTTGCGACGATCATGCGTCGTTCTTGGCTACCGGAATATTTGCAGCCATTTGCGGTTTTGATGGTGGTTCTAGGTGTATTTTCGGTCTCTAACCACATTGAGTCTGAAGCTGGGTTACTAACCGTCACCGTAATGGGTATGTGGCTCGCAAACGCTAAAGACATCAATATTCAGCAAATTCTGCATTTTAAAGAGCATTTAACCATTTTACTGATCACCGGATTGTTCATCTTCCTTGCGGCTCGAATCAGTCTGGATGATTTTGCTGCGCTAGGTAGCGGTGCGTTATTGTTGTTTGTATTTATGCAGTTAGTGTCGCGTCCGTTATCGATTTTTCTTTCAACCTTCCGCAGCAACTTGCGTCTCAAAGATAAGCTGTTTTTGTCTTGGGTTGCACCGCGCGGTATTGTTGCTGCTTCGATTTCGTCTCTTTTCGCGATCAAATTGACTGAATACGGCATTGATGAAGCGATTTTACTGGTCCCTATGACCTTCATGGTGATTATAGGAACGGTCGTGTTACAAAGTGCGACGGCACGTCCTGTAGCGCTGACGTTGGGCGTTGCAGAGCCAGCACCACGCGGCTTCTTGTTGATTGGTGCTAACCGAGTAGCAAGAGAAATAGGGCAGGCGCTGGCGCGTTATGACCGCCGCGTATTAATGACTGACTCAAACTGGGAGTACATCAGTCAGGTTCGTATGTTGGGATTGGATTACTATTACGGCAACCCTATTTCTAGTCACGCGGACGACAACTTGAACTTGATAGGAGTTGGACAAGTGGTTGCATTAACGCCCGATCAGCATTTCAACATTATGGCTTGCATGCAATTCGTCGACGAGTTTGGGGAAGATAAAGTTCACTGCTTACAAAAAGTGAAAACCAACGGCAATGGCAGCGAGAAGCACTCCGTGGCTCAGGAGTACCATGGTAAATTGCTGATGGGCGGCAATGTAAGCTATACCCAGCTAGCCAGTATGTTAAGTCGTGGTGCAGAGGTTAAACACACGAAATTGAGCGATAACTTCACGTATCAAGATTATTTAGCGCATCACAAAGGTAGTTCAGTTGTACCGCTGTTCCATGTAGAAGAAAAAGGAAAAATTCAATTCTGTGATGATCCCGAACAGTTTGAACCAACGACGACAAGCACTGTTGTGTCGCTAATTCTGTCGGACAGCGTAAAGTAAACTACAGAGCAATGTGATCCATTTTCATCATGGGTATCGTACGCTGATTATCTCAATTTGAAGAGAAACTTGCCGGCTTGTTTAAAACGGAAAGCGAGTTTCTTTTCTTATAATGTCAGGGGCAGTCGAGATTCATTACTCGTTTCGGAAAAGTAATCCGGCAAATTCAAAAAATTCGCATTGACGTTACTGATAAGGATCGCAATACTGCGCGACTGTTTTACTTTAGGGTGACATTATGGCTCCGCAAACTAACCGAAAAGATTTACACCTAGATGCTGTTTTACATCATGATATGAGCATGAAGCATAAAACGGCGGGTTTTGAGTCTGTCGAGTTTGAACACTGTGCGCTGCCAGAATGTGACTTTCACGCGATCGATTTATCGACAGAGTTTCTTGGTCATCAATTAGCGCTACCGTTTTTGATTAGCTCGATGACTGGCGGAGCAAAAGACGCAGAAACGATCAATTGTCGTTTAGCTGAAGCAGCAAGTGAATTAGGTATTGCCATGGGTGTGGGCTCGCAACGGATTAGCTTAGAAGAAAGTCAGCATTCGGGCTTGGGTAAAACCATTCGTGAGTTGGCGAAAGAAGTACCGTTGTATTCCAATCTTGGAGCCGCTCAATTGCTCGATAAAGGTAAACTCGATAATGCGCAACGTGCGGTTGAGGCGATTCAAGCCGATGCCTTGTTTGTGCACGTTAATCCAATGCAGGAAGCGTTTCAGAAAAATGGCGACCACAATTGGGTTGGTGTTTTCCAGGCAATTGAGATGCTTAAATCTCGCGTGAAGGTTCCTATCATTATCAAAGAAGTCGGTTTTGGTATTAGCGGACACGTTGCGCAGCGATTAATTGATGCTGGTGTGGATGCAATTGACGTTGCGGGCGCGGGTGGCACAAGCTGGAGTGCGGTTGAAGGGTATTGCCAAGATAATCCGAAAATGCAGCGTGCAGCCGAGCTTTTCCGCGATTGGGGTGTCCCTACAGCAACATGTTTGGCTCAAATCCGCGCACTGCATCCTACATTACCCTTGATCGCCTCGGGAGGTGTTCATAACGGACTTGAAGCGGCGAAAGCCATTCATTTGGGTGCTAATCTCATTGGGCAAGCTGGTGCGGTATTAAAAGCTGCGACGATCAGCACGCAGTCTGTCGTCGATCACTTTGAACAAATGGCATTAGAGCTGCGTTTAGCGTGCTTTGGTACTGGCTCTTTTAAGGTTGGTGAGCTAACAAAAGCGCGCTGCCTATAGCTTTTAGAATGGCGCGCTTTACACAGAGTCGCTCAATAATTTTTCGGTGTCTTAACACGTAGACTGATAATTTCGTTATAGTTGATACAAAAGTCACTTCAGCTAGTGACGCCTTTATTCAGACACTTGAATGGGCATGTGTTGAAGAGATTGAGTTTAATTTTACTATTGTTTGCAACTGGAACCTTAAATTTATGAAAAAACTAGTCATGCTGATGTTGGCGGCTTCTGCTTTGACCGCTTGTAGTGATGAAGTGGGCACTGAAGGCTGGTGTAACGACATGCGCGATAAGCCAAAAACAGAATGGACAGCAGACAACGCGGTAGACTTTGCAAAGCATTGTGTTCTGCAAGATGGTGTCGGCAGCGAGCAATGGTGTGAAAACCTGAAAGATAAGCCGAAAGGTGACTGGACTGCAAACGAAGCGACCAGCTTTACTAAACACTGCATTTTTTAAGCACAGCGGAAAGCGCCTTTTCTGAGGCGACATTCTGTGAGGTAAACACCAAGCGTTATTGCTTGGTGTTTTTGTATCTAAAATAGCTCGATTTTTCACGTGTCGAGCGCACTTCCCTCTGAATGGAATGTTTTACATTTTCGTTTCATTTTTGAAAACCTGTATTGCCTGTCTTTAATTTTTCGTATTGCAGTGGCATGGTGTCGAGATAGCCATCTAATTCAATTAGATTCATAACAAAAAGGAATTCAAATGGAAGTACTAAAAGGCTCATGTCTGTGCGGCAAGGTAAAGTTGGAAGTGGCAGATGAATTCAAGTACATGGGAAATTGCCATTGCTCTGAATGCCGCAAGTTCACAGGTTCTGACTATTCATCTGCCGGTGGTATTGCGTTGGATAAATTGCTTATTATCCAAGGGAAAGAAGATATTCAAACTTATCAGAAAAGCGAAAATACCATGCTATGCTTTTGTCGCCACTGCGGATCAAGTCTGTATTCGAAAAAGAACAATGGGATCGTCAATATTCGCCTTGGTATCTTGGATGACACACCTTCTCACAAGCCTGATTTCCATATTTTTGTCGCATCGAAAGCGCCATGGATCGAGATATCGGATAACCTGACTCAATTTGATGCAGGGCCCAGATAGTAGAGTTGTTGTAGATAAGTATTTAGAAACAGAGCGCGTTACAATACGCTTGCGACGCGCTCTGTGCTTTTACTTTGTATATTAGAACGGAGACGACTATTTGGCGTCTTGTAGTTCTTCAAAGCCACCTGCATTGTGCAGATTCGTAAAGCCTTGCGATTGTAAGTATTGATACGCTTTGCCAGAGCGGTTACCACTGCGACAGTACAACACGATAGCTTGATCTTTATCGACGTCTTGAAAATGTTTATCAAGTTCAGATAAAGGGAAGTTGACGGCATTATCCAAATGCCCTTCAGAAAACTCTTGCGGCGTGCGCACATCGACAATCATCGCGCCCTCGTCAATCAATTGCCAACCTTGTTCAGCGCGTTCAGAAGCTGACACGTTGGGTGAGAGGAAGCCAACGCATAACGTTGCAAGAAATAGAGATACGGCCTTTTTCATTGTTTGATTATCCTTTTTAAGAGTACGTAACCACTCTAGATTTGATTGAGCACATTTTCCATCATAAAGAGATGCTAAGTGGTTGTGAATGCGATAATTCGATAGAAAATTTTATTTAATTTAATAAAAAATTTTTATCAAATTCACCTCTTGAACTCTCATTTTTCGACCTTATTATTTTCATCGAAAGCGAGCTGTCGACTCGCAAATCCATCTTGATGTTTATTTTGTCTTTTATTTTTGGTTCCAAGTAGGAGGCACTTAAAAATGAAAATTCGTCCTTTAAATGACAAGCTAATTGTTGAAAGACAAGAGGTGGAAAATAAATCTGAAGGGGGAATCGTTTTAACTTCTCAGTCGGTGAAAAAATCAAACCGCGGGAAAGTCATTGCTGTTGGTTTAGGTAAACGTCTTGAAAATGGCGAACGCGCTGCGATGGAAGTCAAAGTGGGCGACCAAATCATTTTCAATGACGGTTACGGCGTGAAAACCGAGAAAATTGACGGCGCAGAATACTTAATTCTGTCCGAATCTGATGTGTTAGCAATCGTTGAGTAATTATTTTTGTAGTAGTTTTTTGAGGAGATAACCATGGCTGCAAAAGACGTATTATTTGCTAATGACGCACGTCAAAAAATGCTGAAAGGTGTGAACTTACTGGCGGACGCAGTAAAAGTGACACTAGGCCCGAAAGGCCGCAACGTTGTGCTTGATAAATCTTACGGTGCGCCAACCATCACCAAAGATGGCGTGTCTGTAGCGAAAGAAATCGAACTGAAAGACAAGTTCGAAAACATGGGCGCACAAATGGTGAAACAAGTGGCGTCCAAAGCGAATGATGAAGCGGGTGACGGTACAACGACGGCTACTGTACTGGCGCAATCTTTCATCAATGAAGGTCTTAAAGCGGTAGCCTCTGGCATGAACCCAATGGACCTAAAACGTGGTATCGACAAAGCCACTGAAGCGGCGGTTGAGAAACTACGTAAAATGTCTAAGCCATGCAGCGACAAAGAATCCATCATCCAAGTGGGTAGCATTTCTGCAAACAGCGATCGCGCGATCGGTGAAATCATTGCAGAAGCGATGGAAAAAGTGGGTCGCAATGGCGTGATTACGGTGGAAGAAGGCCAAGGTCTAGACAACGAATTGTCTGTGGTTGAAGGTATGCAATTTGACCGCGGTTACTTGTCGCCATACTTCATCACTAACCAAGAAAATGGCAGCGTCGAGCTAGACAACCCATACATCTTATTGGTGGACAAAAAAGTCAGCAGCATCCGCGAGCTATTGCCTGTACTAGAAGAAGTAGCGAAATCTTCTCGCTCGCTATTGATCATTGCTGAAGACATCGAAGGTGAAGCGTTAGCGACATTGGTTGTGAACAACATGCGCGGCATCGTGCGTGCGACCGCGGTGAAAGCGCCTGGCTTTGGTGACAACCGTAAAGCGATGATGGAAGACATTGCGGTACTAACTGCTGGTACGGTCATCTCTGAAGAAATCGGCCTAGAGCTCGAAAAAGCAACGTTAGAGCAACTAGGTAGTGCGAAGAAAGTGACCATTACCAAAGACACAACAACCATTGTGGGTGGCGCAGCAGAAGCAAGCGCGATTGCTGATCGTGTGGCTTCGATTGAAAAACAAATCGAAACAACCACTTCTCAATACGACAAAGATAAGCTTCAACAACGTGTTGCGAAGCTATCTGGCGGCGTAGCGGTGATCAAGATCGGCGCTGCAACCGAAGTTGAGATGAAAGAGAAGAAAGACCGCGTGGACGATGCGCTACACGCTACTCGCGCAGCGGTTGAAGAAGGTATTGTTGCTGGTGGTGGTGTTGCCCTAACTAAGATCGCGAAAGAATTGGCGGATCTAAAAGGCGACAATGATGACCAAAACGTGGGTATCCGAGTTGCGCTACGTGCAATGGAAGAGCCTCTTCGTCAAATCGCAACTAACGCAGGTGACGAAGCTTCTGTTGTGGCGAACGCTGTCAAAGCTGGTGATTCCGATTACGGTTACAACGCTGCAACAGGTGAATACGGCAACATGATCGAAATGGGCATCTTGGACCCTGCGAAAGTAACACGTTCAGCGCTTCAATTCGCAGCGTCTGTTGCTGGCTTGATGATCACCACTGAAGCGATGATCACCAACCACGTTGAAGACAAAGAACTTGATATCTAACGTCATCAATCGTTAGTGATTAAGTAAGCGTTAAAATAACAATAACATTGCAAAACCTAAGCGGGCTCGCTTGAGCCCGCTAATCAGTCATTTGAGGTAAGTGTTATGACCCGTTTACCTGCGTTTTCTTTCTCAATATCTGAGCCGGGCGGTAATGAAGCTTCGTCAAAGTGGCCGACTGCTATTCACTTCCCCCTCGTTCCAGCTGGGCCAGAGTTTTCGATCGAAAATGCTCTGCCTAAACGTCCGACAGTGACGATATTCACTATCGATCTGTCTCAGTTACTTAAAGGGGACGCTCGGGTCATTCATTAACTGCATCGAAACAGCCAGCGCACGTTGGCTGTTTTTTCTAATTTAAGGTATTGATAATGCAGATTTTTATTTGATTACAGCCACTTGTTCAATGATCAATTTGAATTGGGGTAATCGGACCGCAAGCGTACTACACTTTTAAGCCCAGCATCGCGCCGAAAATGATTAATCCCGCCCCACATGCTTGATTGAGTCGATGCTTAATCTTCAACAAGAAAGCTTGTAGCTGGGGTGACGTGAATAAAACAGCAACGATAGAAAACCAAATACCATGCAGCGCAATCATATAAATCCCGTAGAACAAGGCGATGTGTTGCTGACTAGAGTCGGGAGAAATCACTTGGCTAAAAATACTCAGAAAAAACAGCATCGTCTTGGGATTGAGTAAATTACACAGAAACCCCTGCATGAAAAATCGCCACATTGAATACTCGCTCTGTTGAACGGTTTCTGAGTTTGATGCAGGTTGCGAGGAGAATATTCCTTTAATCCCAAGGTAGACAAGATAAGCGGCTCCAAGATAGCGCACGAGATTAAACAACCATTCATTTTGTGAAATTAAGTAACTGATCCCCAGCATGGAGTAAGCGGTGTGGATGCTTATCGCCATGCTGATACCAATCGCACTGTATACGCCTGCTTTTCGTCCTTGATTTAAGCTATTTCTTAATACCAAAACAAAGTCTGCGCCAGGGCTAATGACAATAAGCACACCTAATAACGCAAGAGTTACAAATTCCATATCGATTTCCTGTTTGAATGATGAAGTCTGGGATGTAGCGGAATTGTAGGTGTCTTTATTACTGACTATAATCGAAAAATATTCCCATATTGGTGAGAAAAACTCACAGATGCGTCACCTGAAATCTTTTTATGTCTTCCACGTTGCGGCGAGTTCTTCAAGCTACACTGAAGCGGCTGACAAACTGAACATTACTCACGGAGCCGTGAGTAAGCAGATCAAGCAACTTGAGCAATATCTGTCTCAACCTTTGTTCTTCAAAGAGGGCAGGAAAGTCGTGTTGACGGCAGAAGGCGAATTACTCAAGACATACACAGAAACGGCATTCCAAACGCTAGAAACAGGCGTGAATACGCTTATTCAAGAGAAGCATCAGCATCTTGAAGTGTCTTGTGAACCGACATTAACCATGCGCTGGTTGATGCCAAGGTTGGCCGCGTTTAATGATGAACACCGTGCTGATGTTCGTTTGTCGACGGCTGGTGGCCCGGTAACATTAGGATCAACTGGGCTTTCGATGGCGATTCGTCGAGACGATTTTGCGCAGCATCACGATTACGACAAAACCATTCTTGTGGAAGAGTGGGTGGGGCCGGTATTTTCTCCTGAGTATTGGCAATCCATTAAAGACAATTTGAAAGCAGCTCGATTGTTGAATAGCCAAACCAGACCGAATGCTTGGGCGGATTGGCAGCAATCAACACGTTGTGAAACTTTCAACGGCAACACTCAGCAATCATTCGCGCATTTTTATTTTTGCATACAAGCAGCGGTGGACGGCTTAGGCGTCGCAATGGGATCGTATCCTTTTGTCATGGACGATATTAAGCGTGGTAATTTGGTCGCACCATTTGGGTTTTCTCCATCAAGTTGCAATTACGTTTTATTGAGTCAAGATAAAAAGCGTACAGAACTCGAACATAAATTTATCACGTGGTTACAAACGCAAATGGCAGAGTGTGTGCCACTGTCATCACAGCAGATTACGCAAGGCGAATAGAAGGCATAGAGCGAGATTACGTCAGTCAGTTTTATGGAAAAAGGCTTAGGAAATTGGAAATGGAAAACCTCAATATTGTTGAAATCAAATCATTTGTTCCGGCGAAAGATTACGCGCTATCAAAACGTTTTTATGAGGCGATTGGCTTTGAAATGGCGTCGGACTTCGGTGATGTAGCATACTTCTCTCAAGGTAGCTGCGCGTTTCTTTTACAGAATTTTTATGAGCCAGAACACGGCAATAACTTCATGATGCACTTGCTCGTAGAAGACGCAGAAAGTTGGCATCAGCACTTATCCAAAGTGGGTCATGAGGAATTTGGTTCGCGTTTGACAGAGCTAGTCGAGCAACCTTGGGGCATGCGCGAATGTTGTTTGTTTGACCCTAGTGGCGTTTTATGGCGAATTGGCCAGAACATGAATACTGACTAAAGCCAGTCTTATTTTCACCACATCTACGCGCAGGTATTGAGATCTCGATATCTGCGCGTTTTCTTTTTTACTTAGCCTTGCCAACGTTTGTAGCGCACTCACGCCTTTTTCGAGGTGGTGTGCGATGGGCTAACGCCAAAAAACTCCTCAAGCAGCATGGCTTTGAGTTCCGCTCTGACTTCTGCGCCACCGATTAACGCCAAAAGTGCGAGTCCTCCTGGAATAAGGATGACCATTAATATCGGTCTTAAAATATACGAAAAGCAGAAGATGGTCGGGAAGAAAATCAATCCTTGGCCTAGTTTGTTTAATACGTACATGAGCGATTCCTTTTGTTTTTATATAAAATGAGCATGCTCAATTTTATAAATGAGCGCGCTCAATTTGTCAATCTCAACCACGCAAGGTATGATCCTTTCAGGCTCATTAAGCAGACACATCAATGACGAAGCGACAACAAACCAGAGATAAAATTCTAAAAGCCGCATGGGCATCTTTTGCTCAAAATGGCTATGACATGACGACCACAAGGCAGATAGCGAGAGAAGCAGGAGTAGCCGATGGTACAGTGTTTAGCCATTTCCCGACTAAACTGTCGATTTTGCGCGAAGGGATGCTGGCGCAACTGCAACAGATCAGCCAAGAAACGCTAGTCAGTGTGGAAGGTAAAACCGATATCGACATTGGTTTGGCACTGACGGAGAAATACTATCGCTACTATTTTGCGAACGTTGAGCTGAGCCGAGCTTTGTTGAAAGAAGTGATTTGGGATTTGGATTATTATCAGTCGTTTAACCAAGCTTTGTTTCAATCTGTAAACGGAAGCTCCGTCCTTGAGGGAAAAATACCGCTGATTTTTGACTGCTATTTTATGACGTTAATCTCGCACTTGAGCCGTGCAGAACCGGATGTTGAAGCGGCACTTGAAGAGCTTCATGCTAAGTTTCAGCAAATCATTGCGACTGCATAACATGGCCCCAACGCAGGATCTGAAAGAATATACTGCCTGTCATTTTATTTGCTGGGCTCCCATTTTCTCGTTTCAGTTGGCGTCTCACCAAATAGCCGCTTGTAGCTTTGACTGAACTGCCCGAGATGGAAAAAACCAAAGTCAAAAGCGATTTCTGCAATTGTTCGATTATCTTCAGGGCTTTGTAGCACTCTACGTACTTGATTCAGGCGCATTCGATGTATGAACTGCTTTGGGGAAGTATTACAGCAATGTTCAAAGGTGTACTGTAGTGTGCGACGACTGACGTGTACTGCGTCACACAGTTCACTGACGGTTATCGGTGTACGGTAGTCTAGATCCTGTAGCTGTTGTTTTATACGGTGCATCACGTGTTGACGATGAGAGATTGATATCGGATGGCTCGTGTGCAGTGAACTGAGTGAGAACAACTCCAGCACAATATCTTTTAAGATTGCTTGATGTGTGGTTTCAGACCATCTTGGCTCGGCGGAACCAAGTAACGTGCCTAAGTAGTATTTAAGTTGTTGAATGTGTTTTTCCGTCAAACCCGTTAAGTGTAATGTGTTGTTTTGGATACTCCCAAGCTCAAGTTGATTTTCTATGATGTGAACGAAGTTTTTGTCGAGCACTATTCCATAGATAGAAAACTGCTCCGGTGTCATTAACTCAAAATCAGCGCCACCTTGCCTAAGCAAAAGTTGGCTTGAATTAAACTGACTGTGATTTAGGTGTAGCGGCTTATTTTCCGCACTCAAACCCAACCAAATACCTCCCTCTTCAACCCTGCATTGCTGTCTTAGCGAGCGGTTACTGTCTTCACGAAACACATGGAAATTGGGAAATCGTCGTTCTCGAATTTGACCTAAAAATCGACCATCGCTGAGTTGGTCATATTCCTGTTGCCAGTTTATCAGACTCGCAGCTTGTTGGTTTGCATCCTTAGTGTGATGGATGCACAGCATTGGTGCAGTTTGGGGCATTTGGTTACTCATCCTTGTGATGCTCATTCCTTTTTTGTGAGTCATGTTGGAGCAGTATTTACATAACTCATTGTTTATTATTGGTTTATAAATGTTGCCAGTTTTTGATAACGCTACGGAACACATTTGGCAATACTTTCTTAAAGCTTATTGATAGTTCAGCAAAAAGCGAACCAAATAGTGAAGAGGAAGAGCAATGACGGCAACTTATCGTCGGCAACAAGGAAGTAAAGTCTATACCTTTAAGTCATTAGCTGACTTGATGGCGAAAGCGACACCGGAGCGCTCAGGCGATGCGTTAGCCGGGGTTTGTGCTCAGTCAGCGGCAGAACGTGTAGTCGCACAAATGGCGCTGTCTGAGTTACCACTTAAAACGTTTCTTAACGAGGCGGTTATTCCATACGAAAGCGACGATATCACTCGCCTAATTATCGATACGCATGACCTTGAAGCCTTTAAGCCGATTGAGCACTTGACGGTCGGAGATTTTCGAAATTGGCTGCTGAGTGAAGAAGCCGATGGTGAAACGTTGGCTAAAATTCGTCAAGGTTTAACACCAGAAATGGTGGCCGCAGTCAGTAAGATTATGCGCAACCAGGATTTGATTCTCGTTGCTAAAAAATGCCAAGTTGTCACGGCTTTTCGGAATACGATTGGTTTGCCGAGTCGCCTGTCTACTCGCTTACAGCCGAATCATCCCACTGATTCTCTCAACGGTATCGCAGCGACCATTTTTGATGGTCTGATGTACGGAAATGGCGATGCGGTTATCGGTATCAATCCGGCAACAGATAATGTACCTCAAGCTATTAAGTTAATGAACTTAATGGATGAGGTGATTCAACACTATCAAATACCGACTCAGTCTTGTGTGTTAACTCATGTCACGAACACGATCGAAGCCATTGAAATGGGCGCACCAGTCGATCTCGTTTTTCAGTCGATAGGCGGCACGCAAGGGACGAATGATACCTTCGGAATCGACTTGTCGATTTTGAAAGAGGCCCATGAAGCCGCGTTGTCTTTGAATCGAGGTAGTGTAGGAAACAATGTGATGTATTTTGAAACCGGACAAGGTACAGCGCTGTCTGCTAATGCATTTCATGGGGTCGATCAGCAGACTTGTGAAGCCCGCGCTTATGCTGTCGCGAAACAGTTCGATCCTTTGTTGGTTAATACTGTCGTTGGGTTTATTGGCCCTGAGTATCTGTTTGATGGCAAACAGATCATTCGTGCTGGGCTTGAAGATCATTTCTGTGGGAAGTTGCTTGGTTTACCTATGGGTTGCGATATCTGTTACACCAATCATGCCTATGCCGATCAGAATGACATGGATAACTTGCTGACACTATTAGGTGTGGCCGAGTGCTCGTTCATCATGGGTATTCCAGGGGCTGATGACATCATGCTCAACTATCAAACTACCTCATTTCACGATGCCCTTTACGCAAGAAAAGTACTCGGTTTGAAGCCAGCACCAGAGTTTGAACAATGGTTAATGGAGATGCAGATTTTCGAGAGCGTGCAAGACGTTCGGTTAAGTGAGCAAATCTCTCGCTCGTTTTCGGGAGCAATTAACCAACTGAATAAGGGGTATTCTCATGGGTAAAGTAATCACCATTGCTCAGTCCCCACAAGATGAGTCTGAAGTTGTCACACACAACCCGTGGGGCAAGTTACGCGACTTCACCTCTGCTCGGATCGCTCTGGGTCGTAGCGGGAACAGTGTACCAACCAACGAGTTACTCTCATTTCAGCTGGATCACGCCCAAGCTATGGATGCAGTGCATTGCAGTTTGAATATTGAGTCTCTCGTTGCTGGTTTGTCGGACTCTTACTCGATTCTTGAAAATACCTTAGAGCCTCCAGTGGTAGTGAGCAGCCAAGTGAGTGATCGGATTATGTACCTGCAAAGGCCCGATTTAGGAAGGCAACTCGATGAATCTTCTTGGCAAACGCTCAACTCGATAGCAAATGAGCATAACGCTGACATTGATCTTGCGATTGTTATTGCTGATGGACTTTCTTCCGTCGCAATTCAAAACCATGCCGTGCCTGTTGTTACTCGATTGATTTCTCTTTTAAGCGCTGATGATGGACATCAATGGAAATTCGCACCTATCACAATCGTAAAGCAAGGAAGAGTAGCGGTAGGGGATGATGTTGGTGAATGTTTTAACGCCAAGGCCGTGCTGGTTTTAATTGGAGAGAGACCCGGCCTAACTTCTCCGGATAGCATGGGTATGTATCTCACTTGGGGGGCTAAACGAGGCTCTAAAGATTCCCAAAGAAACTGCATTTCCAATGTGCGCCCTCAGGGGCTCAACTATGACGATGCCTGTGAACGCGCATTTTACTTGCTCAAGGAGGCTCGAAAATTACAACTGTCAGGAGTGAATCTGAAAGATCGCTCCGATATCAATGAGCCAAGTGGCGCAAGCGTTGAAGATAAACACAGCGACAACTTTTTAATTTCATCAAAGTAGAAGGATTTACTATGTCTAAACATCAGGAGTACTTGGCCAAAAGGCAGCTAAAAAGAGGCACCGCAGGTTGGATTTTACTTGCTGGCTTAGGTGTCTCGTATGTTATATCTGGTGACTTTGCCGGTTGGAACTTTGGCATCGCTCAAGCAGGATGGGGAGGCTTTCTTATTGCTGCTATCGCGATGGCAGTAATGTATTTCACGCTAGTATTGTCTTTAGCTGAAATGTCTGCGGCTATTCCTGCTGCGGGTGGTGGTTACAGCTTCGCAAGACAGGCGATGGGGCCGACAGGTGGCTTTTTCACTGGCTTATCAGTTTTGATTGAATATGCGCTCGCGCCTGCTGCGATAGTGATTTTTATTGGCTCAGCAGTGAATGAATTGGTTGGTATCGATGGCCCTGTTGTTTACGCACTTTTCTACGCCGTCTTTATCGCTATTCATATGGCAGGGGTTGGCGAAGCTCTCAAAGTAATGATGGTCATCAGTGGTTTGGCTGTGCTAGCTATTCTAATTACTGCTGCTGTGCTTATTGGTCACTTTGACGTTAATAACTTATTCGATATTGCTCCGGCGACGGCTCAGGCAACAGAAATCTTGCCGTTTGGGTGGTATGGCGTATGGGCTGCGTTGCCATTTGCAATGTGGTTGTTTCTTGCGGTTGAAGGTGTGCCTTTAGCGGCAGAGGAGGCAAAAAATCCGGCAAAAGATGTTCCCAAAGGCATCATTGGTGCGATGCTGTTTTTATTGCTAACCGCAACTATCGTAGTCGTCCTTTTGGCTGGTGCGGTTGGCTCAAAGGTCATAGGCGATAGCGCGGTGCCATTAGTTGACGCCCTAAAGCTTACGGGCAATTCAACGGTAGCAATGGCCGTGAACTTACTTGGATTGGCTGGCCTTATCGCTTCTTTCTTTTCAATCATTTATGGTTACAGTCGCTTGGTGTTTGCGCTTTCCCGCGCGGGTTATTTACCGCAAACTTTGTCATTAACCAGTGACAAAAAAGTGCCTTCTCGTGCGCTTTTGGTTCCGGGCGTTTTTGGGTTCTTGGTTTCACTTACGGGTGAGGGGGACTTAATCTTGGCGATGGCTGTTGTCGGTGCGACTGTATCGTACGCATTAATGTCCTTGAGCCATATTTTATTGCGAATTAAACAGCCGGAATTAACTCGTCCATATAAAACGCCTGGTGGGATAATTACTTCGAGTATTTCTCTGGTGCTTTCTTTGATCGCAATGACAGGTGTTTATGCTTTTGATCCCTCAGCCTTTTTCATGACAATGGGATTGTTTCTTATCGGTGGTGTTTATTATGGGTTATACAGCCGCAACAAACTGGTGGCAGCAACCGCCGAGGAAGAGTTTGCCATGCTGTCTGTAGCAGAGCTAGAGCTTGAATCAGATGTCGTACGATAGTCACTTTGATTCTTGTTATTCAGCATATTAAGGGAGCCATAGGCTCCCTTTGTCATTTCTATCAAAAGTGCATAGCGCACAAATGCATCACTTTAACTTTATAAGCGGTTAATCATGTGAAAGTCTAGTCTGGATAACGATGGCGCAGATCCATCACAGGTAAAGGTTAAGTTTTCAAGGAAAGAGCATGATAAACAAGGTATTTAATACACTTTTGGGAACAGAGTTACCGATTATTCAAGCGCCAATGGCCGGTGTGCAAGACAGCCAAATGACCATAGCCGTCAGTAATGTTGGCGGGCTTGGCTCGTTACCTTGTGGAATGCTGAACAAAGACGCCATCGTAAAAGAACTTCAACTTATCAAGCAGGCAACTAACCGACCGTTTAACCTCAATTTCTTTTGCCATGAAATGCCGGAGTATGACGCCAACAAGCACGAAAAGTGGCAAAAAACGCTGCAACCGTATTTTTCCGAGGTTGATGCAACCGTTCAGGTTCAGCCAAACGCTCCGACAAGGATGCCTTTCAATCATGATATTGCTGACGCGATTGAACCATTTGCACCGCCAGTGATCAGTTTCCACTTTGGTTTGCCAGACGATGATCTGTTAGCTCGAATTAGAGGGTGGGGAGGGAAGATCCTTTCGTCAGCGACCACGGTGGACGAAGCACTTTGGCTAGAAGCAAAAGGCGTTGACGGTATTATCGCCCAAGGCTTGGAGGCTGGTGGACACCGAGGTATGTTTTTATCGGATGATTTAACTACTCAATTAAGTTTGATGGCGTTATTACCACAAATCGCCAAACGGGTGAATTTGCCTGTTATTGCTGCAGGCGGAATCGCTGATAGAAGTGGGGTGGAAGCCGCGTTGAGATTAGGAGCTAGTGCCGTTCAAGTTGGCAGCGCCTATTTGTTGTGTGATGAGGCGAAAACATCGTCTTTACATCGATATGCCATTGCCAGTGAACGCGCGCAACATACCGCTGTGACCAATGTTTTCTCGGGCCGACCAGCGAGAGGCATTGTGAATCGCGCGATGTCGGAGCTAGGCTACATCAGTGAGTTTGCGCCGAAATTCCCATACGCCTCCATTGAAATGGCTCAACTAAGAGCGCTTATGGAAAAGCAAAACCGAGATGAATTCACTCCGTTGTGGTGCGGACAAAACTCGTCGGGTTGTAAAGAAATATCGGCGGCAGAAATGACATTGTCATTAGTGGAAGGCATCGATTTAAACTGATATGCATCTTGCCTTTTAAAGCGATGCTGACTGAATGGTTACGAGTTATCCCTGTATTTATGTAGTAAATCTAATGGGATGTGGCAGTAATCATTCGGAAAGTTTGTGAGTCTGTCTTGGTGCTCATCATCACTTGGCACATAATTTGTGAGTGGCAGTACTTCTACGGCGATCTTGTCGGCGTCCGGTCGTGCTGCGATAAACGCTTTCGCGATGGTGAGATGCTGTTCGTTTTGGCTATAAACACCAGTACGGTACTTCTCACCTACGTCTTCACCTTGCTTGTTAACGCTGTAAGGGTCGATTATCTCAAACAAATACCCCATTAAAGTTTCAACCGAAACTTGCTCAGGGTCGAACTGGGTTTTCACGCACTCTGCGTAGCCATCGTATTCGGATTGAGTGTTATCCGTTGTGCCATTTGCTCGCCCGGCTTCTGTGTTGATTACGCCCGGAAGGTGGCGCATAAATTCTTGCACGCCCCAAAGGCAACCGCCTGCGAAGTAAATTTCTTCCATTACTTTTATCCTAGTCTTTACCGTTGTTGGGATGTAGGGAGTTAACCCCTCTTCTTCCATCCCATTTTCGTTGCCCTATTATCTGTTGATGGGAGCGATATTCGCAAGGTACAGCTTGGCTAATCAGACCACGCGTTTTTTCCTTTTTACTTTCAAGTTCTTTTCATATGAAACATCAGGTGAGTATACTGTAAGCTCATCAATAAGGAGCGAACCTGTGAACCCAAGACAAAATGAAATCCTGCAATTAGTGAACGACCGTAAACGCGTTCAAGTCACAGAGCTTTCTGACATCATTGGCGTGTCGGGTGTGACCATCAGACAGGATTTGAACTTTCTGGAGCAACAGGGCTACCTAAAGCGCGTTCACGGCGCAGCTACCGCGTTGCAAAGTGATGACATTGATGCCCGCCTAGAAGTACGTTTCGATATTAAACAATCGCTCGCAAACCAAGCTGCGGATTTGGTCGCATCGAATGAGACAGTGCTGATTGAAGGAGGCAGTGCCAATGCGTTGTTGGCTCGGACATTGGCTGAGCGCGGCGATGTGACCATTATTACGCCATCGGCGTATATCGCCCATCTCATCCGTAACACTTCTGCCAACATTATCTTGCTTGGTGGCGTGTATCAGCACCAAGGCGAGAGCTTGGTCGGACCGCTGACTAAGTTGTGTATTGAGAACATTCATTTCAGCACGGCCTTCTTGGGTATTGACGGCTTCCATCAAGACACTGGCTTTACTAGCCGCGACATGATGCGCGCTGAGATCGCAGAAACCATCATTGCGAAAAAAAGGCGCAATATTGTTCTAACGGATTCTAGTAAATTTGGGCAAATTTATCCCTCATCAATTGGTAAGACTGACGAAATATCAGTGCTGCTGACTGACAAAGCCGCTCCGAAAAGCGACCTTGAACAAATCAAAAAGCTAGGTGTGGAAGTTATATTAGGCTGATTAAGCCACGCTTCGTTTTCTCTTCGCGAGCATTGCTGTTGGGGAGAAACCGGTGACTAGCATAGTGCCGCTAAGCACTAGAATTGTTCCTATGATGGTGTTAGAGCCGACGGGCTCATCTAGCACCAAGTAGCCCCATAAGATACCAAAAACAGGAACAAGAAAAGTGACAGTCAGTGCTGAAGCTGGGCCGATATCAGAAACTAAGCGGAAATAGAGCAAATAAGCGAACCCTGTGCATACAACGCCGAGCGTGACAACAGAGCTCCATTCGAAATGACTTGGTTCTGCACGCATTGGTAAGAATGGTAGCAGCGGCAGTACCCAAATAACCGCCGCCCACATGCTGCCGTGAGCATTGTCAAAAGCAGGTACTTGTGGCGCATTTTTAGTGTAGTTGGTAGCAATGCCATAGCTGAAAGAAGCCATCAAACTGGCGGCAATAGGGAGCATGGCTTCTTCACCTATGGTTGAAGTATCTAAGCCGACCAAGACTGCAACGCCTCCTATGCCTATTAGCATACCGAGAACAGATTTCGCTGTGAGTGGGCTGCGGTACCAAACAAAGCCAACTAGTGCTCCCCATATTGGGGCGGTTGAGTTCAATATTGCTAAAGTTGATGCATTCAGTGTCTGGGCTGCGTACGCAAAGAGTAAAAATGGAACTGCGCTATTGAATAAGCCAATAATAAAGAAGTGTTTAGTATGCGCAGTTAACGTGAGTTTCTTCTTCAAATATACGGCGATCAATAACAAAGCGACGGCGGCAAATGTAACTCGAAATTCGATTAAGTAAGCCGGCCCGAATGTGTTGGCGGCGACTCGCATAAACAGAAACGAGCCACCCCAAATAGCAGCGAGGCAGAGTAAGCGAAAAAAACTGACGGCAGTCATTTGACATCCTTGGTCGAGGTCTAGCGCCTCATCGATTAATTGTTGCGCTAACAGTGAATTAAACCAAGGATGAGGTCAACCAGAAATGTAATGCCAGTTCCGGATCTGGCTAGCTTGGGCTCACGTTGATGGTGTGTTGTTGATTTGTGATCACTTAATGGCTCTCTGACCATACTGCGAATTCATTTCCACTCGGTTCAGTGAAGTGGAATCGACAGCCGCCGGGGAATTCGAAAATAGGGCGGATAATTTTTCCACCATGCTGCTCTACTTTTGTCTGAGTGGCCTGAATGTCTGAGCTATAAAATACTAAAAGTGCGCCACCATTTGCGGTTTGGTTTATAAACTCAGATTTGAAGAATCCGCCATCCAACCCTTGTCCTGAAAATGCAGAATATTCTGGACCATAATCGGTAAAGCTCCAGTCAAAAGCACGCTCAAAAAATTGTTTGGTCGCACTGACATTAGTGGAACCAAATTCAACGTAATTCAATTTTTCATGTTGATGCATGGTGAAATCCTTCTCGGTTACTATCGTTTCTAAGCGAACTTTTCTACGATGATGTCGTCCGCTTTTTCGACAAATAATGCGCCATTATCTCTGAGCTCTGTCAGCACATTCTCTACATTATCAGGCAGCACCGCACGAGTTGAAGCAAGATTAACTACCACATTGTAGCCAAGTTCCAGCGCTTGCATGACGGATTTTTTCACACAAAAGTCTAAGGCAAGGCCACCGATAACTAAGGTATCAATCCCGTTGAACTTTAGAAATTCATGCGCGCCTGTCGTTTTGGTGTCGGCAATATCATGGAAAAAAATACCGTAAGGGTGCGCGTCAGGATCCATACCTTTATTAACTTGAAAATCATAGTCCAACACGGGTGGTAAACCATCTAGCAGCTCAGAACCTGTTGTGCCAAGCACACAGTGACGGTTCCACTTTATATCCACATTCGGTAAACCAACGGGCTCAAGCATATTGGATGGCGATTCTGCATCCCACTTTGCTTTTGGTGGGTGTAAGTCACGACTGACCAGTTTTAATCGGCCTTTGGCATGATTACTCAGAAGCTCCGGTACGATTTCCAACGCACCTGCAACGGGCAGTTCATTTGGACATAACTCACTAAAGCCTTTCTCTGGATCAACGTCGATCACTGCTGTAGTTTGATAGTTTACTCGAACAGTCATGGCAGACTCCTTGTCTGTCTGATTGTCTGCGTTTATCCACGCAAACAGTTTTGAAAAAAGGTTACTTCGTCGCTAGTCAGCGTATATACCATTGCGGGTTTTCCACCTTTGCCTTTGTTGGTTGAAGCGACTTTATTAGTGGGTTTTAGTACGCCTGAATCTATCAAGCGGCGCTTAATCGTCATTCGGCTGATATCAATACCAAACTCTTGATAAGCAGAAATGATGTCCGCAACCAAAAACTCTTTGTCTAATGCAAACAAAAGAACCGATGTGTATTCAATGGATGCACGAAGCTTTTGCCACGCTTTTTCAATGGTTTTTTGATGATCAAATGCGAGAGTCTCTTCTCCATTGAGAATAGCCTGTAGCGAAAACCATTTAAGTTGGCATTCCGGTACACCTGCATTATTTATTTGCTCTACATTGTTACGATCGACTAAGGCGTAGTGCGTAATGTTTAAGCTCCAGTCTTCTGGGTCGCGCTTTGGATCACCGTCGATAAACGCTTCGCTAAAATGGCGAGGGTAGGTATGGATTTTCTCACGGCAAATTCGGCGACGCGCCGCTTCAAAGTTTTCATCGGCCGGGCGTCCGCCTTCACTGGTTAAGTCTTTATCAAAGACAAATCCGCCCGGTAGTGCCCAGACTCCATGGTATGGCCGATTTGGATTTGAACGTTTAATCAACAACACTTCCAATCCCTTATCGGCACAGCCAGATAGCCTGAATGGAATAATGTCGACAGATACGATCATGGTTGGGTCCTAATATTGATTTGTAAGTAATCTAGCGCATAACAAGTGGTCAATCAATGGGTAAGTAACGAGTTGTTAGAAACGTTTTTGGTAGTGTTCGTAATACGGTTTGAGCATAAATTTACGGATGACTCTGACTTATTCACAATGCTTGCTCGAATTCTAGACAAAAAAACCTTATAAAAATGAGTGGTTAGTAACAAAAGTTGACAAACTATAGATGGGTGTTTATTGTTTACGCAAATTAGTTAGTAACAAAAAGTTATATACCCAGGAAGGGCATGTAGAAGGGCACCTAATGACCACCAAACTATTTTCTTCCCGCATCATTCAAAGCGCTTTGGATTTCGATGTCTACAAAGTCAATATGATGAGTGCTGTAACAGCGCTTTACCCTGATGCGATGGTGTCATATAAGTTTATCGTGCGCAGTGAGGAAGACCTCTCTGAGCTTTTGCCTGAGGTAAAAGCCGAAGTCCTTAAACTGCAAGATATTCAATTTACGCAAGAAGAAATTGAATATATTAAGCGTGTCGCGCCTTACCTGAATCCTGACTTTGTTGATGCACTGCGCCATTTCCGTTTCAACCCACAAAGTGATGTCTCTTTCCATAATAAAGCCATGGCTGATGGCTCAAGCCAGTTAAGAATTACCATTAACGGTTTGTGGCGAGATACCATCTTGTACGAAACGATCATCATGAGTATCGTGTCTGAAGTTCGTAGCCGTCAGCGTTGGTCAGATATCCCTGTTGCGCAATTTACCACTGTTTTAGAAGAGAAAGTTCGGCACCTAAAGTCGGAACTAAAACGTCGTAAAATCACTAACTTTAAATTTTCTGACATGTCGACGCGTCGACGTTTTTCCTTCCAAGCTCAGCGCACTATGCTGGAATATTTGTGCCAGGAAGTGCCGGAATGTTTGACAGGAACAAGTAACTATCACTTAGCAAAAGAGCTAAACTTGACGCCTATCGGCACCGTTGCTCATGAATGGTTTATGGGACACCAAGCTCTGGTGAATGTGCGAGATTCGCAAAAAGTGGCGTTGCAACGTTGGCAAAAAATGTTTAATGGTGCACTAGGTATTGCGTTAACCGATACGATTGGTATCGATGCTTTCCTTAAAGACTTTGATGAAGAACTAAGTAACGCGTACTTCGGTGTACGTCACGATAGTGGTTGCCCTTATAGCTGGGGTGAAAAAATGATTGCACACTACCAGTCACTGAATATAGACCCATTAACAAAAACACTGGTGTTTACCGACGGACTTAACTTCGAACAAGCGTTAGATATTTGCGAGTATTTCCAAGGACGTATTCAGGTGAGTTTTGGTATCGGTACTTTTCTTGCCAATGATATGGGTGATTATGTCAATAAAGATGGTGAAGCCTACCAGCCACTTTCTATCGTGATAAAAATGGTCACGTGCAATGGTTCACCGGTCGCCAAAATCAGTGACGAACCTGAGAAAGCCATGTGTGAAGATATCTTCTTTTTGATGAATCTCAAGCGCCGCTTTGAACAACCTCTTGATTTAAATGAGTGTCGTAAAATGATTGATCGTTTAGAAACTGAAGGTCAAAATTATCTCATCGACGCGTAGGCGTTATCCTCTCTCCATGATAAGCACCCTCTATCGTTACGACAAATTTATATAGGTAAACGTGGAGGGTGATTTCGTTATAGTAATATACAGAAGTAACCAGATACAGCGCAGGAAAGCACTCAAAAGTTGATGTGTTATCTGCCTTTGATTGGTGTAAATCGATACGTTACAGCATCGTGGACGGTGTATCTCATCCGACACTAAACTCAGTCTAATCACGTAGTTTATTCCCACGTACCATGAGCTCACTCGGGTATAGACGTCTATCTGCTTTTATGACTTTGGGCTTCACGTAGTTGCTTGAATCAGGAGTCAAAATGAACCTAGTAGTACATTTGCAAAAGAAAGCGATCCGAAAATATGGCTATGAGATGGCCACTCGCCAAGCATGGAAGTGTGGTATCAAGGCAAATCTTGTAAAGCGCGTGATTGGCCTTTTTAAAGGACAAATTGTTTGTGTGGTTGAAGGTTGCCGAGCAGAGTTTTCTTCTCCTCTTAATAACCCCCTTCACGAAGATGACAAGCAGGGGCGATATGTGTTTGTTGGCGGTGTATGCTGGGAACCAAATAACATTATAGCGCCTGGTTTCCCTGATTTTATGTTTATGCACGTGCGTAATCTAAGCCACCGCCATAAGTATTTAACGGATGACGAACTATTTTTGAGCTTGGCTTAAAAATAAATCTCATAGACTAGTCCAGCCCAATCATAATCAGTAGTGATACAGTTTTAGCTCTGTTGACATTCTGCTGAGTGTTTCTTGACGTACCTCTTATAAAACAGTGTTTCTTTACTTGTTAATAACAAAGGGTTTGTTTTCGTCTGATGTGATTTCCCTTTTGCGATTTACCATAACGCTCATCAAAGCAAACCATACTGGGATGTAAATCATGAATATGAAATCTATCGCAATTGCAACGGCAGTTGTTGCTGTACTAGCAGGCTGTAAAGACAAAACGCCACCAGCTCCAACTCAAGCAAACATTACTTTGGTTGAAGCGGTGACTGAAACGGTGAAAAAGCCGCACCAAGTATGTAAAGACGTGGTAGTAACCGAGCAAGTTACCCCTGCGGATGACAATAAAATTATTGGTACGGTTGGTGGCGCAGCAGCTGGAGCTGCGCTGGGCAACCAAATCGGTGGTGGCTCAGGTAAAGTGATTGCAACTGCAGCTGGTACGATTGCTGGTGCACTGACAGGTCGTAAGATCCAGGAGAATGTGCAAAAAGGTGATGTAGTAACAACGACGAAAAAACAGTGTCATACAGAATATACGACATCAGATAAAGTAGTGGGTTACGACGTCACTTACGAAGTTTCAGGTGCACCAACGACGGTTCGTTTGGCGAGCAAACCAGCGACAAAAACGTTCCCAATTCAAGATGGTAACGTTGTTCTACCACAATAGTTAGCGACTTAACCGAAGCGATTAACAAGCCCTTTTATCTTTGAGATGAAAGGGCTTTTTCACATACGCGGCGTTTTCATCTGTTTTCCTATTGGAATGTGCGGCCAGAAATACCCGTTAATTTCCGCGTTCGATACAATCACTTTTCTAAAAGTACGAACGGAAAAAACATGGAAGATTTTTACCTGACCGAGCACGGTCTGGCTGGTTATTTCGAAGCTCAATGGTTCGACAAGTTCATTGAGGATCAACAGATTGAGATGATAACCAGTCGCTCAAAACAAGTCCCACTTTCTTTTTTGTCATCACCTCACTGCTCCCAAGTTGCTGATTTTATTGCGCAGGCGGTAATCGAAAGCAGCGTTCAGCCGTATTCCCTACTTGAGGTTGGGGCGGCGCTGGGAAGAAATTATTATGAGTTAGTGCAACGCTTACCTAACCTTAAAGAAGCGACGCTTGTGGAGCCTTCAAATAGGTTAATGGATGGCTTGAAGCAACTGTTAATAGAAGAACAACGCGTCGAGCTTACTTACCTTCACGATGTGAACACCTTAAACACTTTAGAGGTTGAGAATAGAGATATCGTACAGAAATGTGCTCATGTTGATTTGACGCTAATTAACCAGCCTTTTGAGCTCGATACTCTCCAATCTCGCTTTGATTTAGTCGTATGTTTAAATGTGATTGATCAATGTGAGTCGCCACTTAGCGTGATCAATGCTCTAAAAAAAACCACCAAGGTGGGTGGGCTGATCGTTGTCTCTTGCACTTATCAGTGGAACGCGAAACACATCAAAAATAAAGAAGAGGCGGTTGATGATATCAAAGAATACTTTGCTGAAGGCTGGCGTCTAGTGTCGGAAGCCGAGCATGAATATCGCATCCGGTTTAATGATCGCTTTGCAAGGCAGTTTTTATCTCACGTAGTCGCTTACGTAAAAACCGATTAGAGCCACATAAAAAAACCGAGCACTTACGGCTCGGTTTTTTAGTCTTTGGGTTAGAGCACAACTTTAAGTAACGTGCGCTTCTTGTTGCTCTTGCAACTTTTTCTTGCGACGCTCTCGTTTAGAAAGCCAAACCAGAGGCACAACAATCATAATGGTTCCTATTGCCATAAATATGTCTGGCACTTCTCCAAACCAAATCAATCCCACAAACACGGCACCAATTAAGCCACTGTATTCAGCGCTGGCAATTTTGTTGCTATCGATCGAGCGGTAAGCGATGACACATGTTGCTGCATAAATCATGATGAACAAACTTGAGCCAGCAGCAACAGGGAAAGCACTCCAGTCCCAAGGTTCTGCTTCGATCAGAACAAGCAAGAAGGCTACTGGAATACCTGCCAAGTTTGTCATCAATAACGTTTGCATCACAGACTGATTTTTTGGCAGTTTTCGAATGAGCAAGTTATTGATTGCTAAAGTAATTGCAACAACTAAAGCTGAAATGGCTGCCCAATCGATTTGGTCTGGACGAATGATGACCAATACACCGGCAAAGCCCATTATCGCTGCGGCGACCGATTGCTTAGACAACTGTTCTCCAAAAAAGATTGCTGCAAGCGGCAACATGATCAATGGCGCGGCGTAAAAGATCGCGTTCGCAGTTGCGAGCGGTAAAGATGAGATCGCCAAAACCATGAATATTGCACCAAGTAACCATACGTGAGCGCGAACAGCATGCCACTTAAACCCTTCAAGAAAAGGCGCATTTTTTGTTAGCAGGTAGACTGGCAGCAGGAAAAGCACCGCTGATATTTGTCGGAAAAAGACAAATTGAAAAATAGGCACTTCATTTCCGACACTTTTAATTAAAGAGTCCGAAAGCACCGCAATGAGATTTCCAACAATTAATAGCAGCATCGCTGCTCCGACCGATGTAACTTTCACTTTTTCCTCTCCTCTTTCTTTGCCAAAGAGTAGGTGATGTCATAGGATGAAGTGAAGTGATATTTATTAGTTTAAGTATGAGATTTTTAGATAATGAAATTGCCACCACTCAGAGCGGTTCACTGTTTTGAATCTGTTGCCAGAAACTCTAGCTTTTCGCTTGCTGCTGAAGAACTCAATGTGACGCAAAGTGCCGTTAGCCACCAGATACGATTATTAGAAGATTACTTGGGTGAATCATTATTTATCCGCCAAGGCAGAAAGCTCTCTTTGTCCGATACGGGCACCCGCTATTTAGAGGATATTAGCCCAGCAATTAGCTCAATTGCGATGGCCAGCCAAAAGGTGCGAGAAGGGGACAAAGGCAGCATACGGTTGGCGATTTATAGCTCGCTCGCCGTAAAGTGGCTTATTCCGCGTTTGTCTGATTTTAAGCGCCTACATCCAGAAATCGATCTGACACTCAATATGGTCGTTGGTGATCCTGAACAGACAGACAGCGTTGGCGATTGTTTTATCACGGTAGAGAAGCCAAAGCGAAACTACATGTCGGTAAAGTTATACGCGGAGACGTTGTATCCGGTCTGCAGCCATAAAATTTGGAAAGAGTTGCAAGATCAACCGATTCCAGAAGCGCTTTGGCGATACCCTATTTTGTCGACAGACTCAATTTATCGAGAGAGAGGAAAAGATTGGGCAGAGTGGTGCAGAGCGGGCGGTTACACCTTGCCGAAAGATGTCGATGTTCAACATTTTAGTCATATGTTGTTGGCAATAGAGGCGGCGCGTTATGACCAAGGCATCGCATTTGCGAATGATTTTATGCTCAATGAAAGAGATAAAGCGCACGATTTGGTGTACATCCCTTCTCATGGATTGGAAACCGGAGACAGCTTTTATTTTATTCATAAAAAGAGTCGAGCCAAGCAAGCGGAAATCATCAAGCTCACTAACTGGTTGAAGCAGCAATGCTTGTGAAATGACTAAATTGTCAAAATTAAGAAAGAAAGTGGCAAAGTTGTGTCTAAATATTTCATGTTTTATTGAGTTTTTATTCATTAACATCCACTTGGTTTTGAAACCAAGTGAAATGGACAGCATGGCATGCTTAAGGATGGGCAAAACACAACCTCAATAATTAACAGGCAGTGAAATACAATGTTTAAAAAAACATGGCTAATGACAGCCCTTCTAGCAACATGTTCTGTTGCAAACGCAGCTCCTTACGTTGGTGCATCTGTAGGTCAAGCATCGTTTGGTGATGTTAATGGCTCTATCAATGGTGGTGGTACTAACGCTAGCACTAAACTTAAACTTGAAGATGACTCAAGCCTTTCAGGCAAAGTATTCGGTGGTTACAAATTCAACGAATACATTTCTCTAGAAGCAGCCATTGGTGGCTACGATGCTTTAGACGGCAAAGTTGTTACTGTTGGTGATATGAAGTATCTATCGATTCAGCCAAAAGCGACTCTACCGATTGGCGATCGTTTCAACCTTTTTGCTAAAGCTGGTCTTTCTTACTTCAATGCTGAATTCAAAATTAGCAACTCTGTGATTGACGGTAGCGCAGGCCATACCACCATTTCTGACAGCACTGTAACAGGCATGTACGGTTTAGGTGCAGAGTTCGCTATTACTGAAAACTTTGCTCTACAAGTTGAATGGGAATACATGATGCCTGAGCTAGACATTGCGAAATTTGGCAATGAAAAAGTAACGGTTGATGCAGACATCAATGTATTCTCTGTAGGTATGAGCTACCGTTTCTAAGTATACTTATTCAAGTTACCTCTTGGCTTAGTAAACGTTTTTGACTTCTGTTGGTCGAGCTGAGTCCAAGCTTTGAATTTGTTTAGATATAGCACAGGAAGTTTAGTTGCTAAGCGTCCTGTGCTATTTTTTTGCTTTGGAATAACTCTTAGGAATCTTTGTGAACGATGTCAATCTTAGGTATCTGGATCTACTGTTAAAGCACTTTGAACCTCACCAGTATCACCTTGTTACGCTTTCTGAGCTAGAAGCGGTGATTTGCACGTCGAGGCGCAATGTTTCTATTGTGATGAAAAAGCTTGCCACTTACGATTGGGTCGATTGGCAACCTGCGATTGGCCGAAGTAACGCTAGCCGTCTCAGTATTAATATTTCCCTCCAACAAGCGATGACCGAGTTTTTGGTTGAGGAGCTTGGCAGAGGAAGAATGAACTCAATAACGAAACTTATTGATTGGTTCGGTCAAACCGCGGTTAGAGCACTAACCATCGCTTCTGAAAAAGTGAATCGATTGAATGAATCAAATAACGCTATTTTGATTTCTTCTTACCCTTGGGTATCCAAAATCGACCCTGCGAATACTTACCGTCACACTGAATTACACGTCGCGAAAAGCGTTTATGACGTATTGCTGACCCAAAATTCCAATGGTGGTATCGAGCCATCGTTAGCACATGAATGGAAAATGGAAGGCAAGGTAATGACGTTATGGTTGCGGCCAGGCATATATCGCCATGATGGCGAGCCCCTTAACATACAGGATGTGGTTTGGAGTATAGAAAGACTCAGGGAGATAAAAGGACCAGTTCACGAGCTCTGGCAATGCATTGATAGCGTGGTTGCAGAAACATCTAACTGCTTAAAAATCATATTGAAGCATCCGAACAAGTTGTTTCCATACATGCTAGCAACTCCTCATGCGTCTATTCTGTGTCGAGATGTCGTCTCTTTCGGTTCTAGTTATTCCTACCACATAGGGACTGGGCCATTTAAAATCAGCGGCTGGAACCAGGAGAGTATGACTCTTGAAGCGCACAAAGAGTATTTTTCAGCACGCGCATTGTTAGATCAAATAACGCTGTCTCATGGTGATGTTAAAACCTTAAATATGTTGAGCTTTAACCAAAGCTCCGATCACGTTGAAGTGGAAAAAATTAGCGCATTTTCATATCTGACCTACCGCGAACGTGCGGAATCCCAACTCACAAAAGAAACTTGGTATCAACTCGCTGATTACATCCATGTGCAAAAGCGAATTTATGATGCGCCAAGTGCCGTTGACAGCATTCAGTTAGAGACTCACGAGCAAGATTTATCAATAACAGATGGTGTTGTGATACCTAAACTGAAAGGTAAAGTGGTATTAGCTGAACCTGTCTGGACGATACCGAGTTTAATTCGTCATTCCGAATGGTTGCACAGTGTGATTCGTGCAACGGGATTGGAGTTGGAGATCGTCGTTATTGATGACATTAGTTTTCCTGAGGTAGTGTCTCACCAAGCAGATTTGCTCTTCATTGAGGAAGTCATGGAAGCACCATTTGAATATGGCATCTTCGAATGGCTGTCGATAGCAACTGGACTGCGTTTTAGTTTTGATCAAAGCCAGATGTTAAGGCACAGAGAAAAGGTTCGCAGGGCGATGGCAGATGATCACTCGCTACAGTCTTTATTAAACCTAGAGAAAGCGCTGCGCGATCAGTACCTATATTTGCCTTTGTTTGTTGGCTACGAAGAAGTGACAAAAACACAGCAAGTGCGAGGTGTGCAGGTGAAGAATACAGGCTATAGCGATTTACATAGGTTATGGATTGCTCATTCACACTAGAGTCTGTGTTCAAGATTATGCAAATGTCCAACGCATAAAGCCATCGAAATGATGGCTTTATAAGGGCGTATCGGATTAGAAGTTGTACGACACACTTGCGCCAACAACCCATTGGTTTGCACTATCAACGATAGATGAGTCGCTGATACCGCTGCCTAGGCGCGTGTATTGTGTCATTTGGCTTACTTGCCAGTTGTCGTTGATTGGCATAACAAGTTTGTAGCCCACACCATAGCTTACCGTTGAATCACCTTTGTATGCTTTGCGGTTTGCGTTTGCTTCGCGTTGTTTTACACCAAAGTAGTAATCTACGTAGTCTTCACTTTGATAAGTTAGGTTAGCAAAAGGAACAAAATCAACACTACCGAATTTCATGATGTGGAAGTAAGTCGCGCCCGCTAAGTAACCTTTGTAAGCGCCACTGATATCGTGCTGAAGGTACGTAGAAATGACGTTGTTTTGATCCAGTGTAAAGTCTGCGTTTAAACCTAGATCGACGGCGAAGCGGCGTTTATCTGTGCCTTTCAGGCTTTTCGCTGTATCACCGTCGCGCATTACACCGCTACCTACAAGGTAGGTACTCATGTTGATTAACTCATTGGTGTTACCGAAGAAGCGGTAGTTAATGCCACTTAGGTCGGCATTAAAGTCGTCACCATGGTAACCACCGTTGAGAATTGGTGCTGTATTATGCTTTTGATCTTTGAAAAGATCGCTGCCTTGAGCCACACCAGCTTCTACGTTCCAACCGCCTTCGTTGTTGTAGATGTTACCGTTACGAATGTAAGTATCGCCAGCGAAAGCTGAGCCAGCAGCTGTCAGAGTAAGTAGTGCAATTAATGTTTTTTTCATCATTTTTCCGAGTTGTTCTGTTTTGTTTTGAACACTGTACAAAATAACGTTGTAAGCATCTATCGGCAAAGCGTATGGAAATGTAATGAACAATCAGGGTAAGAAGCAGAATGTTGCTTCAGAATAGAAAGGTTGCTGGAATAGCTTTCGTTAAAATAACGAAAAATCCGAGCTGGGGTGGCTCGGATTTGGGGTATTTATCAGGTATTGATACTAACTTCTTACTGTTTCGTTAAGTTGTATAGTGGTGCTAGGTCACCCGTTACTTTTTCGCCATTCATGTCTAGCTTCATAAGTACGTTTTCACCAACAAAGTATTGGTTTGGTGCATCTTCATTTGTCAACGTTACGATGCTGCCATTTGCGTCCCAAGTGAATTGACCTTCAGATTTTGATTGACCGTCTTCTTTGCCTTGGTAGCTTTCTTCAAGTACGTAAGTGCCATCTTGATTTAGTGTGATGGTCATATCGATACCAGCACAATCCGCGCAAGGTAGTGTTCCTTTGTAGGTGCCGTTCCAGTCCAGAGCACTTTGTGCGTTGTGTTCAGAGTCTACAAAAGTCTCTTCAGTAATTACTTGTTCTTCTTCTACTGGTAACGTGTCAATTGTCTCAGTCGTAACGTCTGCACTGGTGGTGACTTCAGTTTCCGTTGCCTGAGGTACTTCAACTGCGCTTGTTTCGGCAGGTTTCTCATCTTGACAGCCTGCAAGAATGATTACCGCGCCTGTTAGTGCCAACATTGTCTTTTTCATTTTATCCCTCTTTAAATCAAGATTTTGTATGAGAGTAATAGTAGACATTTATCGAGGATTTGCGTCATCAAAAAGCAATAGAATGATCTAACTATGTCAATAAAACCGGATATGAGCATGAAATTGTCAGGAAAATCAGAACAATGTAAATGTTGCTTTGGGTATCAAGCTTGAGCCCACAGATAAATATCTAAAAAGGGGAGTGGGAGTGAGTTAATTGATAACAGCCCACATTGTTGTGAGCTGTATTATCAACATCATCTAAGAAACGTTATTGAAGCTTGAGCGTGAAGTGCCTCGTTTTGTGCTTCGTTGATCAGAAAACAGCTCCGCAATAACCTGACGATTTAATTCGCCTTTCAAATGGCCGTGCTCATCGATGACGGGCAGTGAATGTTCACACGACATGACTTCAGTCAGCACTTGCTCAATGGCTAAATGTGGAGAGATGATAGGCACCTCTTCATAGATATCATCACGCCAATCTGATATATGAGTTAACTTCGCTGCGTTTAGCAATCCTTGCTGTGTTATCACGCCTTGATAGCCTGCATTGGTCTCATGGTAGGCATAATCACGTTTAACACGTTTCATTTCACTCAGCGCATCTTCAATGGTTTCAGCGCGAACACAGTATGAAGGTGGCTGCATCAGCGTTTCGACTGTCAGTGCTCGCGCTCTATTGACGTCTTTTACAAAGGCTTCAACGTACTCATCGGCAGGATGCAGTAAAATTTCGTCTGGTGAGCCTTGTTGGACAAGTTCACCGTCTTTAAGAATCGCGATGCGATCGCCAAGTCGAAGCGCTTCATCTAAATCATGAGTAATGAAAATAATGGTTTTGTGCAGCTTCTGTTGCAGCTCTACCAGCTGATCTTGCATTTCGCTCCGAATCAGAGGGTCCAATGCCGAGAAAGCCTCGTCCATCAACAGTATTTCGGCGTCGGTAGCCAGTGCCCGTGCAAGGCCCACACGCTGTTGCTGTCCACCCGATAGTTGAGCAGGATACTGGTGCTCATAACCCGTCAGTCCAACGGTTTCTAACCATTCATTTGCTTTTTCTAAGCGCGCCTCTTTATTCATTCCCTGAACTTCCAAACCATATGCGATGTTGTCGATAACAGTGCGATGAGGCAGCAAGCCAAAGCGTTGGAACACCATAGACATCTTGTGACGGCGAAACTGTTCAAGCTCTTTGTTAGAAAGTTGCATGACATCCACCCCTTCTACCAAGATCTGCCCCATGGTTGGATCGATTAATCGATTGAAGTGGCGAATCATGGTGGATTTTCCAGAACCGGATAATCCCATAATGACAAAAATTTCACCCTTTTGAATTTGCAGGTTGATGTCTTTTAGTCCGACCGTGTGGCCCGTTTCCGCTAAAACCTGCTCTTTACTATGTCCCAACTTAACGCGCTCAATCACGCTATTGGGTCTGGTACCGAAGATTTTATACAGACCGCTGATTTCGATAAGTGGACTAGTCATGTTTTGAGTCTCCTAAATGAGCTTGAGTGCGTTTCGCATACGCTTGTGAAGCACGATCAAAAAGGATTGCTAGGGCGACAATTGCTAAACCATTGAGAAGACCAAGAGTGAAATATTGATTGGTAATAGACTTTAGAACAGGCTGACCTAAACCTTTTACCCCAATCATTGATGCGATGACCACCATTGACAGTGCCATCATGATCGTTTGGTTAATTCCCGCCATGATGGTTGGCATTGCAAGCGGAAGCTGAACCCCAAAAAGCCGTTGCCGAGTGCTGGCACCAAATGCGGTTGCGGCTTCCAATACTTCTTTATCAACTAGACGAATGCCCAAATTGGTTAAACGAATAACCGGTGGAATCGCGTAGATCACTACTGCGATAAGGCCAGGAATTTTCCCGATGCCCAATAACATCACAACTGGAATGAGATACACAAATGCCGGCATGGTTTGCATGACGTCGAGTAATGGTGTTACCACCGACTGAATGCGATTAGAGCGCGCCATAGCGATGCCGATAGGGATACCAAGTGCGATGGCAAGCATAGTACATACAGTGATGATACTGAGCGTACGCATAGTGTCTTCCCACATTCCAAAATAGCCAATCAGAATCAGCGAACCAAAACATGCAGCGGCCAGTTTCCAAGAGCGGCTGGCGGCATAAACGAGAGTGGTGCAGACACCTAAAATAATGAACCAAGGTGTAGAAATCAGAAGTTTTTCAAACCAGACAAGAAACGCAAGGAGCGGATCAAACAGAGACTCAATGAGTTCACCATACTCGCGAGAGAAATCTCTGTAGGCGCCGTCGAGTGTTTTGCGAATCGCCCTGAGATCAGAGGCATCCATTTCCGGGAATTCGCTGAGCCAATTTGAGTCAGACATATGTACTTCCTTTTTCTGATATACCTAAGCGCTTTCAAGAAACTTAATTTGGCAAGAAGAGTAGGGCGCCTAGGCCAAGTAATGGTCGTTCGACAGGTTCTGTATCGAAAGTATTACCCTTTAAGCTCAGGCCGATGTCGTCAAACTTCTCTTTTTCGTTCCTTAGGTATACATCCTTTTAAATAAAACAATCATTAGTGTTCAAACTAATGATTTGCTTGGATTATAGTTTTTCTTCTTCAATAAAATGAACACATTAGCGTGTATTTGTATGAAAAATCTGCGCAAACTAACGTTTTTATTATCCGGTTAATTAGAATTGATCTTTTTGTTCGTTTGTCATCAAAATTCCTAAATTATTAGATGTCTAATTAATGCTGATGTATTACGTATTTGTCGTGTTGATTTTTGCAAACTTAGTTTATTGGCATATGCTAAAAATGTTATTGGCATATGCCAGTTTAAGGCGTAATTTGACTCTGTGTTTTTGAGGGACAATGATGGCAAGACCAAAGATAGAAAGACGAATATGCGGACGTGCGGCTCACCATTGCTTTAAGCCCAATGGCATTCCATTTAATCAGTTGGAGCAAGTCGCCATATTACCAGAAGAGTTAGAAGCGCTACGTTTAGCCGACTTAGAGGGGCTTAGCCAGCAGCAAGCTGCGGAGCAGATGGGCGTTTCTAGACAAACTTTTGGTAACACAGTAAAAAGTGCAAGATTGAAAGTCGCAAAAAGTTTAGTTGAAGGTCATGCATTAGTTTTTCCGAATGAGGAGTCAAACTTATGATTTATGCTATTCCTAATGATGGTGAGCGGGTGGCAAACCACTTTGTAAAAGCACCATACATTGCTATTTATTCTGATACTGACGGTATGCTAAAAAACTTAGCGAACATTGCTTCTATGCCACAAGCGGGTTGTAATGCGAAGTCTCAGTTGATTCAGTCTCTACAAGGGTACAACGTGGATGCTGTTCTTGTGCGAAATATCGGTGAACGTGTATTGGCAAAGCTACTTAGCAGTGGCACGCCAGTATTTAGGCTGTCTACTCGTAGTTCCTTGGAAGATGTGCTTGCGGTTCCAAGAGAGCCTTTGATTGAGCCCTCTCAAGGACGCCCATCAAACAATCATAAGAAAAGTGTTCACAAACAAAAAGGCGGCTGCGGCTCCTGTGGTTGTGGTGGCCAAAAATCAAAAACCTCCTTGTTGGCAAGACCTAAAGCGCTACTCAAAGCAACATCTAGCCCTGCTATACTTAAGCTAGAGTCGATGGCTAATAAGGCAGGTTAATATGGTTTGGTTATTTACCTTTCTTGGTTTTCTCGCAATCATTTTGTTGATGTCACTTGGTGTCATTTTTCATAACAAGCGTATTCAAGGAAGTTGCGGCGGTTTAAACAACGTCGGTGTTGATAAAGTATGCAACTGCGAAACCTCATGCGCAGAACCTGAAAGGCGTTTACATCAAATCTCAGAGCCTAACTCATCACCTGAGGACTAAGGCTTTTGGCCCATTGCGGCAAGGTTTGCCGAAACCAGTCCAAATACTTGCTGGTCTGCGGATTCTCTCTGGAGACCAGTATGTTGACTACCTCGACAACGATCCACGCTTTTGCTAGTCCGATATCGCGCGCCAATTCTGTTGTTTCACCTTTCTCTGCGCACTTTATATATTTGTCTGCTACGTTCAAGTAATCATCAAATGTGCCCATGCCCTCGATGAGCGGCGCTAAATCTATCGCGACATGCCCTGTAGAAAAGCGCTCCCAGTCGAACAGCACCAGCTCGCCATTTTGGCGCTGTCCCCAGTTTCCTGCATTGGTGTCTCCGGAGATCAAGTTCTGCCCATCGAAAAGGTGCGCCGATCGTTGTTGTAGCTGGTGGAAGAACTGTTCTGTCTCTGAGCCCAGTTTAAGTGTTGCGAGTGCTTGTTGAGTCGCTTGTGGTGTCCACTGGTGGCGGTGATAAACACCATCTGATGTTGGTGGAAGTCGGTGCAGTTTGACGAGTTGTTCAATGACTCGATCATCTTCAAGTAAGAATGCTTGCTCGACTGCGTGGGGAACGTATTCAATGTACAGAACGTTTTTCTGGTCGTCGAGTTGAATCAAGCGCGGTACGTGTATTCCAAGCGCGTTAAACTGCTCGGCATAGCGTTGATAAAACGCCACTTCTATTTGAGTAGGGTTACGTTTTTCTATTACTTGGACGCCATCTTTTTCGATGAGAAAAACTTTGGCACTGCCCATTTGGTTGAGTTCTTGTTGCGACACCGGACTTCCTGTCTTCATGTAGAGAGAGCTCACCTTAATCGCTGCACTCACGTTTTCCAATAGCCACGACAAAGTGCCTCAAAAATATTAAATGCAACTGTTTAAATATGATTTTGCTGTGAGTGTCTAAATTTTACACAGTCTCGCCTGTACTCCGATAAATTCGTTCTACGCTTACTATTCGTCTTAATAAAGGAGAACCAAAATGGCTGTAATGAAGCAGGATATTCCAAATCGTGTAACGGTTTACCATGACAATATCGATCAAGAACAAGAGCTGAAAAATGCGATGCTGCCAGAGAAACCGCGCTACTTTAACGGTGCTCCGACTTACAAAGCGAACAGCATCGAAGAGTTTGAAAGCAAAATCAGTCAGATAGGTTTGTCTCTCGATAAATAATTTTTCTTTTACCTAAAAGCGCCCTCAAAATGAGGGCGCTTTTTTGTTTATGTGATTGATTTGAATCGTAGGGAATTAACCTTGTTGTGCACTGCCTTGGCAGACCTGTTTTTGCACTGCTGGTGGCGCGGGCTCGTAATGGCTTAAAGTCATACTAAAACTGCCTTCACCACCCGTGATAGCTCGTAATCGACGAGCGTAATCTTGCAGCTCGTTTACTGGTGACTTGGCTCTGAGTAAGGTGAAGCTACTGTCGATTGGCTCGGTGCCTTCGATTAAGCCTCGGTTTCCAGATAAATCTCCAGAAACATCGCCAACGTTCGCGGTTGGGATGTGCAGTTCCATCTGGACAATGGGTTCTAGCACAATAGGATCTGCGTTGTTAATCGCATCTAAAAAGGCTTTCTTACCTGCGATGACAAACGCTATTTCTTTCGAATCGACGGAGTGATATTTACCGTCATAAACGGTGACTTCCACATCCTTAATTGGGTTGCCAGAAATCGCGCCTTCCTCTAACGCTTGCAAAATACCTTTTTCAACAGCAGGAATGAGCGCGGTTGGAATGGCGCCACCCACCACTTTGTTGATGAACTTAAATCCGGCACCACGTTCGAGTGGACGAACCTTCAATTGCACTTCACCAAATTGGCCTGCACCGCCACTTTGTTTTTTGTGTCGATAATGCCCTTCGGCAGGTTTGGTGATGGTTTCAAAGTATTCGACGCTTGGTTGGCAGGTTTCGACGTCCAGTTTGTACACGTTCGCCATCTTTTCTAATGCGACTTTGAGGTGAAACTCCCCTTGGCCGCTGATGATGGTTTCGTTGGTGCGAGCGCGATGTTCGATGCGCAGAGAAGGATCTTCACTGGCAATTTTATTCAGCACATCTCCTAATTTTTGCTCATCTCCACGCTTAAGAGGCTTCAAGCACAAAGAATACATGGGGTCAGGAAGATCCAACGTTTTGAGTTGAACACCATCTTCTTCGTGAGAGTCATGAACGATTGAATCGAATTCGAGATCATCCACTTTGGCTAAAACGCAGAAGTCGCCTGTAAGCGCGCGAGGGATCTCGGTTCTATCTTTGCCCTGCAGTTGATATAAGTGCCCAACCTTGAATGCCTTGTTGCTTTCGCCAATATAAAGCTGGCTGCCCGCATTGATTTCACCCTGATATACACGTAAGTAGGCAAGTTTTCCCATATATGGGTCGACGCTGACTTTGTACACGTGTGCGACGGTGTGCTCTAAGGTTTCGCAATTTACTTTGATTTTTTTGCCGTTCTTTTCCAGTTGAGGAGGGTTACCCTCGTTTGGCATGGGCATGATCTCCGCCAAGGTGCGTAGCAGCAGCTCGACGCCCGCACCGGTTTGTGCTGAGACAAAACAGACAGGAATCACATGTCCAGTTCTCAGTGCTTCTTCAAACGGATCATGCAGTTGCTCTGCGGTGAGTTCGGAGCCTTGTTCCAGATACAGTTCCATTAGTTCTTCATCGACTTCGATAACTTGGTCAATTAAGGTCTCATGAGCTTCATCTACCGTTGCAAGTAAGGTTTCTCGTCCCAATTCTGGTTCGAAATAGCAGTCAACTACAGATTCTCCGTCAGTCGAAGGTAAGTTGATCGGCAAGCAGTGGTCACCAAAATGCTCAACGATGTTCTCCATCAATCTCTCTAACTGATTACCGTGGTTATCGAGCTTATTGATGATGATCATCTGACATTTTTGCTGCTCTTTTGCAAAGGTGAATAGGCGATCGGAAGTTTGGTTTAGTGGTGTTTGAGGGTCGATGACAAGGGCGGATGTTTCAACGGCAGGAAAAACGCTGATAGTACGGCCAAGTAACTCGTTTTGTCCCGGAGTGTCGATGATATTGAGCCGGTGTTTATTCCAGCGCAGTGCGACTGGCGTTGCTTCAATACTGTGTTGATATTGGATGGATTGAGGGTCGAAGTCGGTAACAGTATCGCCTTTTTCTACGCTGCCTAAATGGTGGGTGGCATCGCAGGTGAAGAGCAGTTTTTCTATCAGTGTGGTTTTACCGGTCCCGGTTTGACCGACAAAAGCGATATTGCGTATTTTATTGATAGGCATAGAGCCTCCTTGCAAGATGGCGTGAAAAACCTACGAATTGCTAGGAAGTGGGTTGTTATAGAAACCCACGCACTGCATTGGAGTAGGGCGGGATTACCGCCTATTCGTTTTCCACGTCATTTTCCGGATGACTCGATGCATAAGATCACCTTCTTGGACTACTGGAATCTTAGCATGCCTCAATAACCATATAATTTATGTGACTTATTTCATGATGGGGCTGATTGTTTTTTTTATCGAGATCATAAACTCAGAGGTTCTGACTTTTGGAGTAAAACCTCTGGATTGTTTAGGCTATTTGGAAAGAACGATTTCGCCGTCGCGATAAACCAAGCTTGGCGTTACATCTTGTCCTAGTAACACCGGGCCATCAAGATCGACAACGCTCGCCTGAGCAGCAATGGGTAACGCGGCTCGCATCGCCAGCGACGTCCCCAACATACAACCGGACATGAGGCTAAAACCGAGTTTTTGGGCGTCGTCGGCTAATAATAGTGCTTCAGTGAGCCCGCCAGTTTTATCTAGCTTAATGTTCACCATCTCGTATTTGCCAAGCAGTTGATGCAATTGCTCTCTGGTGTGACAACTCTCATCGGCGCAAAGTGGAATGGGGTGTGGAATGCTGGCGAGTACGTCGTCGCAGTCTTGTGACAACGGTTGCTCGATCATGGTGATATTAAACGGTTCGAGTTGAGCAAATACCGTCGCGAGGTCGAGGTTTTGCCACGCTTCATTCGCATCTAAGACAATTTGTGCGTGCGGCGCGGCATCGCGTACTGCTGCAACGCGCTCAATCACGTTTTCACCATCCAGTTTTACCTTTAGCAGTTTTGCGCCTTGGCTAAGGTAAGCTTGTGCCTGTTTTGCCATCGCTTGCGGCGTGTCGATAGAAACCGTCATCGCCGTCACAATCGCCTCGGGTAACGTAAAGAGGTCGTGAACCTGCTGCTTTTGGCTCAAAAGCGCGTGAAGATGCCAAAGGGCGCAATCCAATGCATTTCTTGCCGCCCCTGCGGGTAATAACGATTGAAGCTGGCTTTTGAGAACCATGACATCAGCTTCGCCTTTGGCATACAAACTTTGCAGTTCATGCGCGGCGTGAGAAATCGCCTTAATCACCGATTCAACCGATTCACCATAACGAGGGTATGGCGTGCATTCACCTTGGGCGGTCATGCCTCGATGTTCAATTGTCACGCGGACTACGTGGCACTCTGTCCGACTGCCGCGAGAGATGCGAAATGGTGTCGCCATGGCAATCGTGACAGGTTCTACATGAATTTTCATCTCACTAGTTTTCCCTAAACCGCAGTTATTTTCTAAACCGTAAATGTTTCTTAAATCGTAAGGAGCCTATCTGCAACCGCATCAACGCCAAAACGTACAGGGTCGGTGACGGGCACTTGGTATTTGTCGCTCCAATCCTGGCATAACTGGGCTGCATCTTCTTCGCTGACCGCCGAAGTGTTCAAGCAAATACCCACTAATTGAGCGTTTGGATTTGTTAGGCGAGCAGCGGCCAGATTCGCTTCTATCGTTTGTTCAATGGTTGGCAAGCTCGCATGTGGTAAGTTGCGGATGTGCGGGCGACCAATCTCATGGCACAGTATCAGAGCGTCAGCTTGTGCGCCGTGAAGTAAGCCCAAACTTACGCCAGCAAACGAAGGGTTAAACAATGAACCTTGCCCTTCGATGATGTCCCAATCGTGATCGGTGAACTCAGGGCTGATCGCTTCTACTGCGCCGGAGATAAAATCGGCAACTACGGCATCAATCGAAATGCCACTGCCTGCGATGAGAATTCCGGTTTGACCCGTTGCTTTGAACTCTGCACGACAGTTTTTACGCTTCAATGCATACTCAATGGCAAGGGCAGAGTACATTTTGCCAACGGAGCAATCTGTTCCTACAGTAAGTACTCGCTTGCCTGCACGAGCTTTGCCATTGCCGACCTTGAGCGGGGCATCATAATGGCGAACATCATACAGTTTGGTTAATCCGCGTTGTTCTAGATCGGCAAGAGGAGAAAATTCCGCCAAACGTTGATGCATGCCCGATGCAATTTCAAATCCCATCTCTGCCGCTTCAAGTAAGGTTGCTTGCCAAGCTTCGGGAATGACGCCTCCTGGATTTGCCGTGCCGAGCACCAGCGTTTTTGCTCCTTGCTGCTGCGCTTGTTGTATTGTCATGTCGGTTAAACCAAGCGATACGGTTTCTGGCGTCAGGCGGATTTGGCCAAGGCAAATCTCAGGTCGCCATTGGTAAATGCCACGCGCGGTTTTTGCTGCAAGTGGATCGGTTACATCGCCAAGAAAAAGTAGGTAAGGTTGAGCAATTTGCATGATGGTTCCCTTCGTCATCGTTATTGCTCATTAATTTAGCCAGACTGATTTAGGAAACCGAATGCTTATTTGTTAGGCAGGTATAACTTCAGGTTATACCTTTAAACCATCTGTTGTTTTAGAGCGGTGATAAATTGCTTTGTCGCAATGGATTGAGGTGTGTGCTCTGCGAATAAAATAGAGACAGAGAAGGACATATTTGGCTCCAAAGCATGCACGGAAACGGCATTATCTTGGCGATATTGTTTTGCAGTCCAAGGGTCTACAATCGCGAATCCTGCTTCGTTTTTCACCAGTTCAGCCGCCGCGGAGTAGCTGCGGACGGTAATGGCATGTTGATAATGCTCGTCACGCGCTGACAAGGTTTGATGTAACAGCAAGCCCAGAGGGTCTCGGCTATCTAAACCGATAATGGGTAAATCGTGACTGATGAGTTCTTCTAAAATGACGGTTTTTTCTGCGGGTATCGCTGCGCTTTTAGGAGCGATCAGTGCTAAGTTTTCTTTCAATAACACGTGCCCCATGATCGCTGGTGGTGTTTCTTCACCGAACGCAATGGCGACATCCAGTTCATGTTTCAGTAATCCTGAGCACAGCTCATCGCGATTGGCCGTTAATAGCTCAAAGGAGATGCCGTGCTCTTTCGACAACAACGCGACAGTCGGCGCTAACAAGTGCGCGGCCAAAACAGGCGGGGCACCGACTCGTAAATGTTGAGTTCCCTGTTTGACTTTGTTGGTCAGAGAGCGAAATTGTCCGAGTTGTTGATAGACTTTTTCAGCCTCTGGCAATAAGGCTTTGGCTTCTTGAGTGGGAACGAGGCGACCTTTTACACGCTCAAATAAAGCGAAGCTCAGTTGTTGTTCTGTATGGGCGAGAACTCGAGTGACATTAGGTTGGGAAACGTGCAGTAAGCGAGCCGCGCCTGACACCGTTCCTGCTTGCATAATGGCGTAAAAGACTTCTAATTGCCTTAAGTTCACTGCGATTTCCCCCTGCTCATGTTGGTCACCTCAGAATACCCAACCTTGCTGATAAGCGATAGAGGCAAAAGTGCTGGCGTAAAAAATAGGAAGACGATGTTGGTTGCCTTCTTATCTCGCTTTTTCAATTTCTCAACTTCTCAACTTCTCAACTTCTCAACTTCTATGCTTCACTTTGCTGCTGCATGAAGGGGCAGGTCGTTAAACGGCTCGACGTCTCGGCTGAGTAATCCCATCAAAACCACTGCTAACACCATGACAACAGCTGCTATTGCAAAACCGTATTGTGTTAGCTCGTAATGACTTAACATCGCGATTAACACGTAACTGAGAGATTGAATGGTGGTGGCAAACATGCTGATGCCGCCATCGACGCGACCTCGTTGATGAACCGCTACGGTATGATGCATCCAGTTGACTCTCGCAATGCGATTTAGCGCGTTAAATACGCCAAACAGCGCCGTAAACAATAAGATGGTCAGCGGGCTCATCGCAAAACTCATACCGATAAGCGCAAAAGAGACCATAACCATCGAAGCGAACATAATGTGGCTATGGGAGGCACGGCTTAGCACTTTGGTGACAATAAAGCCGGTTAGCAACGAGCCGAGGCCAAAACTGATGTTGAACCCTGCAAACCAATCGCCAGAGATGCCTTGTTCAGAAAACCAAATCGGCACCAGTTTGCTCAAATACGTCAATGCAGGATAAGAGAGGCAAGAGAGCAGAATAAAGCCATAAAATCGAGGTTCGAGACGGAATATTTGTTTGCTCTCTTTGAGTTGCGCGATGAAAGCAACGGATTTTGATGCCCTTAATTGTTGGGTATAAGGCGTCAGAATATAGAACATCGCTGCTAACGCAGAGGCGCTGGCCGCAAACAAAGCAAACTCTTTCATACCCCACATTTCAAGCAAAACAATACCCAACGCGCCAGCTCCGAGGGTTGTGGATTGCATTACAATTTCTTGCTGACCCGAAATTTTCGCATACTCATGGTGCTGATAATTTTCTTGGGTGAAGGCGTTGTTGGTCGTCCATGCAAAATTACTCGAAACCCAATACACCAATTGTGCAAAAGCCAGTAACCAGTGTGACTCAAACCCTAACCAATAAGCAATGAACACCACCAAAGCCATACCCGATTGAATCCATTGATTGAGCACGAGTAGTACTTTGCGTGAATGTCGGTCAATTAAAGTGGAAAAGAAAGGCGTTGCTAGAAAAGAAATCGCGGTGCAGCTCAGAGAAACTAAAGCGACGAATGTACCCATGTTAGGTTCGGAAAGCATGACCCATGGCAGCGCCATCATGAATAAGCCAGAGGAGATACTGTCGAAGAAGCGGCCAGCTAAGTACGGCTGAGTTTTATTTTTCATTATGTTTGCCTCTAACTCCCGATGGATTTCAAAAGGTTGATGTCCAACTGTCTTGTGTTTAACAACCAAGTCGTTCGCGCTGAACACATTATCTTGAGATCGCCGGGGTTTAGCGTTAATTAAGATGGTGCAACTTTAAAACCTCAAGTAAACTTGAGGTAAAGCATTTTTTTAACAAAATTGATACACAGGGAGTCAAGGATGGAAATCAGCGTAGGAGAAGTGGCAAAACGTTCTGGAGTGAAAGTATCTGCCCTACATTTTTACGAGCAAAAAGGACTGATTTCGAGTTGGAGAAATCAAGGTAATCAGCGTCGCTACCATCGCAGTGTGTTGCGCCGTGTTGCGGTGATCAAAGCAGCGCAGCAAGTTGGGTTGTCGTTAGAAGAAATTAAACATGCGTTAGATGAACTGCCGAAACACCAAGCCCCTAACAAAGCGCAATGGGAAGAAATGGCAAGCCATTGGCATGAACAGTTAGAACAAAAGATTCAAAAACTTAAAGCGTTGCAAAACGATTTAGGCGGATGCATTGGCTGCGGGTGCTTGTCGTTAGAAACCTGCGCACTGCGAAACCCAGAAGATGTATTAGGGAAAGACCACTCGGGGTCGAACTTAACGTTATAAGAAGAGTAGCGATTATCTCTATTCTTTGTCGAAACTGTCGACTACGATCGCGCCCATCGAAGCAGGCATTGTGATGACGATAACGCGCTTTATCGCAACCAAAGGCTCATTCATGAGTGGCAGCTTATCAAGACAGAAAAGAACTAACGCTACCACAACGGCCGCAATGAGGTACGCGATAACCACACGAAAAATAAAGATGGATACGCGATTCTTGATGTGGCTTTGAAACACGCTTTGATACGCGAAAAAACTGAGGAAAATGACAGAAAGACTTAACAGCATGAGCAAGTTTGCCATTGGTAGGCTCTCACCCAATCGCCACGCCTCCTCCGAAAATGAGATCGGGACTGCTAGGGCAAAAGCACCAACCAATACTTGGCTAGCGTCTTCTAGATTAAAGTGGCTGCTCATGCTGTTTATTCCATTATTCGCTTGCTAGATGTAAGAGCTTTTCAAAACGCTCATTACCGTGCAGCAATTCGAGGTCTCGTTCTTCTGCAAGTAAATCACGAATGGATGGGCTGTATTCAATTGCGCGTTCCAAGTCTTCAATAGCTTGCTCTTCGATACCAAGGCGAGAGTATGCACACGCGCGTTGATACAGTGCAGGGCCGTTGGTGTAATCGACTTCAAGTACGCGGTTACAAATGCTAAGTGCCCAATGGTATTCGTTGATTTCCATCGCTGCGTCGGCTTTGTAAGTCAACGCTTCTAAATCACCTGGACGAATTAATAAGATTTCATCATAGATTTCAATACGTTGTTCTGGAGTTTGAGAGCTTTGTGCACGTAGCCATAAGTTATGGATCTCGTTGATTTTCTCAATCTCTTTGTTGTTTTCACTGATAATGCGAGTTTTGCGTTTTAAATCTCGCTCAAGGGCGACAAACTTTTTCTCGTATTCTTGGGCGATCTTCTCCAATCGTTTATCAGCCATCTCTTTGGTGTTGTGTTTAAACTCGCGCAGAGATTGCCATCCGACAAAGGCAATCAGCGATGCGACACCAGCAATGATGTAGAAGAAGTATGTAACGGTCACGTTGGCATAATTCAACGATTTATCTGCGACCGTTAGCTCGCGATCGGTGATCTCTGTGATCATTCGCTTTTCTAGGCTTTGATAGTCCTGACGTAGCGCTTTTAGTTCATCTAAAATATAGCGTTCCATTAATGGTCTATCTAACAGATCCGATTCTGAATACTTTTCCTCCGATGCCATTGTTGGCAAGGCAAGTATCAGCGAGAAAAAAATACCAATAAATAAGCGCATATAACGTCCTTTCACGAGAAGAGTACAGATAGACCATGCAACAATAGCAAATAGCACAAACGTTTAGCAAAGTTATTACAAAAGAAATAACAGTCGTCTACGTAGAAGTCATATTCTTGTTGTTTTTCAGTTTGTTCCTGGTGGTTATTTGTTGTGATATCTTTTATCCTCCTTGCGAATTTATGATTAATGGAGTGAGCATGGACGCGCGAGCTAAGGATTACTTAGAACAATTCCTAGAATTATTATCACCAGAACAAAGGGAAGCTGTACCATCAGTCAGTGCTGACTATTATTGTGCCGACGAATACAACGCGAATGTATGCGCAGATTTGGTTCGTATTGGACAGAAAACTGCATCGTGCAGTTTGGAGCTTTGGTATCGAGAACATGGTGAAATCATGCCCCAAGTCGGTCATTTACAAGTAGTGACGAATTGGGATGGGGACCCAGTTTGCGTGATACGAATTACTGACGTAAGTACATGCAAATATGAGGATGTAACCGCAGAGTTTGCCTTCGCAGAAGGCGAAGGTGATAGAACCTTAAACTGGTGGCGTGATGCTCATACTGCATTTTTTAGAGCTGAATGCGATGAGTTGAACATCGATTGGCATGAGAAACGTACGCTGGTTTTAGAGCGTTTTGAAGTGGTGTATCCCGTCAATTAATCTCTGATAGCAGCACTGATTTGAAGTGCTGCTTTCTTTACTGAGAGACCATTTTTAGCGCTTTCGAGCGGTCACACTAAACATGTGCCAATGTTTTTGGCTTCCGACTACAGTGGTCCCGTCTTCATCTCTTTCATGCAATGAAATGAGGTCGTAACCTTCGAATAAGCTTTCCACTTCCTTTTTTGTTAATGCGGTAATGTTTGGGTGCATTTCGAAGGTAACCCAGGAGTCTTTCACTCCCAAGAAATCACCGGAGAAGATACCGCCCGGTTGTAATGCGCTGTCTATTTTTGTCCAGACTTGTTTGAAGCCTTTGTCAGGGCAAAAGAACAAACTGGCATTTGCGATAACCAAGCTGCACTGAGGATAATTAAACTCAGTAAAACAGCACTGCGAAACTGAAAATCGCTTATTACCTTCAAAGCGTGTTAAACAAGTTTTTACTGCATCTTCATTGCTATCACATGCGTGAACCTTAAATCCCTGTTCGAGGAGAAAGTGACTGTCTCGACCTATTCCGCAGCCAATATCAAGAGCGACTTTGCCTTCTATCTTAAGTAGGTTCAGGGCATTTTCCACGTTTGGGCGGTGAGGTTGGCTTAAAATCTTCTGATAGTATTCATTCCATTGCGCTGGCATTGAACTTCCTTATGTTGGTTGTGTCCCCTGCCCAAAACTAGCGTCCATTTTGTTTTGCTTGACTGGGGAGATTTGCAGTATTGGCAACTGTTATAGCTGATCTTCAATCGGTAATATTCCGGAGAACCAAGCGCCCATTTTTCGCCATACTCCTGCTTCTGGTTCGGAGTCGTATTCTTCGCCTGTTTTTACGTCGATCCAGACAATGTCCCCGTCGCGCAGAGTTAAGGCGTAGGCGTTACTCGACAGTTGATTCGGCAGTTGTTCTAGAAACATTTGCACATATTCTGGCTGTTCGATAACAACGGCCATTTCGGTATTCAAAGCTGCCGAACGTGGGTCCCAGTTCATTGAACCAACGAAAAGTGTTTTGTTATCAATCGTCATTGCTTTAGCGTGTAAACTTGCTCTGCTACTCCCCGTGAGGCTCCACTTACTTTTGAGTTTTGCGCTCGCTTTTACTTCCCAAAGCTTGATTCCAGCTTCGAGTAGATCTTTTCGATATTTTGCGTACCAACCATGCACGGCAAACACATCGTTAGACGCGAGGCTATTGGTCACAATCGTGATATCAACGCCTCGCTTGGCCGCGTTACTTAATGCTTGAGTACCTACTTTAGTAGGAACGAAATAAGGAGAAATGAGCACAAATGAATCCTCAACACTTTTAACCAGTTCCGACAAATTATCAATAAGTTGGCTCTCTCGGGTTGCGACTTTATCGGGCAGATCAAACCATACTTTCGCTTCTCCCCAGTAGAGCTTGAGTTTGCCTTGTTTTAGATCTTGGTACATATCCAGTTGTGTGAAGTCATAGCGGCCGGTTGAAAACTTTTCCTCTAACCGGAGTTTATTGACCTGCTTTTGAATCGCTTGGTCGGTAATTTGCTGTGAATTCGGTGTAATCCATTCCATTGGTATCGCATAGGCGCTATTCCAGTAGAGGTCGAACTGATCGGCAGTTTGTTGTACCGCCTCACCATAGAGCAGAAGATCAAAATCACCAAACTCAACTTGCGATTCAAAAGAGAAGTATTCATTGCCGATATTTCTACCTCCGACAATGGCGGAAACACTGTCTGCAATCAGAGACTTATTGTGCATACGACGATTAAGACGTTCAAAATCGCTAGCAAGAGCGAACCAACGGGAGTCGCGATACTGATGCGGGTTAAATAAGCGGATTTCTATATTAGGATGTGCATTGAGGGCAGCCATCACATCGTCGTTTCGCTTTTGCATATCGTCAAGCAACAGCCTTACTCGAACACCACGCTTTGCCGCTTCATACAAGCGCCACGTTATTAGCTGACTCGTTTCGTCACCACGGTAAATATAGTATTGAAGATCAAGGCTTTTCTGGGCGGACTCGATCAAAGAGGTTCGAGCAAGAAGGGCATCGTGTCCCTGATTTAACGGTGCAAAGCCAGTTATGGACTTAGGGTCTCTCCCGTAAGCTTCAAAGTACTGCGCAAGAACAGAATCCTTTTGATAACCGAGCTGAAAGCTGGTGGACTTTTCACTGGCGTCATTCAACGATACGGATGAGCATGCCGATAAAATAGTGAGCAGCGAGGGGAAGAGCAACTTGGCGAGTGTTTGTAACAAAGCACATTTCCTTGTCTTACAGAGTGTTACCTACTCCAAATTATAGACTTAAGCTGACGCCACATGCACCCAGAACCGTTTGATAACGAGCGATTAATCAATGAATTGCCATAGAGCCTGCACTAAGTTCAACTTTTAGAGCGCAGATAATCATTTATTTTAATTATCATTATGGCCGTATTGGTCATAATCACTAATATCTGGTGATTATGACCAATAGCACACTGGATAAAATAATGATTTTTATATAACCATATGATTTTTAATAAATAAATGCTTGGCATGTCATTTGCTGTTTAGAACAAAAGTTAAGTCAGAGCAACTTGCGCAGTTGGTTAATTTTTTGTTAATTTTATTAACTTTGAATTGGCAATAACTATCTAGTTCGCTGCTTAAAAGACTAGGCAAGCGCCGCTTTGATGTTTATTCAAATTCAATTCTCTCATCACCATGCTTACCGGGAGCAATGGACTGAATAAAAGTGTGGTGTTGAAAACAACAATAAAAAAGGATTTTCGATGTTAGCAAAACCCATATTACGTTGGCTTTTACCCTTCGTCGTCGTTGGAGGCTCTTATGCAGGATATGCTGCAATTGCCGCAACTGCGCCGGAAAAAGAGTCAACCAAAGATGCAATTACAGAACCTACTGTTCAGGCTTCTTCTCTTTTTCCTACTGATCACAAAGTGGTGATTACCAGTCACGGTGAATTAGTCCCTTTTGAAAAAACACACCTTTCCGCGCAAGTCAGTGGTGAAGTGATAAGTTGGCACCCGAATTTTGTAACGGGTGGCATCGTGAAACGAGGAGAGGTTCTTTTCACAATTGAAAGCGACAACTATGAAGCGTCGGTTTTACAAGCTGAAGCCGATTTAGCTAGTGCACGCGCAAACTTGATTGAGGAACAAGCGAAAGCCGAAGTGGCAAAACGTCAGGCAAAGAGACTGAGCGATAAGCAAGTGACGGATCTGTATTTACGCAAGCCTCACGTTTTGAGCGCACAAGCGCAAGTAAAGTCGGCTCAAGCGGCACTCAAACGAGCAAAAAGAGAGTTAGAAAATTGCAAAGTCGTTGCACCTTACGATGCGCTGGTTGTTGAGCGTGATATTGGTGTTGGTCAATTTGTTACATCTGGTTCTCGAGTTGCCACATTAAACAACATCGAAGTGGCAGAGGTGCACGTACCGATTGCCGGTTTTGATAGTGCATTTTTACCCGAATCCATTGGTGAACTCACTGCGACAGTGACGCAGCAAGGTGTGTTTTCTACCACTAGAGAAGGTCGAGTAGTTCGTGATCTAGGCATGATTGATAGCGCTACCCGAATGATTAACATGGTCATTCAAATCGCGGACCCATACGGTGTCGATAACCAGCAGCCTCCAATTAAATTCGGCTCCTACGTTGAAGTGAGCTTCACTGGTAAGGAACTTAAGCATATCTACCGCTTGCCACAGGAATTAGTAAAAAATCGTACCGTGTGGGTAGTGAATGGCGATAATCAACTTCAACCCAGAACTGTCAGGGTTTTGAGAGCAGAAGGTGAGTTTTTGTTGGTGGGCGAAGGTTTAGAGCAAAGTGATAAGTTGGTACTGACCTTGCCCGAGTACCCTCAAAAAGGCATGGCGGTACAAATCGCAAAAAAGAGTGACGACTCCGAAACCGTCGTACAGTAAGTAGGAGTATGTCATGGAAGATACTAAACAAAAGGGCTTAATTGCCTATTTTGCGAATAACCCCGTCGCTGCCAACCTTTTGATGGTGTTCATCATTATCATGGGTGTGGTGAGCTTTCTCTTTATTCAAAGGCAGATGTTTCCGAATATTGAGGTGAACTACATTGATGTTCGTGCGACTTATCCTGGCGCTTCTCCTCAAGAGATAGAAGAGAGTATTCTCGTTAAGGTCGAGGAATCGATTAAAGACGTCACCGGGATTAAAAAAGCAGTCTCAACGGCCTCTAGAGGTAGCGCGTATGTTTCCATCGAGGTAGACGTTAATGCCGATATCAAGCGTGTCTTAGATGATGTAAACCAACGTATTGATACCTTATCTAACTTACCAGCGGGTATGGAACCAATCAATGTCTACCAAGTTGAATGGCGCCAAGATGTAATCGAAATGGGGTTAGTTGGGGACCGACCGCTCGAGGAGCTTAAACCGCTTGCTAAGCAAATCGAAGATGAATTACTTCAGTTAGAAAACGTCATGCTGGTGTATCTGAGTGCGCCAGAAGAAGAAATAGCGATTGAAGTTGACCCACTTGTTCTTCGTAAATACGACCTTACGTTGAGCGATATCAGCAGCGCGATCAGCCGTTATTCAGCTAACTTTTCTGCGGGCGAAGTAAAAACAAACTCAGGGATGATTGCAGTAAGGATTGAAAACCAATACTACCGTGGTGATGAGTTTAGAAATATTCCTGTAAAGCTTGGCGCAAATGGTGCGAAGGTTTTACTGCAAGATATCGCCACGATCAAAGATGGCTTTACGGAAGAAGAGCGCTATTTTGAATACTCAGGGCAAAATGCGATCTACATGTCTGTTGAAGCAACTCGTGATCAGAACATTATCCCTGTTGCACAGTCCGTTCGTAATTATATTGAAGCAAAAAACAAGACATTGCCGCAGGATGTTAAGCTCAAAGTCTTAGTTGATACGACTTATTATTTAAATGGGCGTCTCGACATGATGTTGAAAAACTTGCTGCAAGGCGCTGCATTAGTCGCGATTATGCTGACCATTTTCCTACGTTTCCGCTTGGCTATGTGGGTAATGATTGGGCTACCTGTCTGTTTCCTCGGTGCTGTAATGATGATGCCAGCTTTGGGTATTACAGTGAACATCGTCTCGCTGTTTGCTTTCATCATGGTGCTCGGAATTGTGGTGGATGACGCCATCGTCATGGGAGAAAGTGCGTACAGTGAAATCGAAGAAAAGGGCGGCGGTGTCGAGAACGTGGTACGCGGTGTCAAACGTGTTGCTACGCCAGCGACATTTGGTGTTCTGACAACGATTGCTGTATTCGCACCATTCTTGCTTTCGAGTGGTATTGATAGCGCTTTCTTTTACGGCATTGCTGGTGTCGTGATTCTGTGTTTGATCTTCAGTTTGATTGAATCAAAGTTGATCCTACCAGCGCACTTGGCGCATACCCATTTTAAGCCAGTTAAACCAGGTGGCTGGCGTGACCGATTTAACCAACGTTTTTTTGGTTTTGTAAATGGTCCATATCGTAACTTTGTAACAACATGCACCCATTGGCGCTGGACAGTGTTTGCGGTGTTCTGTGGTTTACTGCTGATCAGCGCGGCTTTGATCAACGCGAATTATGTTCGGGTGATCCCTAACCCTAAAGTGCCGACTGACTATCCTGCGATCACTATTGAAATGAATGATACCGTTTCAAGTGAGCAGACAATCAGTGCACTCAAGACTATTGAACGTGTCATGCAAAAGATCGAATCTGAGACCATTGCAGAACATGGTCAAGGAATGATTCGTGATGTGCTGTCTTACAACAGAAGCCGCACCGAAGGTCGTGTATTAGTACCTCTGGTTGATGAAGAGTTACGCCCGTTCAATACATTTGAACTGGCTCGACGTTGGCGTGAAGCTATGCCTGTTATTCCCGGTATGAAGAGCATCAAAATCCGTGAGCAGAGTGCGGGTGGTGGTGACAGAGATGAGTTTGGCTACTTGTTGTTTGGCTCTAACATCAATGAGCTCAACGAGGCTGGGCGTTACTTGATAGAGCGTTTACAGCAGGAAGAAGGGTTATATGATATTTCATCTTCTATTGATTCTGGAAGCAAAGAAGTACTCCTGTCTCTTGCGCCTGTAGCGCACGATCTCGGTCTGGATCTCACCATGATCGCAGAGCAAGTTGGTGGCAGCTTTTATGGTGGCGAAGCACAGCGCATTATTCGTGATGGTGAAGAAATTAAAGTTATGGTGCGTTACCCGCAACTGACGCGTGAAGCATTCTCATCATTGCGTTACGCTGTGATTACCACACCAGCAGGTAAGAAGGTCATGCTAGGTGATGTGGTGAAGATCAACGAGCAGCCGGGCGTGAGTAGCATTCGACGTGAAGGCGGGTATCAAACCGTTTATGTCTATGGTTCGATAGACGAAGAATTGGTTGAACCTCAAGAAATCGTAAAGGTCATTGACGACAATATCTTACCGGATATGAAGCAAGCGTTCTCGAGTGTGAAAACAGAATTGGGTGGTGATATTGAAGAGCAGGCTGCGCAGCGTAATGAACAGATTTTGTTCTTTATTGCAGGCATGATCATCGTCTACATCTTGTTAGCTGTACCGTTAAAAAGTTATACCCAACCTTTGATTGTAATGTCCGTCATTCCGTTTAGTCTGACGGGGGCGATTTGGGGCCATTTCTGGCTAGGTTTAGACATCAGTATGATGTCGACATTTGGTTTGATCGCCGCTGCTGGCGTGGTTATCAACGACTCTCTGGTTATGACAGATTACGTAAACCAAGTGAGAGAAAAGGGTATGAACATCAAACAAGCGGTTGTTGAGGCGGGTTGTGCTCGTTTTCGAGCTATCACTCTCACCTCAATAACGACGTTTGCGGGTGTATTGCCGATAATGTTTGAAACGAGTTTGCAGGCGCGTTTTGTCATACCGATGGCTGTCGCTTTGGGCTTTGCGGTGTTGTACGCAACGGTTCTGACTTTAGTGTTGGTGCCTTGTTTGTATTTAATGCTTGAAGATATTAAAAATATTTTCAGATCGATTAAGAGGTTTATCCATCGTTTGATTAATCGTTTCAGAAAGTCGCCAGTGACGTCGAGCGTTGAAGCAAGCGTATCGAGTTAACAAGCTTGATGTTAACGATTAGGAGCAGCCTTCGGGCTGCTTTTTTGTTTCCGCATTTTGATTCAAAGTGATTTTTTAGTGGGCAGTTACGTAATTATCTGATGAGAAAACTGCCTGACAAAGCATTTATAATATGTATGTTTCTAATGTTTTAAATTCGCATGGTTAATTTGACACTTGGTTAGCGAAATTTACCAGACGAAGATAACGTTGAATATGAGGTTTTATTTAAGCTGTTGAAAAATAACAAAATAAAAGTTGGCATCGTATGTGCAATATATGAATTGTAATTAAAATTAACTGCTAATCCTCAAGGAGCTTATTATGAAAAGCGTATTTCTATCTACTCTAAGTCTTATTGCTGTAATGTCATCACCAATCGCTGCTGCTAACACTTTAGACAAAGAGGAGTGGAGCTCAGATTTACGTCAGGACTTTTCTGAAATGAAACATGAAGCTATAGCAGATATTCAGCAAATGAACATGGATGCCATTCACGCACGTGATGAGCGTATCGTGAAAAACATTAAAGATGAGCAAGAACAGTTAGTAAAGGTAACGTGCCACAAAGAGAAAGCAAGCAAGTCATAAACGCCGATAAAAGAGACTAACAGACGAAAATGAATCCAATACGAGTTCGGTGTTAGTTAGCAGTAAGCACTGACCTTGTTGCTCTACTTGCCAGCCTTTTAAGGCTGGCTTTTTTGTTTCTCATTTCATGGGTGGAGATCAGATCCTCAAGCTTATTATCAATAGTTGGCGTGTTTGATGAGCTATTGCTGGATGGAGGGGATGTAACTTTCAAAAGTGTAGATTTCAGTAAAGTGGAGGTGATGTTAGATATTTAAAATTTTGAAAAGATCCGATCTCCTTTTTGACCTTCATAATACCTTAGTATGTGGCTTACCTTTACTTGAATTAGAACTCATATTTCAGGCGTTCGTTTAAAGGTATTGATGCATATTTGAAGAGTAAGAGATAGACATATGAGTTTTATTAAAATGTGTAAAGATGGTTTTAGAGGAAAGCCGGATTTCTCTGACTTATTACATAATGCGTTCCAGATAGATGACTTAGTGCTGTCATTTGAGTGTCCGAACAACATATATGAAGGACATGTATACCAGGATCTTGTTAATTTAGAACAGTTCGATGTTGAATCAAAAATAGAGAGGCATGAAAGGTTTGTAAAGTTAGCTACGGTATATTTTTTGTTTCAGAAGAAAATATTAAACCCTTTGCTTCCTATTAACAAACAAGGTGGATTATATATTAGGCTACGGGTTAAATCTACTGGAGAAGATATTGATAATATTAGTCAATTGTCCTCATTTTTAGAGAGAGAATATTATGATTTTTATCATGCCCCGGAGCAAAGTGAAGGCTCTATGAGGGGGTATCATACAGACTTGATGAAAGAATTGACTAAGCGTGCGAATAAACAATGGGGAGAAATTCCAGAAAGTGAAGACCGAAAAAGAGAAAAAGAAGAATATTTAATTAGAGGTTTCTTAAGTGGTTATCCACCAATAAAGTGTGAGATAGTTGAAGTTGGAAAAAACAAATACTCAAAATACTCAGAAGGTAATCTTAAGTATAAGAGTGAATTACGAAGAGTATACAATTTACCCATAAAAAATGAATTCTACCTGAGCATCGAGTTTTGGTATAAGTACGAATCGATGTTTGCTAAGCAGAAGTTTTTAGATTGGGTGAGAAGTGCGGATGAAACCTTTGAAAAAAAAGTATTGGAATTACTGGATTTGTCTCCGCTCATCGACTCGTATACAGCCAAAGCAGTAAAGGGGTTGAACGAAAAAACTAAGGCTGAGTAACACAGCGTCAGTGTCAAGAAAAGCTAGCAAAGTATGTAGCCATGAGAGAAAAATGAATCAAATTGGATGTCTATTTACCTTTGTACGCCATGGCGCATATAAAGCCAATGGATTTAGTATAGAGCTTATCACAAATATCAATACATATTTAAATAACAAGAGATATAAATATTAATTTTATCAAAATCTTTAAAGATGGGTTTAGAGGGAAACCAGATTTTGCACACTTGTTACATAATGTATTCCAGATAGATGACTTAGTACTATCATTTGAATGTCCGAACAATATATATGAAGGTCATGTATACCAAGATTTTATTGAATTACAACGATTCAATATTGATTCAAAAGTAGAGCGGCATGAAAAGTTTATAAACTTGGCCACGATTTATTTCTCTTTTCAAAATAGAATAATAAATCCACTATTACCAATCAATAAACAAGGTAGCTTATATATTCGGTTAAGGATTAAATCTTCAGATAAATATATTACTAGTGTTAATCAACTATCTTCATTTATAGAGAAAGAGTACGTGGATTTTTATCATGCTGTAGAGTCACCTGACGGCTCTCGAAAAGGTGATCATACAGAGTTGATGAATGATGCCATTGCGTACGCAAATCATCGTTGGGGAATGGACCCGATAAACGAAGAAAAAAAGAGAGCGAAAGAAGAGTTCCTTATAGGAGAGTTTCTTCGTGGTTACCCTCCAATCAAATGCCAAGATATCAAGATTGGTGAAAATACATTTTCAAAATATGTAGAAGGAAATTTGGAGTATAAAAAAGACTATCGAAGAGTGTACAATTTGCCTATCAAAAATGAGTTTTACTTTAGTATTGAATTTTTATATGAAATCGAGCCTATGTTTGCTCAAAAAAAGTTTTTAGATTGGGTAAGACACGCGGATGAAATCTTTGAAAAAAATGTTTTAGAGTTGCTAGCACTGTCTCCGCTTATTGATTCGCCCCGATTTCAGATAATAAGTGCGACATTCATGGATAGGTGTAGAAGAGGAAGTCAACTACTGAAAGTGGTACGCTCT
>NZ_JAWPOP010000279.1:0-837 GCF_033344345.1 Vibrio sp. 1978
ATCGGGCGCTGGCAAAGGAAATCGGGGCAGAGGTCGATAGTGGTGGGGCGCTCAAGCACATACAGGACTGCATCGAGCGCCTTTGGAAGGTATCCATCATCGCCCAGAATGGCCGCAAGCGGCAGGGCTTCCGGCTGCTTGCCGAGTACGCCAGCGACGAGGCAGACGGGCGCCTGTATGTGGCCCTGAACCCCTTGATCGCGCAGGCCGTCATGGGTGGCGGCCAGCATGTGCGCATCAGCATGGACGAGGTGCGGGCGCTGGACAGCGAAACCGCCCGCCTGCTGCACCAGCGGCTGTGTGGCTGGATCGACCCCGGCAAGACCGGCAAGGCGGCCATAGATACCCTGTGCGGCTACGTCTGGCCGTCAGAGGCCAGTGGGGCCGCCATGCGCAAGAGACGCCAGCGGGTGCGCGAGGCGCTGCCGGAGCTGATCGCGCTGGGCTGGACGGTGAACGAGTATGCGGCGGGTAAGTACGACATCGCACGGCCCAAGGCGGCAGGCTGACCCCTGCAATAACTGTCACGCCCCCCCCGTTAACTGTCACGCCCCCCCCGTTAACTGTCACGCCCCCCCCCGTTAACTGTCACGAACCCCCCCGTTAACTGTCACGCCCCCAAACCTGCAAACCCAGCAGGGGCGGGGGCTGGCGGGGTGCTGAAAAAATCCATCCATGATTATCTAAGAATAATCCACTAGGCGCGGTTAACAGCGCCCTAGTGGGGCGCTGTTTGCCCTTGCCCAAAATGCCCGGCCAGAGGCCGGATAACTGATCTATCCGCTGCGCTAGGCTACACACCGCCCCCACCGCTCCGCGGTAGGGAAAAGGCGGGCC
>NZ_JAWPOP010000280.1:0-837 GCF_033344345.1 Vibrio sp. 1978
AAACTTCCAATTTTAAAAAAATTTAATATCCCAGAACCGATTGTTGGTGGGTTAGTCATCGCTTGTGTGATTACCGCAATGCACTTTAATGGCGTTGATTTATCCTTCGATTTACCACTGCAAAATACCTTTATGTTGATGTTTTTTGCCACCGTTGGATTAGCGGCAAACTACACCCAACTGATCAAAGGTGGTGCGAAGGTGTTTATCTTTCTCGCGGTGGCATCAGCGTACATTCTTATTCAAAACGCCGTTGGTGTGTCTTTGGCGACCGCATTGGGCTTAGATCCGCTAATGGGATTAATTGCGGGTTCCATTACGCTTTCTGGTGGTCACGGAACAGGCGCAGCTTGGTCGCAGACTTTCCAAGATATGTATGGTCTACATAACGTACTCGAGGTTGCGATTGCATCTGCGACGTTTGGCTTGGTGATTGGCGGCATCATCGGCAGCCCAGTGGCACAGCGTTTGATAGACAAAAACAACCTAGAATCGGAATACGGCCGTACAAATCAAAGTCACCAACGTTTTCCTGAACTCGTGACTTATAACGAGCACGAAGAAGACCGAGTTACTGCAAAGAAAGTGGTCGAAAGCTTGTCGATTATTTTGTTGTGTGTGACAGGGGCGGGTTATCTAGAAAACTGGGTGAGCAGCTTTGGCATCAAATGGTTGATGATTCCGGACTTTGTCTACGCGTTGTTTATTGGTGTGGTGATCACCAACATCATGGAAGTGACGAAAGTTCGCAAAGTCGACTTAGAAACCGTGGATATTCTCGGTACGGTTTCATTGTCGCTGTTCCTAGCAATGGCGCTAATGAGCCTAAAACTGTGG
>NZ_JAWPOP010000281.1:0-836 GCF_033344345.1 Vibrio sp. 1978
AAAGCGGGTGTACTTATCGATACTTTCACCCCAATGCGCAAAGATTTTGTTTAAGAATTGAAATTTGAATGCGGAGTTTCCGCAGGAGTAACACATGAAAATTGCACTAATGATGGAAAACAGCCAAGCAGCGAAAAACGCAATGGTGGCTGGCGAGCTTAACTCTGTAGCAGGTGGCCTTGGTCACGATGTTTTCAACGTTGGTATGACGGATGAAAACGACCATCACCTCACTTACATCCACCTAGGTATCATGGCGAGCATTCTGCTGAACTCAAAAGCCGTGGACTTCGTGGTAACTGGTTGTGGTACTGGCCAAGGTGCATTGATGTCTTGCAACCTACACCCAGGCGTTGTTTGTGGTTACTGCCTTGAGCCATCAGACGCGTTCCTGTTCAACCAAATCAATAACGGCAATGCGATTTCTTTGGCATTTGCGAAAGGTTTTGGTTGGGCGGGTGAATTGAACGTTCGTTACATCTTCGAAAAAGCGTTCACAGGCAAACGCGGCGAAGGTTACCCAATTGAGCGTGCAGCACCTCAGCAAGCGAACGCGGCTATCCTAAACAACGTGAAATCAGCGGTAGCAAAAGACGTGGTTGAAGGTCTACGTGCTATCGACCAAGAGCTAGTGAAAACTGCAGTAGGCAGCACGCAATTCCAAGAGTGTTTCTTCGCGCACTGCCAAGTACCTGAAATTGCAGAATATGTGAAGTCGCTACTAGACTAAGCACTCATTTTATCGGGAAATAGGTTAAGGCCAGCCATTGTGCTGGCTTTTTTTGTTTTTAAGCCGGAGAGAATGCCATGCACGTTGCGCCGATTACTTCACTACA
>NZ_JAWPOP010000282.1:0-835 GCF_033344345.1 Vibrio sp. 1978
GCCAATCTCCATTCCATTAGAAGACCTACTTGAGCAGTACACTGGTCGCTACTTTTTAGTTAAAAAGCAATTCCGTTTCGATGAGCGCTCTCCCGAAGTGCTCAAAACCAAAGAAGGTCACTGGTTCTGGTCAACCTTGTGGCAATCTAAACGCATCTACCGCGATGTGCTTATCGCTTCTCTTTTGATCAACATCTTCGCCATTGCCGCACCAATGTTCACTCGTTTGGTGTACGACAAAGTGGTGCCAAACCTCGCGTTTGAAACCTTATGGGTGTTGGCAAGCGGTATCTTCGTCGTGTTCATTTTCGACTTTTCTCTCAAGTCACTTCGTAACTACTTCATCGATGTGGCGGGTAAAAAGTCGGATATTCTGATCTCCTCTAAACTGTTTAGCAAAGTGATGGGGATTCGAATGGAATCCAAACCGCCGTCAGTGGGTGCATTTGCACGTCACTTGCAGGAGTTTGAATCCATCCGCGAATTTTTCACTTCCGCTACCGTCAGCGCGTTGATCGACCTACCATTTGCGATTCTGTTTTTAATCATCATTTGGTTGATGGCGGGCAATTTGGTATTTGTGCCGATGGTAGGTGTTCTCATTCTGATCATCCACTCACTGCTCATCCAAGGCCCTCTACGCCGTTCTATCGAGGAAGGCTCACGTCTGGCTTCTCAAAAATACGCCAACCTGATTGAGAGCTTGGCAGGCTTAGAAACAGTGAAAATGTTGAGTGCTCAAAGCCAGTTCCAATACCGCTGGGAAGAAGCGGTAGCGCACATGGCAAACTGGAACATCAAGAGCCGTCGCATTACCGACAGCATCCAAAACGCA
>NZ_JAWPOP010000283.1:0-835 GCF_033344345.1 Vibrio sp. 1978
GACAAACAATATTGGTTGCAACTGTCACCTCAACAAATTCAACGCGCCATTAAGCTCGGCAATGAACCGTACCAAACCATGTATGGCGAAGTCATCGGTCATCTTAATCCTCCGGGCATTGATGGTTTCTCTGCGGATTTCGACGCCAACTTTGTGGTTGAGCAAGTGAACTTCCTCACTACCGAAAACCCAAATCGTTGCAGCCAACCGCAAAAACCGACGCGTGTATTTGGCAACGAGCCGTCTTGGGCAGCCAGTTTTGAAGCCAATGCGCTTAAGTTCCAACAGATGGGTAAAACCACCGAAATGCTGTCTATTCAAAGCAGTCAACTGCAGCCGCGCCAACGCACTTATAGGCTTGATGATGGTGAACTACGCATGACGGAAAACCTCTGTTCAGACACCATGAGCGACTCTTTATATGGCTGGAAAGCAACACTCAAACACGATGGAAACACTTACCAAGGGTGTGGCATGGCAGCGAACGTTGATGCAACGCTTAGCTGGGCAAATACCTATGTAGCCACCTCAACGCAATCACAAGGTTTTGAGGTGCAAATGACCTTAAACCCTGACCACAGCGCCACGACGAGATACAGCTACTCAAACGGTCAAGACCCATTAGTGGAACGCGGCTTCTGGCAACAGTTGAGCCCGTCGCAAGTTCAAGTTGTGATGACCCACCACCAGCAACAACGTTTGATGTCTGAGCGACTCTTTACGCGCGAAGGCAATCAACTCAAAGCCACCAAGGAAAAAGTGGGCAGCATGGTGTACCCGATCGCCGATGGTGGCTTAGTGCTTTACCCAGCAACCATTCGTGATGCAGGCGTTC
>NZ_JAWPOP010000284.1:0-834 GCF_033344345.1 Vibrio sp. 1978
AGATTGTTGCGCCGCAAAGTTTACTGATTGTGATACTTCATCCCATGATTGCATGTCTGGGAATAAGATGGATTGATTCATCGCTTATTGACCTTCAAGGTTCTTTCTTAATTCACGCAAAATCTGTTTGGCTCCAGGACGAAGACCGCGCCATAACATAAAACTCTCAGCAGCTTGGCCAACTAACATACCTAAACCATCATAAGCATGTGCCGCACCGTGTTGCTTAGCCCATTGGTTAAATGTGGTATCACCTTTGCCATACATCATGTCGTAGCTTGTACTATTGGCGGCGAACACCGAGGAAGAGATCGCAGGTAACTCACCACTCAATGATGCAGACGTAGAGTTGATTATGACATCGAACTCTTCAGCAATGGTATTCATCTCTTTTGCTTTAACAGGGCCATACGCAGAAAACAATTCTGCCAATTCTTCGGCTTTGGAAAATGTACGATTAGTTATCGTTAGAGATGTTGGTTTTTGATCGAGCAATGGTTTAATCACTCCTCGAGCGGCACCACCAGCTCCTATGATCAGGATACGTGCGCCTTCTAAAACGACTTGATGTTGCAACAAGTCCTGCACTAATCCTGCACCATCAGTGTTATCACCTATGATTTCACCATCATCAAGCTTCTTAAGTGTATTCACTGCTCCAGCAAGCTGAGCACGCTCGGTCAAACGGCTAGCAAATTGATAGGCATCTTCTTTAAAAGGCAAGGTCACGTTACAGCCTTTGCCGCCGTCAGCAAAAAATGCTTTCGCCGCCTCGATAAATCCACCCACAGGCGCACACTCTGCGGTGTATGTAAGGGACTGATTCGTTTGACG
>NZ_JAWPOP010000285.1:0-834 GCF_033344345.1 Vibrio sp. 1978
TAGTTGATGTCTTCATCGAACAGGTTGTAAATCGCACCTTTGATCTTGGTGTTATCCGTCAGCTGATACGTTACGCCGGCATCTACAAACGTATAAGCAGGTTCAACGATGCTGTTGCGTGATGGGCCAGTGACGGGATCCATTTCTTTTCCTCGGTAGGTCACTTTCGTCCAGCTCTCTAGGTTGTCTGTTGTTTGCCAAGTGACATCAACATTAAACAGGTGCTTTGGAAGTTGCTGAAGTGGCATGCCTTTGTATTCACCCGTTTTTTGCTCCGAGTCGGTAAAGGTATAGCTTGAGCTTAAGTAGATAGTCTCGGTTAGTGGTTTCGCCAACTTTGCTTCTACACCCTGATTAACAGCTTCATCCACATTAATGCGGTAAGTAGGATCTGCCCCCCATTGGTTTGGGCCATCCGTACAAATTGTATCTGGGCACACCACGCGAGTGATCTTATCTTTAAACTCATTGTGGAAGGCGGTTAACGTCACATCAAGACCAGAATCACCTTGGTAAAGCACACTGATTTCTTTGTTCAGTGAAGTTTCCGGATCCAAATCTGGGTTACCATAAATATTGCCGCCACCACTGACTTGCGCCCAACCAGGGGTAATTTCACGTAACTGAGGAGAGCGGAAACCTGTCGCCACACCGCCTTTGACCGTCCAAGCAGGATCAACACGCCACACACCATACACTCTCGGGCTAAAATGCGCGCCATAGTTTTCATCGTGATCCAAACGACCACCTAATGTCAGACTAAAAGGTTCTGCGATCTTCCATTCATCTTCGATGAACACTGCCCATTGTGTATTTGATGCTTTCGTTTTAGAT
>NZ_JAWPOP010000286.1:0-834 GCF_033344345.1 Vibrio sp. 1978
AGACGCTCACCGTTAAACGTTCCTTTCGCTGGTTAAACAACCTCTCTTTGGTCGCCCTAAATAGCGCGATCATTGCATTAGTGATGCCTATTGCTGCGTTTCAAGCTGCGACCATTGCTCATGATCAGCATTGGGGACTATTCAATCTTCTGTCCCTGCCCGGTTGGTTAAATGTGTTGCTTGCTGTGATTGTTCTCGATCTCATCATCTATGTTCAGCACTTGGTTTTTCATCGCGTTAAACCGCTATGGAAAATTCATCGTATGCACCATGCCGATTTGGATATCGATGTCACGACTGGCGCGCGTTTTCATCCAATTGAAATCATCATCTCGATGGTCGTCAAAATCGCCTCGGTATTCATTCTTGGTGTTTCACCTCTCGCGATTGTGGTGTTTGAGATCATTCTAAATGCGAGTGCGATGTTCAATCACAGTAACGCAAAACTTGGGTTATCTATCGATAAGAAACTGCGAAAAGTCATTGTGACACCAGACATGCACCGCGTGCACCATTCGGTGATTGTGAAGGAAACCCATTCGAACTTTGGTTTTTTCCTTTCCGTTTGGGATAGATGGTTTGGAACGTATCGCGCACAACCAGCGCTTGGACATAACGATGTCGTGATTGGTGTGCCTGAGATCAGGGAAGCGAGAGAGCAAAGATTGGATAAGCTGCTGACACAGCCTTTTCGTTATCGCGAAGGCAAGGGCAAGAACGATGATTAAAAGAAAAACGTAGATGGAGTAACCAACAAAAAACAAATCACAGAGTTTATTATAGAGTTTTGGAGACCCCATCCACCGAAAGACTTGTCGAATTAACTTTCGACTA
>NZ_JAWPOP010000287.1:0-832 GCF_033344345.1 Vibrio sp. 1978
AGAACCAGTGTGGATTCCAACCCTCTGTGCGTGTGTTGTGGGATTTGTACATTTTCGCCGATGTACATCAGGCTCACTCGAGCATCTTCACCCAAATCAATTTGTGCACTGAAAACTTTCCCACCGTAGCTTCGCCACGATCCCACCAAATCAGAAAAGCGCACTAACGTTTTTGGAAGCTCGAAGCTTTTACCTGCAACATTGACGAAAGCTGTATCTTGAATCACCACATTGTCGTTCACAGGTTCTGCGTTAATAATGTCGTTCAACATGTCATCAAACTCAGGTGAATACTCTGATGGACTTTCGCTCACTGTATTTGCTTGACTTGCTTCTACTTGGTTTACATACGCTCGGCACTTGGAGCACGTCTCTAAATGTGTGGCGACCACAAGACCAGAAACCGCATCAATGCTGCCCGAAGCGTACGCTTCTAACAAGTTGTTATCTGGATGTTTGTTCATAGTTGCTCCGTATGCATTGAGTGCCTTAACTTTTCTACTGCGAGTCTTAACCGAGACTTCACCGTGCCTAGCGGTATGTCAAAAAGTTCCGCAACTTGCTGATGTGGCAGCTCTTCGAGATAAACCGCTTGCAATACGTCTCTCTGATTTTTAGGCAAAATATCAAGAAACTTCACCACCTGTTCCTTCAACATGTCTTGTTCTGGAGAATAATGATCAACCAAATCTGGCGGATAATATTCCGATGGCCAAATGTCATCAGAATGGATGTGAAGCTCTTTACCCTTTTGTTTTCTGAGTAAGTCAAAACACAAGTTGCGTATAATCGTGTATATCCACGTCGATAACGCACTCTTCTTTCCATCGTA
>NZ_JAWPOP010000288.1:0-832 GCF_033344345.1 Vibrio sp. 1978
GAAGCCAAGGGGAGGTTAGGGAGGGTTGTTACGCTGAATTTGATTAATCCATTAAGACGGATTTTTGTACTTATGCAGCAAATCTAACGGGATATGGCAGTAGTCGTTTGGAAAGCGCGTGAGTCGGTCTTGGTGCTCATCATCACTTGGTACATAGTTTGTAAGCGGCAGCACTTCTACAGCGATCTGATCGGCATCTGGTCTTTCTGCGAAAAAAGCTTTAGCAATGGCCAGGTGTTGTTCGTTTTGGCTATAGACACCTGTACGGTACTTTTCGCCTACGTCTTCACCTTGCTTGTTGATGCTATATGGGTCGATGATTTCAAAGAAATAGCCCATTAAGGTTTCAACCGACACTTGGCTTGGATCAAACTCGGTGCGAACGCATTCTGCGTAGCCATCGTATTCAGATTGAGTGTTATCCGTCTTGCCATTTGCGCGTCCAGCTTCGGTGCTGATTACGCCCGGCAGGTGGCGCATAAATTCTTGAACACCCCAAAGGCAGCCGCCTGCGAAGTACATCTCTTCCATCATTTTATCCTGTAAAACTTTGCGCCATTATGGACAACACCGTCATGCAAACACAACTCCTACCATAAAACAGGAACAAGGTTGCAGTGATTTGCTCTCTTTTTCATTCAAGTCGTCCTCGTTAGATTTGATGCCAATGCCAGCAATTATTGAATCACAAATACTTACGAAGAGAGCCAATATGAAAATAGAACATGTCGCGATTTGGACAGAGCGTTTGGAAGAGCTGAAAGGCTTTTATGAGAAATATTTTAACGCCGTATCCAATGATAAATACCACAATCCGAAGAAGCACTTTTCG
>NZ_JAWPOP010000028.1:0-54617 GCF_033344345.1 Vibrio sp. 1978
AGCGTACCACTTTCAGTAGTTGACTTCCTCTTCTACACCTATCCATGAATGTCGCACTTATTATCTGAAATCGGGGCTTTCTCAGAATAAGGTTATCGGATGAGTTAATTGGATAAAATTGCCAATTAATGATTTAAATCTAATCACCAATCACATTTCGGGAGATGTAAAAAGGCGCAACGTTTGCGCCTAGGTATGGAATCTTAAAGCGAAATTACCGCTTATTCGGTGGTACACACGACGCTGTTGTCGCTGCCAAAAACATTTGGAACGTAAGCATCAGCTTGTGGGTCATTTTCCCACTTCGCATCATCGAGCAAGTAACGGAACTGAACATTCTGCGCTTTAGGTAAGCGGGTTTTAAATTTAAACTGACGACTTTTCTTCACTAATTTCATCGGTTCTGGCTGCCAGTTGTTGAAGTCTCCAGCAATTTGGACAGAGTCCCACTGATCTTTATCTAGCTCGAACGTGACTTCGACTTCATCTTTTGTCTTAAAGAATCTTTTTTTAAGCATTGATCTTTCCTTGTTCGTACAAAAACTGTTCTAACTATTACTCGTGTTTCATAATGATTTCAAGTTTTATCGAATTGTTGCTGGTATCTGATGAGGGGAGTATCCGAACGGTGAATAGCTCGTTGTGCTGGTTTCGTGTACTGAGGGAGCGTTAGAGAGAAAATTCACTAGCCTAAAATAGTCAAAGAACAGAGTTTGTTAGCGAGCCGAGAGTCCGTATCTTGAAGTCAAACCGTTATCATGTATTATCTTAAATCACCATTTTCCTTGATGTAGCTATGTTGAAGTTTAACCGTACATTGTTGACTGCGATAGTTTGCTTAGTTGCTATGCTTTTGAGTAGTGTCGCTCCTGTGGTGCAGGCTTCCGCTCCGATGAAAACAATTGAAGTACGCGATCTTATTGTTCAAAAGGCTGCTCTGCACAAACAACTTGGCGTCAATGACGACTGCGTAGAATCACATCACGATGAGTCAGCCATCAATAAGGCACAACAATCTCACACGAGTTGTAGCTCTTCCTGCATGGTCAAAATTCCCTCCAACTTATCTCAAAACGACTTACTGCTTCTTCCTTATAGCCTTGCCTTGATTGATAGGCCTCTAGTCGAAAAAGTAGTGACAGTGATCACCAAGCTTTATCGTCCTCCGATTGTTTAATTCCTCATCTCAAATTACTTGGGGTCTACCCCTTTTTACCAAATGAAATGATTTGGCATTTGAATGCCACAAGGAAATAAACAATGAAAAAACTACTTGCCTTATGTAGTGCACTTTTACTGACTTTTACCGCTCATGCAGCGCAATTTGAAGAAGGGAAGCACTACAAAGTTCTGGATGTAAAGAAAGCATCGAAACCTGTTGTGACGGAATTCTTTTCTTTTTATTGCCCACATTGCTACAAGTTTGAGTCGCTTATTGAGCGTTTAAAACCTGCTCTGCCAAAAGAGGCAAAGTTTGAAAAGGTGCATGTGGGGTTCATGGGCGGAGATATGGCGATTCCGATGGCCAAGTCCTACGCGACGATGGTGTCGCTTGGGGTTGAAGATACAATGATTCCTGCCATGTTTGCCCAAATTCATCAAAAGCGACAAGCGCCAAAAGACGAAGCTGAGCTGAAACAACTCTTCGTTGATAATGGCGTAGAAGGTAAGAAGTTTGATGCGGCGTACAACAGTTTCGCCGTAAACTCAATGCAGAAAGGTTTTGATAAGCAATTCTCTGCTAGCACGTTAAGAGGGGTTCCGGGTGTGGTTGTGAACAATAAATACATTGTTTTGGCCAACGAAATTCGTACTTACGACGAGTACAATCAATTAGTTAATTACTTATTGACGCTGTAACTGTAAATAGCATTGATGCTTAAAAATGGCGACGGTAGAGTCGCCATTTTTTATGCTTATCACACTCGTATTATCTAAGAACGCTTGTACATGCTTGAGTCGGAACACTAGTCATAAATATGGCATGCGGATAAAACAAGCTAGCAGCAGTGATTGCAACATTACATGGCTGAGCAATCGTGGTTTTAATCACATTGGTAAGCACGGCACCTGTATTATTTACTGTTTGAGCGGCGGCTTGTTGTGCCTGGTAAGACACGCAACCTGTCGTTGCATTGATCATCGCAGTGCTAAACAAAAGTTTGCGAAAAAACATATTCATATCCTTTGTGAATGCTTTGAATTACTTATATGTGGATTGATTCATAAATGAAACAAAACAGTGTTCAAAATATGTGTGCATTCACGAAATGAACATTGTTTTATAAAAAGACGTTTTTTTGTGATCTTAGTACTGGACAGACCAGGTTATGAAACTAAAGCCAATCCGTGCATTACGATTACGCCGAAGGTCAGTTTGCTCCTCATTCCTTGATATCCCTTGGGCTCGGCGTCTTGTTCGACTTTCCTCACGAGCTTTTCTGCATACCAAACAGCAAGGTACCCAATTGCTAAGAGTAGGGTTGCGACTGCGTAATGTTTGTGGCCCTGCAGTAATGCGCCCCAAGCCAGTAAGACAAAAAGGTTGCTGAGAATTAATATATTTCGGCTAAGGCGGTGGTAGTAATGCTCAATGCCATTACCCCAAAGGATGCCGGATAAAAAACTTAATATAACGGCGCTATATGCGATGAAAAATTGCTGACCACTTAAATTGAAGAGTGAGATGTCAGTGAAAATCAGCCCTAAACTAAACACAAATGGAACCAGGCCTAAGTAACCGAGTTGTAGCATGGTTGAGCGTGTTGTCATGGTCGTCACCTTATAATTGTTGCTCTATCATATTGGTAAGCGTAGTACTTGTCGGTGATGTGGAGCTTGGAAAAGTAGCAATAACTTTACCTTCAGAGCTAATTAGAAACTTGTAGAAGTTCCATTTTGGTTTTATGCCTGCTTGGTTAGTAATCTGGTTGAAGACTGGGTTCGCATCTACACCTAATACTGAAGAGCGAGCCATCATTGGAAAGGTTACCCCGTAATCGAGATAACAGACTTTCGCTGTGTTTGTTTCGCTTCCTCTATCTTGTCGAAAGTCATTGCTCGGGAAACCGATAACGGTGAAGTTTTGGTCTTTGTAAGTTTGATAGAGGGTTTCTAACTGTTCGAACTGAGGAGTGAAGCCGCACTGGCTTGCTGTATTGACGATTAGTAGTGTCTTTCCCTTAAAGCTTTCGCATAGATCGACTTCTTCCGTTGAGTTTAACAACCTTTGCTTACCTTGAAGAATATCAGGGCACTCAGATGCAAGAGCAAGCGAATTCATGGAGAGAAAGCTAACGAGAGCGGCGAGTTTCAGTAATCCTTTCATGGTGTTGTTCCCCTTGTTTTCAATAAGTATAACTACTCAAGTGCAAAGAGGATCGATCAAAAAAGCCGCACAAATGCGCGGCTTTTTTCAAGAGCTGAGATCTGACTATGCCAGTTTCAACTCGAACTGGTTCAGGTACATTACCATGTCTTCAATCGTCAGTACCGGCATGTTGTGCAGGCGACCGAATGCTACGATCTCCGGTGCCTTTGCCATCGTGCCATCTGGATTGGTCACTTCACACAGTACGCCAGCGGGTTGAAGCCCTGCCATTTGCATCAGATCAATCGTACCTTCTGTGTGACCACGGCGAGTCATTACACCACCTGGACGTGCACGCAGAGGGAATACGTGACCCGGGCGAGCAAGATCCTCCGGTTTTGCGTGCGGGTTTGCCGCCGTTTTAATGGTCGTTACGCGGTCTGCTGCTGAAACACCCGTTGTTACACCAACTTTCGCTTCAATAGAAACCGTAAATGCGGTTTGGTTTGCGCTGTTGTTGTTTACCACCATTGGAGGCAGTTCCAGTTTGTCTGCTTGAACATCTGTTAAGCACAAACAAACGATGCCGCTACATTCGCGGATCATCAATGCCATTTGCTCGTTAGTGAGGTGCTCGACTGAATAAATGATATCGCCTTCGTTTTCGCGATCTTCATCATCAAGAAGCAGTACGCCACGGCCTTCTTTTAAAGCGATAAGTGCGTTTTCAACGCGAGTAATTGGGTCGCCGAATTCGGCAAGTAGTGATGACTGATTCATGGTTAACTCCTAAATTTCACCAGAATCAGGGCGGTATGAGAGATCGCCGTAAAATACGATCAAAAAGAAGTGCACCAGCATTCTTAGCGATCTGACTCGCTATGCTGGTGTATTCTTATTCTCTTTCATCCGGACTATAACCGTCGGCTCTGGCATCTCACCAGATCTGCTGACCTCGACGAATCGAGCGCTCGCGGGCTCACTTGAAAAAGTATACCGCCGGTGGGGAATTTCGCCCCGCCCTGAGAACAATTAAAAATGTACCACTTCATCCAAGTTGTGAAGAAGTGGAGCTAGGATAGTACTGCGAACTGAATAGCTTGGAAAGTCGATTCCATCTGTATGATGGAAAAGTGTGCTATCGACGGAAATAATCTGTGCGAATAAAGTGATCAATCTGCTGCGGCACGAAGGTGTTGTAAATCAGGCTCGTATGCGTTTGCTTCACTTCGATATGATCTTGCATACCGTCCAGTCTTGTCTCTTCTACGGTAACGGTACCGTCCGACATGGTGTTGTCATTACGGATCAACAATGGGCGAGCGCCAATCGGCATCGTTCCTGCGATACTGCCGAGTTTTTGAGGGAAATCCCAAGCGTCATCATGTTTGTTTAATCCGTGGTGTGGCGAATTGCCTAAAATTGCACCCAATCCGAGATCTTGAATTCGACCTACAATGGACGCGCCTTTCAGAGGCGAACCGATAGCGACAACATGAGAGATTAAGTTAGTGCTCGGTTTTCTGTTGGCGAGATAGCGCTTAATCATCAAGCCTCCCAAGCTGTGTCCCACGAGCACGTTTGTGGTCAGTGGATTAAGCGAATGATCAATAGAATCAAACAGTGAAGACTCATCGATAGCAACGGTGTTATAGCTGAGTACTTGCGTTTCGTATCCGAGTTTTCTCAGCTTTTGGCTAAGAGGCTGCATGACCAGCCCATGCATATAAAGACCATGTAAGATGATGATTTTCATAATACCTCCTAGATTTATGACGTCGTAGATATCCTACTCTAATTGACAAGAAACTACTTGTGCTTTGTGGTGCATATTTACGTTTTGCTGCAAAGTTTGACTGCTGTAGCAAGCGACTCAGCCCAGTAAATCCTGTATTTGTTGTTGCAATTGATGACGATTTAAAGACGCAGGACTTAACACTTCACCGATAACAACATCCACTTTTGACCAAAAACGAGTCGGTCGTTTTGTGAGAGCATGTCCGCCTTTGTGGCTGAAAAAAGAACCCCAAAGCCCTTTTAACGCCATAGGGATGACAGGAACAGGGTTACGTTCAAGGATTTTCTCTACACCAGGGCGAAACTCACCCAATTGACCGTTAGACGTTAAACGACCCTCAGGGAAGATACAGACAACCTCACCGTCGTTAAGTGCTTGTTCAATCTGTTCAAATGCTCGTCGGTAAGTGTCGGCACACTTACGTGGAGAACAGATCGGGATAACACCGGCATGACGGAATACATATTTAAGAACAGGTAGCTCGCTGATGGATTTGTCCATCACAAAACGAACCGGGCGAGTAGAGGTTCCCATCAAAATCAATGCATCGACATAGCTAACATGGTTAGCCACGATTAACGCAGCACCTTGTTCAGGAATATGTTGGCGCCCCTTTACGGACACACGATACATACAATGGCTGAGTAAATAACTGATAAAGCGTTGTGTAAATTCCGGTACTTGGCGATATACATAGATCGCCACGAAAAAGTTACCTATTGCCATCATGGCAAACAGTTCCACAATAGAAAGCTCTAGTACGCTGAGTACAACGATCGAAACCAAAGCAGACACCACCATAAACAACGCATTCATGATGTTGTTAGCAGCAATGGCACGTGCACACTCCCCTTTGTTTGAACGCGATTGGATGAACGCATAAAGAGGAACAATAAAGACACCGCCGCTTACACCAACAAGGAACAGGTCAATCATGACGCGCAGATGTTTTGATTCAGCAACGAAGCTTTGCACATCATAAAAGTGCACCGGAAGTGATGGATAACTTGGGACTGCCCATAGCAAGTCGACGCCAAAGACTGTCAGACCAAGGATACCGAATGGCAAAATACCAAGCTCAACGTGGTTGAAAGAAAGTTTTTCACACAACCAAGAGCCTGTCGCGATACCAATCGAAAACAATGCCAACAGTAAAGAAACGACAGTGCTATCTGCGAACAAATGTTCGCGTGCGAAGTTAGGGAATTGAGTTAGGTAAGTCGCACCCATGAACCAGAACCAACTGATGGCAAGAATAGACATCCAGATGCCTCTCTGTTTTTTTGCCACTTTTAACGTGTTCTTTAAACCAGAAATCGGTTCAAATTTCGCTTTGTCATTCGATTGGCTAGGCATCGTTGGAATATTCACGCTGCTCATGAACCCAAGCAAAGACAAGGCAATCACGGTACAAGAAGCAATCAAGGTACCATTAGGAATGGCTAGCAGCAGGCCTGCGCTAAGCGTACCTATAAGAATCGAAAGAAACGTGCCCATTTCAACCCAAGCATTTCCTCTAACAAGCTCATTTGGTTTGAGCGCTTGTGGTAACAAGGCGTATTTCACGGGACCAAAATAGGCCGATTGAGTGCCTGTCATAAACAGCAGAACCAGCATCAGCATGGCACTTTGGGTGGCAATAGCGGTTGCTGCGCAAGACATGATAGCCAGCTCGATGAGCTTTAGACGTCGGATTAATTTGGCTTTGTCCATGCTGTCAGCGACGGCACCAGCATGCGCTGAGAATAGAAAGAAAGGTAGGATGAATAAGCCTGCCGCCAAATTAACGAATAGATTGACGGATATTGGTAGGTTATCAATTTGGCTGTATGTCACCATCAATAACAGAACGTTTTTGTAGATGTTGTCATTGAGTGCGCCAAGGCATTGCGTCACAAAGTAAGGAAAAAAGCGTTTTGAGAAAAACATACGGGCCCCGATTAAACAAAGTCGAATGAGATGGGAGCACTTTATGCTCAATGAACGATTAAACCAGCTTTCTCTTTCAAGTGACGTTGTATGCCACCAAAAGTAACGAAATTCGTTACTTTCATTTCCATTCGTTTATTGAGTTACTAATTCCGAGACTTCTGAGCAGGTTTTCTTTCCCATGGTTCAAACAAAGGGAACGTCCAACGACGCATCGCAATAATCAGAGAGGTGCCGTGCTTTTCGTCCATATCGAGAGAGCTATCATTTTGGCAAGCCTGATAAAACTCATCGATGACCTTTTGCAGTTTCTGTTGTAGCTTCTTGTTGCTTGGTACACTCATCAGTCCTGTTGCCATGGAGAACTTTTCATCTTCACCAGAAAAGTAGCTTTGGAAAAAGGCGTCTTGAACTTGCTGTTGGAAGAACCGTTGAATAGGGCCGCCCATCTGCCACTTAAATGTCGGAGATATACGCAAACGAATTTTGTTATTTGGCTGCAAGTCGATGATGTTCAGACGATCCAAATGAGCAAGCTTTTGCACCAGTTCAAACTCATTGAAGGTGTATTGCTGAACGATTTGCTCAAACTGATAGCCATTTACAACACAGATTGCCACGAGTAGCAGGGCTTTATCATCAACCAACTGCTTTTCTTGCTCTAACGTTAGCGACTCTAGACCTTTATTGTGCGTAGCCGCGATCTTAAACAGTTCCGCCATTTCTAAACCAATCAATTGGCAAATGCGTTCTAAGCGTTCAAGACTAATGTGCTGACCTTCAGCGAGTAAACGTTTGACGCTTCCTTCACTTAAATCAAGGTGTTGTGCAACATCGGCATAATGCAGCCCAGCTAACTTTAGTTGGCGTTTAAGCTCTTTAATTAACGTATAACTCTCTGACATTTACGCTGTTACCTCGTCGTGTAACTGCTCTAGGTACGTTTGCATAAAGGTTTTGCGTTTTTGCGCTTCGCGTCTTGCTGACTCTGTGTTCATGGTTTCAGCGATTTTGAATAACTTGGTTTGAAAGTGATCCAGAGTGAATTGTTTATCGTTAAGTTCACGTTCTTCGGCAAATATATCGCTGTCGTTGTAAAGTTGCGCGTTAAACTGAGTGCTGACTTGAATGCATCGCGTCACGCCAATTGCGCCTAAAGCGTCCAGACGGTCGGCATCTTGGACGATTTTGGCTTCCAACGTATTTGGCCTGATGTTTGCGCTAAAGCTGTGTGCCTCTATCGCATGAGCAATGGCATCATGATATTGCTGCGGATAATCGATACTCTCTAAAAATGCGACCGCTTTTTTGGCTGCGATGATTGAGCTCTCTTTGCGATTTGGGTGATCTTTCGGGTAAGTAAAGCAATCATGCAAATAGGCAGCCGGTAATACAATCGCGATGTCTGCATTTTCTTCTTTGCAGAGCTGTTTCGCTGTTTTGACCACGCGTTTTACGTGTTTAAGATCATGAGCTGCATCTACTTGCATCTCTTGCTGCATAAATTCCAAAAATTGCGGTTCTATCTGGCTTAATGACGTCATGGTTCATATCTACAACTAAAATGAAGTCAGAAGTATGCCCAACGCTTAGAATAATTTCCAAGTGCGATGGTGTAATTGAGATTCAGCCACCAGAACCTTGTGCAACGTTTGGTACTGAGCCGTTTTATATGGCCTTTCAATGTGTTCAGTGGTTTATGAGACAAGAATAGACAGAGCGAGCAGTGATGTTTACCAGTAGAAAAAAGGCCTGACGATGTCGTCAGGCCTTTTTCGTCACGCCGATCTTTTTAGCGTTTGAACGTTACTTGCTCTGCTTGTTCAAGATGAATATGAGTCGTCGCAGGCTGTGTTTCTGCAATCACTTTACCGTGACGAACAGAGTAGCGAACCGGCACTTGGCGACGTACTGCGTCAAAACCATTTTCTGCGGGAAGAATCAGTAAACTACCTGGTTTGCCTTCTTCAATACCGTGCTTGTCTTGAATGTTCAGTGTACGTGCTGAATTGGTGCTGATCAGATCCAGTGAGTTGTTGATTTGGTCGTAACCCATCACCTGACACACGTGCAGACCCATATGTAGCACTTGCAGCATGTTTGCAGTGCCTAGTGGGTACCAAGGGTCAAATACATCATCGTGTCCAAAGCAGACGTTGATGTTGGCATTCAGCATCTCTTTCACTCGTGTTACGCCGCGACGTTTTGGGTAATCATCAAAACGGCCTTGTAGGTGAATGTTCACCAATGGATTTGCCACGAAGTTGATACCGGACATGCGTAATAAACGGAACAGGCGAGATGCGTATGCACCGTTGTAGGAACCCATCGCTGTGGTGTGACTGGCCGTGACTTTATTCCCCATATCAAACTTGTGCGCTAATGCTGCCAGTGTTTCAACGAAGCGAGATTGTTCGTCATCGATTTCATCACAATGCACGTCGATCAGGCGGTCGTATTTTTGCGCTAACTCGAATACGTAGTGCAGCGATTCAATGCCATATTCGCGTGTGAATTCAAAGTGTGGAATCGCGCCAATCACGTCCGCACCTAATTTGACGGCTTCTTCTAGCAGCTCTTTGCCATTTGGGTAAGAGAGAATTCCTTCCTGCGGGAAGGCGACGATTTGGATATCTACCCATTCTTTCATCTCTTCACGCACTTCTACCATCGCTTTTAGGGCAATTAGGGTAGGGTCTGAAACATCGACGTGGGTACGAACGTGTTGTACGCCGTTTGCTATCTGCCATTTTAAGGTTTGTTTTGCGCGCGCTTTCACGTCTTCAATCGACAGCATTTCTTTGCGCTCAGCCCAACGTTCAATACCCTCAAACAATGTGCCAGAGATGTTCCAGCTAGGCTCGCCTGCGGTTTGAGTTGTATCTAAGTGAATGTGTGGCTCGCAGAAAGGCGCAACCGCCATACCGCCTTCAGCATCGATGATGTCACCGTTATGACTAAGCTCCACATCGTTGCTTTCAATGCGCTTGAATTGACCATCTTCAATCAAAATTTGCTGCAGACCTTCTTGTCCTTTTAGCGTTATGTTTTTGAACAGTAGTGTTGTCATGATGGTTCCTTACGCTGGCTGTGTAGCCAGTGCTTTTTTGTTAAGAATAGGATTAAGAATCAGGAAGCTAATTGCGCCGCCAAGTACAGCGTTAATCGGCACTACGCCAGGCAGGAAGTGTCCCGCACCAACGCCAATCACGACAGCGATAATGCCAGCCCAGTTAACGTTTTGGAATTGGGCGGCTTCAAAGTTTGCGTAGCGTTTACGGTTCGTGAAGAAGTCAGCGATGATCACGCCGCCAATCGGTGGAATTGCCAACGATAAGAAGGTCAGCCAGCCAACAAAGTTATTGTAGAGCCAGAGAGCGCAAAGTGTGCCAACAAGACCGTTCGCCATTGAGATGTATTTACTTGGTAAGCCTGTGATGTTGGAAAATCCAAGACCCGATGCGTAGAGCGCGTTGTCGTTGGTGGTCCAGATGTTCAAGCCAAGAACGATGATAGCTGGAATAAGAAGACCTTGCGCGATCATCACTTCAGAGATGTCTGATTGACCCGTCACCGACGCACCTGCCGCGCCAAAGATAAACATTAACGAGTTACCGATGAAAAATGCCACCATGGTGATCATCACGGCGCTGCGCGGCTTTTTGCCAAAGCGTACGAAATCCGCCGTTAACGTACCTGCACTAACAAAAGAGCCGACAACCATCGCGAGAGCCATTGAAAAGTCGAGTGGTTCGGTTGGTTGAACTTGTTGTAGTTCGCCAATACCGCCAACGCTCTTTACTGCCTCGATGACAGAGTAGCCGCCAAGTAGTGCAATCGCGGGAACGGCGATTGCTGACAGCACCATCAGTGCTGAGATTCCAAAGTAAACGGTCGCGGTCATGAGCAAACCGGAGACAAGGATCAAAGTATTGGTATCGATGCCCGTTGCTTTATGCACCGGAATCGCAAACATCGCGACACCAACTCCAAACCACCCAACTTGAGTTCCGCCAAGAAGAGCAGAAGGAAGCCAAGAGCCTTTAGAACCAAAAGAGAAACGAGCAAGAAGGTGGGTAGAGAGACCAGTAGAAGCGCCGATGTAACCGAGGGAAGAAGTGTAAATACCGAGGATTAGGTTACCGATGAGAACAGCGAGGAAAAAATCATTAAAGGAGAGCCCAGTACCGAGAGAACCACCTGTCCACATACTTGCGGAGAAAAAAGTGAGTCCTAACATCACCATGGTTAGTGACGCCACGCCTTTTCTGGCCGTGTTGGGAACTGGTCCAAGACTGTAGTTATTGTCTCCAGCCATTATTGCCTCCGCACATTGAAATATTAAATTATAGCACCTGATTTTCAGGCAAACGGCGCGTATTATCGTGATGTAAATTTAATAGTCAATGATAAAATTGAAATTTAAACGTTTGCTTGGTTTTTTATGTGTATTTTTTCTTTTAATAACAATTGTTTGGTTTTTAAATTCTAAAAGTGGAAAGTTTGTTTTTACGTATTTTCTATGATTTATAGACAGGTTTTCTATGTGAAATTAATGTTTTGAATTGCTATTTGTTTTTATGGATTAAATTTATCTATAACTCTGGATTGTTCAGTCGATTTCTATTAAAGGAAAACGATTTCATGATGAGGTTTTTGGTTTGGACGTTATTTGTTCTTTTCTTGGGTGTGTTTTCTTGGTTTTATTTTATGTAGGTGACTTATTTTTGTTGAAGCTGGCATTTCTAATGGTTTAGTGGGCGAATATTTGAATTTTATAAACAGTAAACAATCTGTTGTGGGTAAGAAAAGTACAACCGAGCTCGGTCAGAGGATAAGAGGGCAATAGCCACATAAAAAAATAGCCAACCGCAAAGAGTGCGATTGGCTTATATACATGTGAACAAAATCAAGTTCACTAACAACGTCAGTTGGCTAGGTGACCCTCGGCTTAAGAAGGGTCGATTTATATAATGCAGTTACTGTGCCAACTTTAATATGCCCTAAAATACGTAGTTTCTGTGACATGCGTTGCTTAAAGTTTGAGTATGTTTGCAATTTGCAACTGCGTTATGCAATTTGACTCTATTATGCTAATGATTGATTAATAAACAATGAACCTTTTAAAGCATGACTAAACTCGCCGTTCCTAAAAAGGCGAAAAAACCAACTACATCTGTCACTGTTGTTAGAATCACCGAGCCAGCCAAAGCGGGGTCCAATTTAAACTTATCCAGAATAATGGGAATCAGCACACCAAATAAAGCTGCGGTAATAATATTGACGATAATGGCGAGCGCGATGGTTCCCCCTAGAACCGGAGATTGAAACCACAATCCGGCGAGCCCGCCGATGATTAACGCCCAAGCAATGCCGTTCAGAGAGCCAATACCCAACTCATTTTTCAAAAGCTTGAAGCGGTTACCTGGGGTGATCTGATTAAGCGCCATCGCACGAATCATTAGAGTGAGCGTTTGGCTGCCAGCAATGCCCCCCATGGATGCAACAATTGGCATGAGCACCGCCAAAGCCACTACCTGAGCAATTACATCTTCAAACAGTCCGATAGTGACAGACGCCAAAATAGCAGTAAGCAAATTGATGCCTAACCAAACCCCGCGCTTTTGCGAGCTTTTTAATACTGGCGCAAACAAGTCATCGCCTTCATCCATACCTGTACCGGCCATCAAACGTGCTTCGTAGATTTCACGCTGTGTACTCAATGCAAACTGCCAATCGACTTCACCGATCAGTGTTTGGTCTGCATCAGTTACAGGGAGAGCGGGCAGTGTGCTGTGTTCTAATGCCTCTACCGCTTCAGGAAGCATCATTTTACTGTCTAGAACCGTCACAGCCTCAATAACGAGTGTTTTTAAGCGAGTATCGGGCTCACCACGTAAGATATCGAAGTAGTTGACCGTTCCACGATACTGTTTATTACGATTAATCAGATACACCTGTTGAGGCGTGTCGTAGCTATAGCGCTCCATTAACTGCTTAGCTGTCCCAATCGTAATGTTGAAGGGCAGGGTGATGATCTTACGTTCAGCCCAGTGGCCGAGTTCTTCATCAGCATACTCGTTTGCTTGATCGTAAAGTTCCAACTCATCTTTTTCTATCAACGAGAGCGCTTCGTTGATGATCGACTCTGGCAACGAATCGGCCCATTCGATGAGCGACAAGTTGTCGAGTTTAGCGAGAGTGAGCTTTAGCTCGACTTCAGATAACGCATTGATGATAGAGAAACGTACGTCCGCACGCATTTCCGTTAACACGTCGATATGTAGCTCTAGTGGTAAAGCTCGCCATAAGCGAACACGATCGTCGATTGGAAAGGCTTCTAGAATCAGGGCAACCGCGCCGGGCTCGAGGCCCGCTTCAATAGATTCATTGAGCGTTGCGACTTGATCCGCTTCTTCGGCTTGGCCAATTTGCTGGATTAGAGTGGAGAGATCTTGAAACTTGCTCACCGAGTACCCCGATAGTTAATTCGTTTTATGGAAGTATGGCATGTTATTGAGATGCACAACTATGCATCTTAACCTTGCTCAAGGTACTTGAAAGTAACAGAAAAACAATAGGCTATTCGCTGTTGATGGTGAGATATGGCTGTACCAATTGGCGAATGTTCACTTTTGCGCCAATACGGGCTGCCAGCAAGTACATTCCGCCGATTTTTCTGTGTAAAAATAGGGCATCTGCCGGTGGAGTATGCCAGTATTCTTGCTCCATGCTTAGAATGGTGCCAGCCTCGCGAAGCTTTTGTGCTAAGTCGCTGGCTTTAAAGTCATAAGGCTCATCAACTAACATCGGTTCACATGCCATTTTTACTAAGTCGAGAATCGCTTGGCGTTGGTCTGGAAGGATGGTTTGGCTGAAGAAGCCTATTTGTTCAAGCGCATCATTCAAGCCTTGTTCGTCATTATTCACGACAGATGCAAAAGCTTGGCGATAGCCGGTACTGAACCGTTCGCTGTATTCGCGGGTCGCACCAAAGTCTAGCAAGCCGATTTGACGAGTGTTTTCGATATATAAGTAGTTGGCGAAGTTAGGATCGGTTTGCACCATCTTAAATTCGAACAGCTCTCGAAACAGTAATTCGAGTAGGCTGTGCATGACAAAATCTCGCGTACTCTGATCATAATGTTCGATTTGCTCAATCGGACTACCATCAATGAATTCCATCGCGAGAACGGAGTCTGAGCAACTTCCAGTATGAATCTTTGGTACGACAAAATGAGAGTGCTCCTTCAAAGCGTCATGATAACGAATGGCAAATTGCGCCTCTCGTGCGTAATCGGCTTCATCATGTAGCTGCTTTTTCGCTTCTTCGAGCAATCCTTTGTAGTCGACAGACTCGGGAATCAACCCAACGACCTTGAGCAGTGTACCGACATTGTCGACGTCGCTATCGATACTTTTCCGTATGCCCGGATATTGCACTTTGACGGCTAGGTTATCGCCCGCATCGCTGTAGGCTTGGTGCACTTGTCCTATTGATGCACTGGCGATTGGTTTGAAGTTAAATGACAGAAACTCAGCTTTCCAATTCGTTCCTAGCGAACTTTCCATTACTGCGTTGAGTTGTTTTGCAGGCATTGGGTCTGCGTCGGAACGAAGACGGGAAAGAATATCGGCAAGTTCAGGTTCTAAAACATCACCAGCATCCATTGATAGCATTTGACCAAGCTTCATTGCAGCGCCACGCAGGTGAGCAAGTTGGTCAGTTAAGCGCGCGATGTTCTGTGGCGTCAGCAAGAGGTCTTTCGCTTTTGGTTTGTTGCCTTTGGCTATCTGTTTCGTGCCTTCTGCAATCACATTGCCTGCGACACGGGTAGCAAGTGAAGCGAACTTGCTGAATCTTGAGATGCGATGGGTAGGTAGGCTTCTTTCCTTTGCCGACATGAATCTTCTCCGCTATTTACTAACTAATTGTTATACGGGAAAAGGATATGTTTGGATACAAATGAAAAGAAAACCGCCAGCGTAACTGGCGGTTTGCGAGTTTAGATAGAGTAGAAGAAGTACAGTTGAGACTTCATTCGGATGATGATCCCGCGAATCACATCTAAGAAGGCCATGAAGCCTATCGGTTTTTCACCGCTGACCCATGCGAGGCCAACAGAGCCAACAGGGATGTCGTAGCCTTCTGGCTCATCAATCTTAAGACGAACAAAGTGGTGTTTGTTCTGTAAGTTCTTTCCAGTGGTGACACGTACGGAATCATCGAAACCCAGTAGATTACCTTGTGACTCACCTGTTGCTTCAACAATGCCTTCGACGGTCGCTGAGAAGATCTTACCTGGGTAAACGGACGAAGAGAATTCCGCTAGCTGACCCGGTTTGATGTTACGAATCGCCTGGTGGTTGACTCGCATCAGCACGTACTTCTCGTTAGTGTACATGTTGATACGCGGCATCATCGATACACGCTGACCTTCACGCAGGATAAAGTTGGTGACAAAGCCATCTGTTGGAGCATGAACTTTTGTGCTATTCAAATCCCATTGCGCTTTTGCAATTTGCTCTTCAGCTTGGCGCAGTTCGGCTTGTTTAGTTTCAACTGCAAGTTCCGCTTTATGAATCGCCAGTTTTGCACGGGAAATATCGACTTGTTTCTTCTTGATTTGAGACTCAAGGGTCAACACGTTGTGACGTGCCATATCAACCGCACTCGATTGTTTGTCGATATCGCTTTCCGTGATGGTGTTGTGCACTACTCGGTTTTGCTCAACATAACGATCTAGCATTTTTTTCTGCAATTTGTAGTCAACTTTCGCCGCTTCCAACTGGCTCTTTGATGTTTCTAGATCTTGCACTAGCGCTTCGTGGTTAGCTTCTTCAATCTCGATGTCGCCTTTTGCTGTAGCTAATGCAACGCGAGCAGAATCAGCGGATACGTTCGCTTGATTTAATGCGATTTTGTATTGCGTTGGGTCAAGTTCATAAATGAGCTGACCTTCTTTAACTTGCTGATTCGGCTCAATGTAAATGTGGTCAACTTTACCTTTTACATTGGTTGAATCTGGACGCAATTGGATGTGTGGTGACTGCACGACAGAACCGCCGGATAAATCCATCGGGGTGAAGTTAATCAAACCTACCCAGACGAACATCAGCCAACTCAAACCGCCAAGATAAGCGAACGATTTGGTTGCTTTGTTCCAAGGCATGCCAACCAAACGCAACAGATAGATGAAGAGTGCCCATACCGCTAAACCTTCTAACATTATGCTTCCTCTTTTGGCTGTGTTTCTGTTTGCGGTTTACTTTTCCATGTATCACGCAGATTGATGATGGCTTTTTCCATATCAACGAATGCAAAGATCACGGCTAGCACCCAAACCCAGTGCCAGACAAACCCTATCCAGGTAAGCGCAGTGATGAGCCCTATCTGATGATGGTCTTTGCTGTGTGCTTTATTGATAGGTAATTCATGGATTTTCCAAAAGCCGTAACACGCGCCCGCGACACTCGCGATTAAAACGATAGCAGCGACAACATGTAACGCCGTATCTGCGCCTGTACCGACAAATGGGACACTCAGTAAACTCATTAAACACTCCTCTATCAAACTGTTGGCGTATTGTGATCTGAATTTGATTTGCGGCTTTCTTTGTGACAGATTCAATCACTATAGGATTAAATTTGATGTAATTGGTTATGAAAACGGTTCGGTTTATTCGCGCGATGGGCATTCTAAACATGCATAACCTCGCGTTATCTAAATACAATTTGGACTCGGATGAGTTAGGGATCCCAGCATCGGTGTTTCGTAACCCAATGACACTGATCCCGCTAAAAGCCGTTGCGGAATGGTATCGTTGTGTTGAACAAGCCAGTGGTGACCCGGATGTGGTGTTGAGTCTCAGCCGAGGTATTGAACTGCAAAAGCTAGGGCCAGTGGGACGCTGGTTATTCTCCGGCAATGATTTGGCCAGTACCATTCGGCGAGTGAATTATGGTGTGAGCAACCTACAATCAGGGGCGTTTTTTGCTGGCGAACAGTCGGGTAAAATCATCAAATGGACTTACCACAACCCGTTTATAGAAACGTCAGTAAAGGTGCACGATAGTATCCGCTGTGCGGTATTTATGATTAAGGTGTTACGCGAATTTCTTGGTAAAGATTACCAGCCTTTACGTGTCAAGGTTTCAGGCTCGAGAAAAAATACTGAGCGATACCGGGAATATTTCGGCTGCGAGGTGGAATGGAGTCAGCCAAAAACAGAGATATGGATCCCGGGAGATGACCGACTAGCTTCTCGCCAAGTGAGCCATCGAGAAGACAACCGTCTAGCGATGAGTTTTTCCGATTTGGATGATTTGCTTAATATGCCCGACCCAGAAGATGAGTTGAAAGTGATTTATGAAGTGGTGAATTACAGCAGCCATTATGGATTGCCAACGTTAGAGCGCGTGTCTTCTCTGCTTGATTTATCTGAACAGCAGTTTCAACGTCGTTTGCATAAATTAGGGCTCAATTTTTCGACGGTTTCTGGCTATGTATTGAGTAATATTGCAGCTGGTTTGTTGAGTAAGCGCGTGAGTATTGATGACATTGCCACGCGCCTTGGTTACACCAATGTGGCGAGCTGCAATCGTATGTTTAAGAAACATCGTGGATTAACGCCCAAGCAGTATATGGGAAGATTAGAGAAGTAGTGCTCCACTTATTTCTATGAGTACAAGCAATAAAAGCCCTCAAAAAAGTAGAGGGCTTTGTTTTTTGTGTGTTGTTGTTTTATGTAATGGCTATTTTTTAGGGCGCCAACTTAGTGCACTTGCAACAGCGCCGATGGCAACTACATCCTTTTTTTGTTCGCTAAGTTCAGGGAGCATCTGTACCGCAATGGTACCGTTCGTCTGCACTGCGGCAATTTCTTGTGTGCCTTCCTTAAAGCTATAACCCAATGGAATGTCTACCGCCATCATGGCGTCAGGACTAGTATGTACAGTTTCTACATTAAAGTGGGTGCTACCAATACGCACTACGCCTGTCTCTTTTTTCTCAAAGCTGATGTCGATGAGAGCGGATTTTGGCTCCATCGCAAACTCACCGACTTTTTTACCATCTTGAGTAATGTCACAGGTGTAAGGATCATTCCCACCAAAATCGACACCCATGTAGTTAACCGACATACCGCCTCCGGTGCAGTTCAAAAGCCAAGTTTCCCCGCTGTCGATCCGAGTCACTTCTGCGCCCATTGAACCTTCTTTGAAAGAGATACGGTTAAACCAACTTGAGTTAGAAGCACTGCGTGAATACTTGCCTTTGTACTTACCAGCAAAATCAAAATGGCCATCTTCACCGAATCCCCAAAAATCACCGTCGGTTTTGATCAGCATTTCTGGTTGTGCTTTTACGGCATCAGTACGATCCATGACGGCTAGGCCACCACAACCAGCAAGGAGCAAGGGAGCGAATAGAATAAGTTTCTTCATGTTTTTCATTTTTTATAGCTTGGTTACATCTAGGGTTTGGTCGGTGAATTGGATGTTCTGAATGTCGTACAACTCGTCAGTGCCTGTACTCGGGCACTCAACAGAAACGCTCTTTGCTTTGATAACAGTACATTCCGCCAGTTTGTGTTGCACGATATAGGTGTTGATACCGCCTTCACCATAAATGCTGTTGTCTTTGCTGTTGCCTTCAAAAGTATTGTTTTGATCATTACCGATCACATTCATCGCGTCGTCGCCAATGATCTTCACTTTTGTTAGCCACTGAGATTTGTAGGTGTACGCTTCTATCAAACCGTCTTTGTTGGGAGCCATACGGAAGGTAGGTACTGTGCCTGGATTTGTCTTTTCTGTGTAGAGCTTGACGCCCGCAGAGTCGATATTCGCGGTATATTGCAAGTATCCGTGGAATAAGCCACTGATCCAATCAACGGCTTGTGGATCTTGGGTTTGCATTTCTTCACGCGTTAACGCTTGGTAGCCATCTAAACCATGTCCGTTTGCTTTTGCTACGCCCATGTACGCTTCAAAAGCGGCAGCAAAATATTCGTGAGAATATGAAGGGCCCGTTTGTTTAACACTTTCAGGATCGAAGTCGTCCGATTTCCAATCGTCCCAGTCATACTGAGTAGGGCGCCACACCGTCGGTTTGCCCGATTGAATATCGTTATAGATGCTTAACGCATGAGCTTGAATGTCATTTTGCAGTGCCGCAGTCGCCGTGTTAGGTGCAATACCTTGCGCTTGGACCAAGTGTAAAATTTCTTCAAAAGCGGCGTCTCGTTCGGCTTTTTACCAAGATTGGCGCAGTAATCGGCAAAATTACTCATGTAATGGCAATCGCCTTCAACTGTCAGTTCTCGATACATTAAAGATTGGCTATTCCTTAGCCAGTTTGGTGTTTCTTTACTAGTTACTAATGTTGACGCGATAGATGTGACAAGTGTATCCATATCATCTTCGTTAAGTACGATCATGCTTACAACAAACTTTTCTAGAGAACTCGTATCAAAAGAGTGTGCTAAGCCCGAGTTTGTAACTGCATCGTTCAATTTATCTTGGCGAATCAGTTCGTTGATAAAGATTTTGGTTAACATCTCATCATTCTGTTCATCGTTTTCGGTCAGCATTAGTGTGGCATCACGCTCGGCTAATGTCTTAGCGATACGAGACTTGTCAGCACCGTACTTAGAGTCTGGTTGGTTTGTGAGAAGGTGTTGGATGATTTTGGCTGCACGAAAGATTTTTTCATTATTCGCACCGTCATCAACAGCCACAATGTGAAATGTATCGTTGTTGTTTGCTTCGGAAAGGGAGATTTTCACATAGTGGGTGAAGCCAGCATCAGCAGCCACTTTTAACTTGGCTGGAAACTCTGTAGAAACGACAGTTGGGATTGTGACAGTGCTCAATGTTGGCATTGGTGGTGTTGGAGGTGTCGTTGTCGATGGTTTCGAATTAGATTCACTGCCGCCACAAGCAGTTAGACTTATCGCGCAAAATATGGCTAAAGGCGTTAATTTGGAATATCTCATTTCATGTTACTCGTAGACTTTATTAGAGCAAGAAACTTAGAAGCAACATAAAGTCCTGTCTATATAAGCAAACTAAGTCATATATGTTGATATTGTTTTTTGGTAAGACCTATTATTCGATATATTTAAAAATATAGTGGATTTTTATTCCGAATTTTATTTTCTATGTGAAGCTATATTCTGATAATGAATAAAACCTCAGGTTATTGCATGGTTTTAGGGGTATAGAATGATTAGGATTATCGTATATGTATGGTTTGTAAGCGTATGTAAGCTTGCGTTTTATTAAAATTATCATTTAAGTAGGTTGCGCAGTATAGGACGAGCGATATACTCCCTCCATCATATTGGTGGAGTAAATGATTCATGGTGGGCAATACAATCTTACTAGTAGAAGACGACTCTGAGATTGCTCGATTAACCAAAATGTACCTCGAAGCCGAGGGGTATACGGTAACTGTCATCGATAACGGTCAAAATGCATTAGAAACGATTAGGGGACTCAAGCCTGACCTAGTGCTGTTAGATTTGATGTTACCAGGAAAGAATGGCGCAGAAATATGCCAAGAGGCGCGTAAGTTTTATCATGGTGTTATCATTGTTTTGACTGCGACCGATGATGAAATGAGCGAGGTGAGCTTATTTAAGTTCGGTGCTGATGATTACCTTACCAAACCGATAAAAGGCAATATCCTTCTCGCCCGTATTGAAGCAGCGTTGCGTCGCTATTGTCGTCAAGTTGATATCGTTGAAGAAGAAAAGCTGAGCCGATATGGCATTAGTCTTTGTCTTCGTCGCTCCCAAGCATTTTATTTGCAAAAAGATATTGGTTTAACGAGTTCTGAGTTTGAAATTTTAGAGCTCCTGATGCTGAATGTCGATAAGCCAGTATCTCGTGAATCATTTTGTCGTCTTGCCCGAGGCATTGAATACTGCATTACTGATCGTTCGATTGATATGCGTATATCCTCGCTAAGGAAGAAGTTCTCCAAGGCTCATATCCATACGGCTACCATTAAAACCATACGTCACCACGGCTACATGCTGACAGGTAAATGACGCGTGTTTTCCCTGTTTACTCGTCTATATGTGGGGTTAGTAACCGGCCTTGCGCTGACTGTTGCTTTGTTTCTCTTTATGGGGGAAGAGTACATGCGCAAAACAGAAGTCGGTGTTTTTTTGAGTGACGGTGCTTATTTTGTCGATCAATACATTGAGCAACGAGGCACTCCGGATTCTCTCTACAAGAAGTTAACCGAAAACGGCAAGCAAGATTTCTTTATCTTTGATTTAACATTGGTTGAAAACTGGGACGGATCACCGCCTTGTCGAGATTGTAATCTGCTGTACCGTATGCAAGGGATACCTGTTTATCTTATTGATGGCAGTACCTATGCTGCGGTATTCCCTTTGCCTAACACTTCGAAGAGTTTAGTTTTCAAAGAAAAAACGGATTTCTTTAGCCCACACGTTGATTGGAATGAAGATTCTGAGATTGTATTTATACTTACTCTACTTTTGGTTGTTGTATGCAGTTTAGGCATTATGGTTTACATACCTGTACGACGTCTTGACCGCCAAATTCGGCAATTAACGGCTGCGCAACACCAATTTGGTTCTGGTGAGTTGAATACGCGAGTCGATCTAAAGCAATTTTCGCAACCCGTAAAAGAGCTCGCCCAAGGCTTCAACTGCATGTCTGAAGAGATTGAGAGACGAGTGCGCCAAACACACATCTTTACTCAAGCTATTCCTCATGAAGTGCGCACTCCGCTGAGTCGTATTCAGCTAGCGACGGATTTAGCTCGACGCACGAGTGGTGAAATGCAGGCAGAGTTACATGACGATATTGAACGATACGTTGATGTCGTGACGGATTTAACATCCGACATCGTCATGCTGTCTCGCTTGAGTGTGAAAAACCACTCATGGATCGATTCTGTTGAAACCATGGAACTGCCACTTTGGTGTAAAAGCCGCATGAATTACCTAGGCTTAGAGTCCGCCATGTTGAGAGCAGAAAATGAACTCGCGAACCGATTGATTCACTTTCAGCCTACTTTGGGTAACCTCGTCCTCGATAATTTACTGCAAAACGCCAAGCGTTACGGTGAATCCTGCGTTGAGGTGACGATTCGAACGGTAGCGGATTGCTGGAGCATCGATATTGAGGACGATGGTCCGGGCATCCCTGAGGCGATGCGAGAAGAAGTATTTATGCCATTTTCGCGCTTAGACAAAAGCCGCAACGCCGACATGAAAGGCTTTGGTTTAGGGCTTGCCATCGCTACCAGTGCAGCGCGGCAACTGGGGTGGGAGCTTTCTGTCGGCGAGAGTCACTTAGGCGGCGCACGTTTTACGGTGCTTATTCCTGCCAACGGTTAGAGTAGGCACTGCGGTAGTCTGGCTCTGCGATACCTTCATACAAATCGTCACAAGCTTGCAGCGGACCTACGACGGTTTGGTAGGGTAGGACACCTGCCCAAACAGGGATGTCCATGTCTTCCGCATCGTCGTTGACGCCAAAATTGCTGATTTTCACCGATGCTTCTGTGAGTGGAATACGCAGCAGCATGGTGGCTTTGAGTTCTTTTTCATTACTCAAACGGATTTGTTCTGTTCTCCCCGGAGCGATCTGTTCAATAAAGTGATTCAGCAACCTGTCTTTCTCTTGGTTATCTTCCACCACCTCAAACTGGCCAAAGACCACAGCACTGCGATAATGCGCACTGTGGTGAAACGCACTTCGAGCCAATACCCAACCATCAAACAAAGTAAAGGTTAAGCACGTTTGCACTCCTTGTTTGAGTGAGCGTAACAGTCGACTGTTGTTGGCACCATGGATATACACGTAATCATCGACAAGCCATGCCAGCATAGGGATGACCACAGGGCCTGACTCGTTGGTTATCGCAATATGAGCGATTAGGCTTTCATCTATGATGGCGTGCAGTTTGCTAACATCAGAGACGGCTTTATGTGCGCCTTTCTTAATTTCCGTTCTATTGGTGTTGGATAGCATTTTCTCTCCTTGTTTGCTCACGATTACGAGCGATTGATCCTCATTCTTTGATTGCAATGTAGCGTTTAACTGGTAGCTTAAAGAGAGCCACTTTTAACTAATGGATGGATCCAGTTTGTCTTTGATTGATATCGGTGACCTGCATTTAAAAGACAGTGATGGAACGCGTCAGCAAGCGTTGTTTTTTGCTATTCGCAAGAAAATTGTTCAAGGACTGTGGATGAAGAATGGGAAGCTGCCTTCTACGCGGAAGCTTTCACAAGAGCTTAATCTAAGTAGGAATACCGTGATTTCTGCCTACGAACAGTTAGTGGCGGAAGGGTACTTGAACAGCCAAAAAGGTTCTGGTTTTTATGTTGCCGTAGAACTGCCAGAGCAGTACTTGCCTGAACCTAGTTCAGTTCAGAGAGACTCATCACCGAAAGCTCACTTTGATATCAACCGCGCATTTGCACCGGGTGTACCGGATTTGGACGCATTTCCGATGGCGCAATGGCAAAAGTTACTCACTCGCCATATGTCTCGTACTTGCTTGCTGGGTAATCAAGATATTCAGGGTAGTTGGGCATTGCGCTGTGCTTTAGCTGACTACCTCGCATCAAGCCGTTCAGTGAATTGTTCTCCAGAGCGCATTATTATTACCTCCGGGGCGCAGCAAGCGTTGTCAATTGCGACGATGGTAGTGCTCAAACAAGGTGATAAGGTTCTGATGGAGCAACCAGGTTACGCGCAAATGCGGAAGTTGATTCAGTTCCAAAACTATCAATTTGAGCCTTTGTTCGTAAGAGAGAAATTAGGTTTTGATGTGGAAGCGGTGACCTCAAGCGATGCCGATGCGCTGTATATTACACCAAGTAATCAATATCCGATGGGCACCACACTCAATACCGAGCAAAGAGGAAAGATCATCAACTGGGCGGTCGAACAATCAAGTTGGATCATCGAGGACGATTATGACAGCGAATTTCAGTTTGCTCATCGTCCCTATACCAGTTTACAGGGGCTAGCAGCTCAAATGGGTCGAGATGATCGCGTGTTGTATGTGGGTTCCTTCAGTAAAGTGATGTTTAACGGATTGCGGCTTGGCTACCTTGTAGTTCCTGAACGTTTAGTAGAGCAATGCTTAGTGGTTAAGGACGCGTTAACTGGTGATTCGCCGACGCATACACAAGAAGCATTGGCAGATTTTATTACTGAAGGTGGGTTATTACGTCATATTCGAAAAATGCGTCGACTATACAAAACTAAGCATGAACAGATGCATTTATCCATTCAACAGTATTTTGGCGACCGTGTTTGCGTCGTTAGCCAAGCGGCGGGGCTTCATATTACGTTGAAATGGCAAGACGGTATGGATGAGCAGCGTTTTACAAAACTGGCAGAGCATGAAGGGATCATCTTGCGACCTTTGAGCTATTATGAACACCCAGATTTTCAAGCACGTCACTGGCATGGTGCCGTGCTTGGTTACGGCAATATCGCGTTAGAGAACATAGACGCTGGTATCCAACGTTTAGCTCACATATTTCGAAATGGGAAGCGATGACTATTCAACTACACGTGTTTGTCGCTTATGTCGCCACTGTTTCCAAGGCAGTAAAAGTAGAGTAAAAATGCCAAGTGCATAAAACATTGACCAGCCTAAACATATAAAAACACCGGTACAAAGCAGTAGGGACAGTCCCGCAAGTGTGTTACCAAATCCTCGAAGCAATTTGAAAGCGGCTAACATCGCCAACATGTAAACCAGAACGAATACACTGTTTGCGAGTTTTAGGAAAAACTCCAGATCGAGCTGTGATAGGGTTCCTATCACACAAGATATCAATAATATACCGCCAACTAATATGGTGGCTGAGAAAGGGACACCACGACGTGAAATCTTGGCTAGTGGACTAGAAGGACGATGTTCACGAGCTTGAGCCCAGACCATTCGCGCTAGACTCTGTGTGTATAAGTTAACGCTCGCGAAACAAGCGGAGAAACCTATCAAGCTGATTATCCATTTGGCTCCATCGCCTAGTAGTTGGGCACTAAGCCAGGGGATGGATGCGTTATCAAATTGAGCGTTACCATACGCGCCAAATTTTAAAATAACGACAGAGCATGCCCAATAGGTAGCCCCTGCTACAAAACAACCGACCACAATGGCAATAGGGAAATCTCTTTGAGGGTTTTTGAACTCTTCCCCCATATGGGCAAAAGCCTCTATGCCAACAAAACACCAGAACATCACGCCTAACGCTGCGGTAATAGGCCAAATTGACTCTTGTGTGATGGCGGGCATCACAAGATCGGCGCTGTTAACGTCGCCTTTCCATAAAAATGCGCCAACAAGTGCGAAGACACTCAAAGCAATAAGAGTTTGTAAATGACCTGATGATTTTGTGCCCATCAAGTTGACGAACACAAGTAGTACTACCGTCAGAATTTGTGCAAACAGATTGTTGCTAATAGGCTCTGGCAATATTTGTTGTAGGAAGCCTGCGGCGAGTGCAATCGCGGCCGGAACCCCTACCGGAATGACACTAACAAATAGCCAAGCGACACTACTTTCCAGTTTGGCGTTAAAGGCTTTGCGTACAAAAAAGGCTGTTCCGCCCGCGTTGGGGTATCGTTTACCCAGTTGAGCAAAAGTCAGCGCAATAGGACAAATCGCGATGAACAATAAAATCCAAGCCCATAGTGAAAAATGGCCAGCTATACCTGCTGCGATAGCCGGGATCATAAACAGCCCAGTTCCCATTAATGTGGTGGATAACTGTGCGATACCTGATGTGAGTGAAATGTCTTTTTTGAGCTCTTCCATGCGAATTGATTCATCCAATGTTATGAGGCTTATTACGAAAAAGCTTGTGGCTTCTGGTTATTTCGTTTTATGTGTTTAAGCGATGCTATTTATGTGCTGAGCACTTAAGTTGGGAATTTGATTTCAATGTGTTATCTATTTTCTGTTGAAATGGATAACAGCACTCATCTCATGCCCGCCAAATAGCATATCCAAAATGTTAATAACAAAATGATTTACTAAACCGTCAATATGACGGTTGTTTTAAATAATTCCAACAAAATGTTGGTTTCTTATGCAGTTAGAATCGGTATAGAATGAGAAAAATAAGGAAAGCTTGGTAACGGTATGGACAAGTTTGATCATAAGATTGTGGATCTGCTCAGGCACAACGCTCGGCTGTCGGTGACTGAAATTGCGGATAAAGTAAACCTTTCTCGTTCTGCGGTAACGGCCCGTATTCGTAAGCTAGAGCATGACAAAGTGATTCTAGGGTATCACGCTGAAATTGCACCTTCGGGTGGGGATTCGATTTGCGCCTATTTTGCCTTAAAGTTCGATAAATCAACCTCTACGTATTATTGCGAATCATACGCGGACGAGTTATACAAAATTGATGGCGTAAAATGGTGTCATGCGATCAGCGGTGAGACGGACATGATGGTTTTTGTCGAAGTGCCTACGATGGCTCGCTTGAACGAAATCAGAGATCAAATTCAACGATATCCAGAGCTTCGAAACCTGATGACTCATACCGTCTTAGCTGAATTCTTTAACACGACTGGGAACCTGTTTGTGAAGTGACCATGAATGGATGCCATGTTGAAAACCCTTCTGAGCGAATATGTTAAACAACATTAATTTGAATCTACTTAGATCCTTGCATGTACTTTTAGAGGAGTGTCATGTCAGCCGGACCGCAGACCGTTTGCACATTACGCAGTCTGCCGTCAGTCGACAGCTTGCACAATTGCGCGATCTGTGTGGTGACCCACTGCTTATTCGTCAAGGTAATCAACTGATACCAACGCCACGAGCAATAGCGTTAAAATCAAAGCTTGATGCATTACTGGCTGAGTTTGACCATTTACTCGATGACCAACCTTTTGAGCCGCGGCAGTGGCAAGGTGAGCTTGTTATTGCTTCTAGTGACTACGTGGCGCAATACGTATTGCCCGATATTGCCTCTCACTTGGGTGAACAAGCGCCACAGGTAGATATGGTGTACCGACTGTGGCAACCCAACTTTCTTGATAAACTTCATGAGACGGGCATCCATATCGCGTCTTCTATGTATCCAGAAAAACCACAGAGTGTGTCGAGCGTTAAAATTGGTGAGGATTCATCAGTTTGTTTGATGAAATCTTCTCATCCGTTAGCAAAGCAGGACCAGATCAGTATTGAAGACTTGATTTCATATTCACACATCAAAGTGACTGGCGGCGGAGACAAAGATTCCTACACTGATTTAGCATTGAAAGAGCTAGGGCACACCCGCCACGTTACCTTTAAGGTTCCATTCTTCTCTGCTGCGATCAATCGCTTAGTTGCAAGTGAGCACCTGATGGTGGCTCCTGAACATATTGCCGTTAACCTCGCTAAGCATTGGGACTTAACCCATAAAGCATTACCACTCGAAACACCTATTCATCAATATTGGTTAATGTGGCACCCCAAATACGACACGGATCCTGCGCATAAATGGGTGCGAGAAGAGATTCGCTCAGTAATGCAAATCTCTGAATATTCCATTCGCTAATACGTACACCGTTTAGCCATGACTTGAAGTCATGATTAGTATGAATAACTTTGATTTCTAATTATACCTCTTCCGTTGATAGAGTGAGCGTCAAAGAGGGGAGATTCTTATGACACTAACAGTTTGGTTATCACTTTTTACCGTGTGTTTATTAGGGGCTATGTCACCAGGTCCCAGTTTAGCTATTGTCGCTAAGCACTCGTTGGCTGGTGGACGTATCAATGGATTAGCTACGGCTTGGGCTCATGCGTTTGGCATTGGTATATATGCGTTTATTACCTTGATTGGGCTCGCTGTTGTTTTGCAGCAAAGCCCGATGCTGTTCAAGACGATTAGCCTTGTGGGTGCGGCATATCTTGCGTATTTAGGGTTTAATGCTTTGCGTTCAAAAGGTGGTGTGGCTGCGAAGTTGGAGTCAGGTGAGGAAACAACGGTAATCCAGTCTGCGCGAGAAGGCTTTTTTATCTCGATTTTAAGTCCCAAAATTGCTTTGTTTTTTATCGCATTATTCAGTCAGTTTGTCGCGCTCGGTAATGATTTGAGTAATCAGATGATCATTGTTGTCACGCCGTTTGTTGTGGATGGGCTTTGGTACACCTTTATTACCCTAGTGCTATCGAGCTCTAAAGTCGTTGACAGAATTCGCTCTAAGGCAGTGTTGATTGATCGTTTGTCAGGAGTAGTACTCATGCTGCTGGCTCTTAGAGTGGTCGTAACGGTATAGACAAGCTCGCAAGACAGAAATACTAAAAGCAGCCCGTGTGGCTGCTTTTTTGTCTACTCTCAGTAACCCTTACACAATTTACGTAATTCTGACGCTAAATGTTGCTAAAATTAATATTATCAATAGTGTTACTTTGGTTCATATTCTCATTTGCTGTGAAAGCTACTTTCCAACGCATTGTTATAATGAGAACGATAGCCACTTAACGTTAATACTAACAGTGTCGCATATTAAGTCGAGAGTGCTTTATTGGATAAAAACGGACTTTCCTCTTACTTACCCTATGAAAGGGGTAGAGACTCCATGACCGTTTAGAAGGTGAGAGCAATATGCAAAGAATAGTAGATTTAGCTCCAGTAGTAATTTTGACCAGTGTTTGCAGCGTTGCTTGGATATTCTTTTCAACAAAGAGCATTTGGGTGTTTTTTGAACTGTTTGTATTTACGATGCTTGGCTTTGGCCTTTTGTACGGGTTACTACAAAAGGCTGATCCTAAACACTTTGACTTTGTTTTAAACCACATCGATGAAATTAAGAAGGAAGGCAAAGATGCTTGCCTAAGCGGCGCTCCGAAAGAATCCAACCCATACTCTGGTGTCGATGGTGATTTATGGGAGGCTGGTTACACAGCCTCCTACAATAAAAAGATAAAGCAATAAACCGCTAGGTGTTTATTCAATATTGTGCTTTTCAAAAAAGCACCCTGCCATTTTAAGGACAGGGTGAAAGCAAGAAGTTTCTCAGGAGCGGTCGGGGGAGAGAAACTCATCTAAATCTTATTTACTTACCGGCGAACCTCTTCAAATTCACCTTCAATCGCATCTGCTTTACCTGTATTAAATTCATATTCTTCGTGTATTTCTCTCTGCATTTTCTTTACGCGCTTTTCAATACGTTTACCGGTAATTAATGCTGCGATGGTCAACGGAATCGCAATGATCAAGCTAAATACTAACGTAAAAAAGCCGGTAATCAGTGCTAGTGCAGTTACAATAATCCGATTCATAATCATGACCTCTCTGTAATTTATGTGCTCAGATTAATGCTGTGAACATGAACAAAACATGAATGCTGACGTTCACTTTGTCCGGAGAGTGTCAAATGAATGAAACGAAAAAACGCCTGAGGGTGATCAGGCGTATAAACGGGGAAAAATATTAGTAATGCGCATGGCGCTTATTATTTAGAACAAATATGAGATATTGTCCGCTACGCTATGTGGTTAACGTTGTGGAGCAAAGTTCACCTATCGAGGGAATGTTTGGTAACGAACACCCATCATTTGTTCCATACAGTGCACAACTTGGCAGCTGTAACCGAATTCGTTGTCGTACCAGATGTAAAGTACACAACGCTTGTCCTGTGCGATAGTCGCTTGACCATCTACGACGCCTGCATGACGAGAACCAACTAAGTCAGTTGATACAATTTCTGTTGAATCGGTGTAGTCAATCTGTGCCGAAAGCTCAGAGTTCAACGCCATTTCACGCAAGTAATCGTTCAGTGAATCACGGTCTACGTCTTCACCTAAGTTTAGATTAGCGACTGCCATAGAAACGTTTGGTGTCGGTACGCGAATCGCGTTGCCTGTTAGCTTGCCTGCAAGCTCTGGCAATGCTTTAGCAACTGCCTTTGCCGCACCTGTTGAAGTCAGAACCATGTTTAGTGAAGCACTACGTCCGCGACGGTCACCAGAGTGGAAGTTGTCGATCAAATTTTGGTCGTTTGTGTATGAATGCACGGTTTCAATATGGCCAGAAAGAACACCATATTTATCGTTCAGAGCCTTAAGGACTGGCGTGATTGCATTTGTTGTACAGCTTGCCGCAGAGATGATGGTGTCATCTTCTTTAATTACCGACTCATTTACACCGAATACAACGTTTTTGATGTCACCTTTACCTGGTGCTGTTAGCAGTACTTTCTCTGCGCCTTTACACGCTAAGTGCTGGCTCAGACCCTCAGAATCACGCCAAACACCTGTGTTATCAACAACTAGCGCGTTATTGATACCGAAAGCTGAGTAATCCACTTCGCTTGGATTATTTGCGTAGATGATTTGGATGTAGTTGCCGTTAACGATCAGTGCTTTACGCTCTTCATCGATAACAATGCTACCGTTGAACTGACCGTGAACTGAGTCACGACGCAACAAGCTAGCACGCTTCTCCAAATCGCCTTTTTTACCGCCACGAACCACAATCGCACGTAGTCTTAGTGGGTAACCTGGACCACTTTTCTCAATGAGAAGGCGAGTAAGTAGTCGACCAATGCGACCGAACCCGTAAAGAACCACATCACGCGCTTTCAATGAAGAATCTGCGTCGCGAGCGCCATCAAGTGCAGTGATAAGGAAATCGTTTAGAGAGCTTGTATCGTCATGTTCATTCCAGTACATAGTTGCCAATTGGCCAACATCGACACGGCATGAAGAAATGCTCATTTCACAAAGCGCTTGAATAATAGGCATCGTGTGCTCAAGCGAAAGTGGGTTACCGGTATAACGTCTTGCAACGCGATGAGTTTTGAGAATGTCTATAGTAGTAGCATTAATAAGCGTTTTACCAAACAGAACCACTTCGATTCCTTTTTGACGATATAGCTTACCAATTAGAGGGGAAATAGATTCAGCAATCGTTTGGCTAGTTTGCCAGTCTTGGAGATATTTCTCTGGACTCATTGTTGTATTAGACCTTTCACGTTTTGGGGGCTAACCATACTCTCTGCTGTTGCCTCTTCGGCAGCGTGCAAGAGTGTGGTGGGTTATGTAATCGGGTTGTAATAGTTATGTGTGCGGATTCTAAGGTCGGAGTCCTTATTCTGCTAGGAAAATTAAATCCAGTGTAAAACACTACTTAAGGGGACGTTAGTGGTGGATTAATGTGACTAAAGCAGTGGTTTTCACGTATTGACATTTAGAAAGTAACTTACTTTTTTTGCGATGATAACGTTTGCTTTCAAATTAGTTTTGTTGACAAAAATGGATATTTTGCATTTTTGTGTGATTTAACTCGACAAGGCAACTCAATAGGTAAACATACAATAGATGATTTCCCGAAAAGTGATGCGACTCTTAGTTGTGAGTGAAACTTTATTGTTTGCATCCAACTTTAAGATCAAAAATATGACTTGAATCACAATTGTCACTTCATTAGCCGATGATAAAACACTCACAATAACCATAATCTAGGTAGGTGAATGTTGTTTGAAAGTAACAATGTCGTATATGCCTTTCAATGCTGGAAACTAGTCTAATATTAAATAAACGGATGAAATCAACCATTAGGCTGATGGATGTTGAGATTATCAATAAAAACACGCTTAGCACTCCTCGCACTATTACCCGCTGTGGTAATAGTGGTATTTGCAGTTCAGCAGTTTTCTGATAATGCGTTGCGCGTGAGCCGTCTCAATCAAACGGTTAGCAATATTCAAGGTTTCCAATTGATATCCAAGGCCTCCCACTTTATTTACTCCATAGAGAAAGTACGCCGACAGCCTGATCTTCAAGTCTCTGCAGCCATTAATATTGAAGAACAAGGTGAAGTTATTTCTTCTTTGCATCAAAAGTTTGTGAGTAACCCTAATACTGCTGAGTATGCTGATGAACTGAAAGAAGCCATGCTGGGGGTATTGTCAGGTAGATTGAGTGAGATGAACGATCTGGGTGATTGGGCATTTAAACAGCTCCAAAATATGTCGCGCTCTTTGTTGCAAAATCATCAATGGTATGGCAGCGACGATGGCATTCGCATGCAAAATTTTATTGCCTACCTTGCTCAGCTCTCTTTTTGGACACAGAAAGAAGCTTGGCTGACGAACCGTTTAGTCCAAGACCCTAAGAGTCGGCTAAGTCAAAGCATGTTTTATCAGGCGATTGACCGACAGCAGCAAAATTTGGATGCGTTTTTAAACTTAGGTGGGTCATACGAGCAAGTGGATAAATTGCTTGGCTTGTTTACTTCGCCGAGATATCAGAGAAACTTGGCGTCTCGCGGACAATTAATGTCAGGAGACATGTCACAAAGTGACTACGCCGCGTATTTAAAAGAACTCGATTTTCGTGTGCAGCGCTTACAAGTGCTCATTGATGGGTTCACCAAACAAACTGAGCAGTCGCTTCTCACGCAGGTTCATGAACAAAAGGCCAATATAGCGATGATCAGTTTTGGCGTTGCCTTAGTGGTTATCCTGCTTTGTTGGCTCGGATTTAGTACTTGGTTCCGAGTTAACAGCAAACTCGATGCGATCATTCATACTTTAAACGCGTTGATCAACTCCGAAGAGAAGCAAACAAAAGTCAAAGTTGATGGAAGTGATGAACTGACCATTTTTGCTCAGCAAGTGAATCGAGTGGTTGAAGAAATGCAGAGACAAACTGAAGAAATACTGCATGCAAAAGAGTCAGCAGTATCGGCTAATCGTGCAAAATCTGTGTTTCTTGCCAACATGTCACATGAAATACGCACGCCCCTTAACGGGATCATGGGCATGACAGAAATACTCTCTCAAAGTGAGTTGTCTTCGCATCAACAAGAAGTTGTTGATGACATTGACTCCTCATCTCAAACACTGCTTACTTTACTTAACGATATATTGGATCTCTCTAAAATCGAGTCTGGACGATTGGAGCTGTCACTAGTAGAAGCGGATATCCGAGAAGTCGTGTATCAGTCGATGATTTTATTCCAATCCAAAGCAACATCTAAACAGCTAAAGTTAGGTATTAATTTAGCTGAAAATATCCCCATTCGCGTGATGGTCGATGATCATCGTGTCAAACAGGTAGTTACGAATCTGGTATCGAATGCGGTTAAGTTTACCGAAAGTGGGCATGTATGCGTTGATGTTAGTTATGAGGAGTTACTTGAGAAAGAACGTGGAGTGCTGACGTTTAAAGTAGAAGATACCGGAATAGGCATTGATCAAGATAAGTTAACCACGATTTTTGAACCCTTTACTCAGGAAGATGAAGGAGTGTCGAGGCAATTTGGCGGCACAGGGTTGGGTTTGGCAATTTGTTGTCAGCTTGTGTCGATGATGGGGGGCAAGCTCGTAGCAACATCTACAAAAGGAGTGGGCACATGCTTTGAATTCTCGATTGAGGTTGAAGCAATTCCGGTGTTTGGCTGGCGTTCTGAGGTGATTAATAAAGGGCTTTTGATCTGCTCAAATTACGACTACGCCGACCAAGTATTAAAAGAGTGTCGCTTAGCGAAAATCAATCTCTTTGGTGTTAATAATGTGAATGAAGTGCAAGCGATAAATGATGACTTTGATGTCATATTTCTGTGCCACAGTAACGACGCTAATACCGATGAAATCTTGGATAATCTATCATTTAATTACGATCTTCGCCGTGTGATTATTTGCCACCATCATTTATCCACTCCCTACGAAAATGCAGAAAAAGTACATGCCGTACTCACATTACCTTTCCTTGGCAATCGATTTAAGCATGTCATTGATGATTTAGCTAAGGTTGAAAAGACTATATCAAGTGACAATGTCACCAATAATGTTGTCAGCTCTGAATATCGAGTGTCGCGCTCTCATCGGAGGATCTTAATTGCGGAGGATAACTTGATGAACCAGAAAATAGCGAGTTTCTTTCTGGATAAAGCAGGTTATGACTATTTGATAACAAGCAACGGTCAAGAAGCGTTAGAAGCCATCACAAAGGGAGAAGAATTCGATGCAATTTTAATGGACTGCATGATGCCCGTGATGGATGGACTGACCGCGACGAAAGAAATTCGTCGTTGGGAAAAGAAAGCAGGACGTGAAAAAACGATGATTATCGCACTCACTGCGAGTGTTTTGGAAGAAGACATCCACAACTGTTTTGCGGCAGGCATGGATGCTTATTTACCTAAGCCGTATAAATCGAACCAGTTGTTTGAGCTCTTTAGTGAATTAAAACTCGCCTAGCTAACATTTCAACTTAGACAAGGTGTCAAAACGATTAAGCCCCATTTCAGGGGCTTAGTTCTGATTATTCATCGTTACGCGTTGGCTTGAGCGCCTGCGAGTTTGCGTATGGTTTGGCGATAGGTTAGGTATGCGGAAACACCAGCTAACAGGTTGCCGATACAAGCGCCTAAGAGTAAACCTCGGATTCCATCCATTTGAGCGCCAACCCACAAGCACGGTAGGAAAAAGACAAACAAGCGCAGCGCTGAAATAGTGAGCGCGGTGTAAGATTTGCCTAATGCATTACAAAGAGAAACCATTAGCATACAAACCCCTAACGAACCCAAACTGATCGGCACTATCAGTAAATGCATTTCCAAGACTTGCTCCACTTGCACATCACTTGTCATCAATAATGCGAGTGGGTTTGCGACGGCAAATGTAATGGCAGCAATCAAAAGTTGGAAACCTAGAATGAATTTTACGGCAATACTGACGAGCCTTTGGATATCTTCATAGTTCTTTGCTCCAAGTAAGCGTCCAACCATTGGAGGCATAGACATTGTCAGCGCCAAGACCGAAACGATAGCAAAGAACTCATAGCGTGAACCAAGTGCCCAAGCGGCGACTGCTGCGGTTCCAAAGCTTGCCAATAATTTTGTTGCTAGCATGGAAGACAACGGTGGCAGCAGTTGGCTAATCATCGCGGGGCCCATAATGTTACCGATAGATGCAACACTTTTGGCTACGTTAAGATCTTGCCATTGTGTCGTTGCCCAGTGATTCTTTTTCACGCGAGGAGCGACGACTAAAATACCAAACCCAAAAGCGACGATGGTTGCTATTGCCGCTCCGTTAATACCCAAGTCAAACGTGAAAATAAATAGCGGATCGAGCACAAGGTTCACGCCGCTGGTTATCATCATCATTGTGCCAGGTAACATTGTATTGCCATTAGCTCGGCAGATACTGTAATAAAAATACAAAACCGCACCAGTCCATGAGCTTAATAACCACCAAGGCCAGTAACTGTCGATTATCGGCATAACAGATTCTGGAGCGCTTAATAGAGCTAAAATGGGGTAGCGCAAAAGCCAAATTAGCCCGCCAAAAATAGCGACACCAATTGAGCCGATCATCAATACCAATCCGCCAAGTTGTTTGGCATACCGACTTTCATTCGCCCCAAGAGCTTTAGAAATGACCGCTGTCGTTGCGATCCCTAGACCGACTTGAATACCGATAATGACCATTTGCAAAGGCAGAGTGAAACCTTGAGCGGCTAACGGTAAAACGCCGAGCTGACCGATAAACGCGCTATCCACAAGCTGAAAGCTCATTAAAGACAGAACGCCAAAAAGCATTGGCCAGGTCATTGTAAATAATTGTTTTGCAAGCGTTGGTTGTGTACTTGTCGTAGTTGAAGACATAGAAAGCTGAATGCGTTAGGAATAAGAGTTAGATTGATTGTACACGGCGGTTAGTTTAGAGACAAAAATAAACCCCGAGGAAGATATTCTTGCTCGGGGTTCGAAAATCTAGCTTACGCGTTTATTTTTTGCCGCTAGTTTGCTTGTCTTCTTCAGTCAGCTCACGAATGCGACGGCTGATGTCACGACGTGCTTTAGAGATCTCAGCGCTTTTAATGATGTGGTCATCAACACGATCTTCATAGTCTGCTTTCATATTTTTGATGATTGCGACGATTTCATCGTGAGTCATTTCTGGTTTGATGTAGTCTAGAAGGTTTTCTAGAAGATCAACACGTTTACGGTTATCACGAACTTTCTTCTCGTTATCAAGAAGCTCACGTTTTAGTTTGTTTTTACGACGAGCTTGGTTAACGATTTCAAATACGCTACTCATAGTTCTCTTTCCTAATTTTATGAATATCTTCCTCGATTAAAGCACAACATCCAGTGGCATAACAGTCTTTAGATCAATAGCAATGCAGAGTTGAACATTTCTCAACCAATTGCGCTGTGTCCATATAATCGTGCTGCTTTCTTCGAGTTTTGGCCAACATCGTAGAATCCATCGATTCATTGTCATAACGTGGCCTTCACTATATTATCAACACCATTGAATGCAAAATGATGAACTTGATATGGACTCTGGTAACACTGCGGAGCAAGTAAATAGTCAAGATAATGAGCAAGTCACTCGCTCTGTGGCTGAAAAGTTAAAAACGGCGTATATCAACGCTCGCGAGCAACTCGAAATCATCGAAGTTGAGCTTAATCGTTCAAAAATAATGATGGTCGACCAAGATGGCAATTTGACGAGAGTGCCGATTCTCTCGGAGCATTGATACCTGACCCTATTCGTAAGGGGTGTCAGGTCTTACGCTATGCTTTAGCCTGACACCAACACCTGAACCGCTAACGCTTCTTGCACTGCTGTGTGAATTTATGGCGTATGATTTCGAAGCGATTTAGGTACAAAGTCAAATGCAAAAATAATAAGGAAATGCATTATGAAAGTTGAGCTAACGGCAATTGAAGCACGAGTTATTGGTTGTTTGATCGAAAAAGAAGTCACTACCCCAGATCTTTACCCCCTCAGCCTAAACGCATTAACCAACGCGTGTAATCAAAAAAGCAACCGTGATCCCGTGATGTCACTCTCTGAGTCAGACGTTCTCGATGCCGTTGATGCTCTTATTGAGCGCAGGCTCGTCAGTGACGAAAGTGCGTTCAACAGCCGCGTCAGCAAGTATCAACACCGTTTCTGTAATACGGAATTTGGTGATTTAAAGCTGACAGAGCAGGAGAAGGGCATTGTATGCTGTATGCTTTTGCGCGGTGCTCAAACACCTGGGGAAATTCGTACTCGTACTAATCGTCTCGCGACATTTCATGATGTAAAAGAAGTGGAAACGGTCCTTGAGCATTTAGCAAGCGAAGAGAAAGGACCATTAGTGGTCAAATTACCACGTGAGGCTGGTAAGCGGGAGTCGCGTTATATGCATTTGTTCTGTGGTGATGTTGATGCGTCCGAACTTGCAGCGCCTGTGTCTGCTGCAAGCTCGAGCTCCGATCGAGTAAGTCAGCTAGAGCTCGAAGTCGCTCAGCTTAAAGAAGAGCTGGATGAATTAAAAGCTAAGGTTGAGTTACTGCTTTCATGATGGAAAATACAACGCAGCGTTGGAGTGTCTACCTGATACGAAATAACCGCAACGCGTTGTATTGTGGTGTTACCAATGATGTTGAACGAAGATTCAATCAGCACCAAACCGGAAAAGGAGCTAAAGCTTTGAAGGGAAAAGGCCCTTTGATATTGGAATGGTCATCGGATTTTGAGTCAAAGACGCTTGCCATGCGAGCAGAGTACTATATTAAGCAACTAACTAAAGCGAAAAAAGAGCTGCTCGTTATGTCAAAAGCAAATATTGTCGTCGACGAACATCAACAAATGATGTTAGAGATAGTGGCACTCTGATAAGCCCTTGCTACGCAAAGATACACGGAAACCGCCTATGTCACATTGGCGGTTTCTTTTTGTTTTTGGAGTACCATGTAGGAATAAACTGACGCATAATGGGCTGGTGTTCTGTTTAAAGGGCCTGAATATGAAAAGCGCGAAATGTCTCTACGTTATCGAGACAAAGGAAGCGACTCAATGTACTTTCATTTGCATCCACTCAGACCAAGAACTAATTTACTATTGAAACAGGCACTAAGAGGAAGGTAGATTACAAGAGTATAGGATGACTCGGCTAGGTAATGAATAGAGCTGAATTAGGCTCATAAAAAAGCTAAAAGAGCAGTAGATGAAAAAAGCGTTAGTATTCTCCCTGATTTCAATGGCCGCTTTTGCGCCGAATGTGCAGGCCACCCAAGTTCTTAATGGGTATTGGGCATATCAAGAGTTTTTAGACCAGTTTCCACAACAGAAGCAGTTAACTAGTGCGTTGGCTGAAGTGGTAAGAGAAACCCCTGTACCCGTAGCAAAAGACAAAAAGCGTCCACTGAAAATTTCTGTTGTTTATCCAGGGCAGCAGATCTCTGATTATTGGATTCGAAACATCGATGCGTTTGAAAAACGCCTAGATAAGCTTGATATCGACTATCAACTAAATCAAGTGTTTACTCGTCCTAATGCAGATATAAAGCAGCAAAGTTTGTCTTTAATGGAGGCGCTGAAAAGCAACTCCGATTACTTGATCTTTACTCTAGATACCACAAGACATCGTAAGTTTGTTGAGCATGTCTTAGATTCAAAGAAAACCAAGTTAATTTTACAAAATATCACCACACCTGTTAGGGATTGGGAACATCATCAGCCGTTTCTTTATGTTGGTTTCGACCACGCAGAAGGAAGTCGTGAATTGGCCGTTGAGTTTGGCAAGCGTTTCCCTAAACATAGCCACTATAGTGTTCTCTACTTCTCAGAGGGCTACATTAGTGACATCAGAGGCAACACTTTTATCAACCAAGTGAACCGCGATAATCAATTTGAACTACAATCTGCTTACTACACCAAAGCAACAAAGCAATCTGGGTATGAAGCTGCAAAAGCCAGTTTGGAGAAGTATCCGGACGTTGACTTCATTTACGCGTGTTCTACCGATGTAGCATTAGGTGCTGTTGACGCTCTTAAAGAGTTAGGTCGTGATGATGTCATGATCAATGGTTGGGGCGGCGGTTCAGCAGAGTTAGAGGCGCTTTCTAAAGGGGAGTTAGACGTTACCGTTATGCGTATGAACGATGATACAGGTATTGCAATGGCTGAGGCCATTAAGTGGGATTTAGAAGGAAAGCCAGTTCCCACCGTTTACTCTGGTGATTTTGAAGTCGTTACCAAATCGGACTCTCCAGAAAGAATTGAAGCATTAAGAAAACGTGCATTTAGATACTCAGATAATTGATGACAACTACATCAAAAACAAGAAAGCGTCGCTCACTGTCGACGCTTATTACCAAAATAATTATTCTCGTACTTGCTCCGATCATTCTAGGCATCTTTGTTCAGAGTTATTACTTCTCGAAGCAGATTATTTGGCAGGAAGTCGACCGAACCAAGCAGCAGACCTCTGCCCTGATCCTGAACATTTTTGATAGCCATTTTGCAGCGATTCAGATTCATCACAACAGCAATTCGAAAGGTGATGTTGTATTGGATTTTTATACAGAACGTGATGAAGAGGCACTCAATTACTTTTTCATGAGTATTGACCAGAGTGATCCTTCCCATACACCAGAGTTTCGTTTCCTAACCGATCATCAAGGTATTATTTGGGACGATGGTAACGCGCATTTCTATGGCATCAACAATCTGATACTTAGCCGACTTGCCAGTCAGGTGACCTTTAGCAACAACTGGTATTATCTACCCTCACAGACCCCGATGGGAACTCGCCATCTGTTACTTCGTCGCGTACCCGTTTTACAACCTAAAACCGGTGAAGTGATGGGGTACTCTTACAATGTTGTTGTTTTAGATAATAACTTTGGGTTGATGGAAAGGTTAAAAAATGAAGGCAACGTCGACAATGTTGTGTTGGTCGCTAACAACACACCATTGGCAAGCTCATTAGTAGGAGATGAGGCTTATCAAATATTTGACGTACTCAAACGACGAGAGTCCCAGCACAAGCTTGACCAATTATTGATCATCAAAACCCCTATTGAGGTAAATGCCGCCGAGACTGACTTGTGCTTGCTTACTGTGCAAGACAATCAGAGCGTGGTGACATTGCAAATCCAACACCTGCTAGCAATGCTAGCCTCAGTTATCGGTATGGTCATGATTGCGCTGATGACTAAAGAATGGATCGAGAATCGTGTAGTTGAAGAGTTAGGATCCCTGATGGCATATACCCGCTCGGCTCGTGAAGAAAAAGGATTTGAGCGTTTTGAGGGGTCAGATATTGAGGAATTCGATCATATTGGTTCGACACTAGAAAACACTTTTGAAGAGCTTGAAGCACAAAAGCGCTCTTTCCGCGACCTGTTTAACTTTGCGTTATCTCCTATTATGGTGTGGTCTGAATCGGGTGTGCTTGTCCAAATCAATCCGGCAGCACGCAAAGAGTTAGTCATGGAAAACGATGTTGAAACCATGCACCCAGTGTTCAAAGGTTTCAAAGAAAAGTTGATGCCACACCTTCGCATGGCGGCTCAGGGAGCTACGTTGACAGGCGTTAATGTGCCAATTGGAGACAAAGTATATCGCTGGAACTTATCGCCGATTCGAGTTGATGGAGATATTAGCGGTATTATTGTTCAAGGTCAGGATATAACCACACTTATTGAGGCGGAAAAACAGAGTAACTTGGCGCGCAAAGAAGCGGAAAAATCTGCTCAAGCCCGTGCCGACTTTCTGGCTAAAATGAGCCATGAGATCCGAACGCCAATCAATGGAATTTTAGGGGTTGCTCAATTGCTAAAAGACTCTGTGGAAACAGAAGAGCAGAATAACCAAATTGACGTACTTCGGCATAGTGGTGAGCACTTACTTGCTGTTTTGAATGATATTTTGGACTTTTCGAAAATTGAGCAGGGTAAGTTTAATATCCAAAAGCACCCGTTTTCTTTCACTGATACAATTCGAACGTTAGAAAACATTTATCGTCCTATTTGTGAAAGTAAAGGCGTCAACCTTGTCATTGAAAACAAAATAGATCCCAATGTTGAAATCTTTACTGACCAAGTTCGTCTGAACCAAATTTTATTCAACCTAGTCAGTAATTCTGTGAAGTTTACGCCCTCGGGTAGCGTGCGCTTGCATGCGGAACTGGAGCAGTTCTATGGCGCTGACAATAGCGTGCTGGTCGTGGAAATTACGGATACAGGTATCGGCATCGAGTCTGACAAACTCGACCAAATGTTCGAACCTTTTGTTCAAGAAGAAGCAACAACGACTCGAGAATACGGCGGCAGTGGCTTAGGGCTGACCATTGTGAAGAGCCTTGTCGACATGCTGGAAGGTGATGTTCAAGTCCGCAGTCAGAAAGGCTTAGGAACGACTTTTGTCATTACAATGCCAGTGAAAGATCGTGAGCGAGTACTCACCCCTCTTGATTCGAGTTTGCGAGTTAAGCCAGGTGAACTATTTGCAGAGAGTCTCAAAGTGTTGTTGGTAGAGGATAACCATACTAACGCATTCATTCTAAAAGCGTTTTGTAACAAGTACAAAATGCAGGTTGATTGGGCGAAAGATGGGTTAGAAGCAATGGAATTCTTAAAAGATCATACTTACGATTTGATACTGATGGACAACCAACTTCCGCATCTTGGTGGAATTGAAACGACCAAAGAGATCCGACAAAAGCTAAAACTAGGCACGCCAATTTATGCGTGTACTGCTGACACCGCGAAAGAAACCAGTGACGCCTTTATGGAATCGGGTGCGAATTACGTGCTTCTCAAGCCGATTAAAGAAAATGCGCTCCATGAAGCATTTGTGGATTTTAAGCAGCGGTTCTTAGTCGAGCGAACATGAATAATTGGCTCACTACGGGATAACCCAATTATTCATTATCTGAAAAGCACAACACCATGACTGTGGGTTGTGCTTTTTTGTATCTGACCCTTTTACTCTTATACAAATCAGACTTTTCAGACTTTTCAGACTTTATTGGTCTCGACGTTTGTTGTGTACATCGCAGCATTTCAAATTCAAACATAGTGTTGTATTACTTAGATTTCTGCCCCTTCACTGACACACCCAACGTGATTTCAATCACAAAAAGATATTTACTTAGCGTGCTAACTATTTTATATTGCTTAGCACGCTAAGTAATTGAGTAGATCTTATGATTCAAGACATCAACAGTTTGCGAGACCTTTCTCTGGCTGAAAAATTATCTCGTGTTGCTCGTTTATGGAAAATGGTTGCAGATCGCGAGTTAGAGCCTTTAAACCTAACGTATCCGCGTTGGACTGCGTTATGGAAGCTTTATCGAATGGGTGACAACATCAGTCAGAAGCATTTGGCTGAAGCGCTTGAGATCGAGTTAGCGTCGTTGATGCGAACATTAAAATTATTAGAAGAGCAATCTCTGATCACTCGCCATTGCTGTGAACACGATAAGCGAGCACGTATTGTTAGCCTCACAGAAGAGGGGAAAACCCTACTAAAGCAAATGGAGGCTCGAATTCTTCAAGTTCGAAGCAAGCTCCTAACGGACATCAACGACCAGGAACTTCAGCAGCTTTCATTGATTCTTGATCAGATTGCTCACAATGCGCTTGATTCACTTAGCGAATAAGTCAGAAAACCGAATTAAAAGAGAAGTAAACGCCTATGACTCCAGATCAAAAATTCGCACGTTGGATCAAATATTCTTGCGTCGCGTTTGTCCTTGTCTTTGCCTATTTTCTAGTTGCAGATCTCGCCATGCCGTTGACGCCTCAGGCAATGGCAACGCGTGTGGTAACTAAAGTGGCCCCCCGTGTGAGTGGGCAGATTACGCATCTTTATGTTGCCAACAACCAAGAAATAAGCCAAGGCGATCTACTATTTCAGATTGATCCCCAGCCTTATCAGCTCGCCGTAGAAAAGGCTCAACTTAACCTTGAGCGTGTGATTCAAAACAACGAACAACTTGATGCTTCTATTGCTGCGGCAAAAGCAGACGTTGAAGCGAGCAAAATCGTGGCGGAACAAAAAGTTCGCGAAGCAAAACGTCTTAATACTCTGTTTCACCGTAATGGTACTTCGCAACAGCAGCGCGATGACGCACAGAGCAGTGCAACGGCAGCTAAAGCGAACTTACTGGCCGCACGTGCTCGTTTAAAAGAGTTGGAAGTAAACCGCGGTGATTTAGGCGCGACGAATGTGAATATCCGCGTGGCGCAAAACCAGCTAAAACAAGCGGAACTTAATCTGTCTTACACTCAAGTCTCGGCGGAACATGATGGCGTTGTCGCTAACTTGCAGCTGGAGACGGGGGCCTATGCGGCAGCTGGTACACCTCTTGTCGCTTTAGTCTCCGATGACGTGGATATCATTGCCGACTTTCGTGAAAAGAGTTTACGACACTTTAATCAGAACAGCCGTGCGTTAGTGGCTTTTGATAGCTTACCTGGTGATGTATTTGAAGCTCGTATTACGAGTGTGGATGCCGGGGTCAGCTCGGGTCAATTCGATGCGGATGGTCGCTTAGCAACACCAACTGACTCAAACCGTTGGGTGAGAGATGCGCAGCGCTTACGTTTACATTTAGCTATCGATGAACCTCAGCAGCGCGCATTTCCAGCAGGGGCACGAGCAACCGTGCAGTTGTTGCCAGAAAACTCGTTATCTGGTTGGTTAGCGAGGTGCCAGATCCAATTCTTGAGTCTTCTTCATTATATTTATTAACGAGGAGGCGATATGAAGTTATGGGACCACCCCATGTCGGAAAACGACTTCCGTCAGTGTTTGCGCATTGCAACTGGTGCGACCATTGGTTTCACTTTATGTAAAGTATTTGGTTGGAACTATGGCGTATTCTTTACTGTAACCCCGATGCTGTTACTTGGAATGGTGCCAGTCATGAGTCTACATGCCGCACGACAACTGATTTTTTCAGCGGTTGTGTGTGGATTAGAAGTTGGTGTGCTTGGTGGGTTATTTGGTGGGCACCCAGGCATGATGACAATCATTGCATTCGGGTTGTTCCTGTATAAATTCGCCTGTATGTCAAAAGGGAGCTTATTCTTATTTGGAGCGAACAGCGTACTGAGCTTAAGCATCATGCTGCACTTTGCGAGTTATCCAACCACTGACTTAAATGACCTAATATTTAGCAACCTGCAAGCGAATGTTATTTCAGTGATCGTTGCTTATGTGGTGACATTTTTGATTCCCGATGCGGAACCTCGTCAGCCACCAGCGAAACCGTCGCAGCCTAAACAGAGTCATCGAATGCGTCATGAAGCCATTATGGGGGCGAGTATCGCTACAATGTCTTTCCTTGTATTCCAGCTATTTGACCTCAGTGACTCTATGTCTGCTCAGGCGACAACCTTACTTTTATTGTTTCCTATGCATTGGAACGGTGCTTTAGGGTATGCGCGAAAAAGAGCAATGGGGACCTTGATGGGGGTGACCTTTGGTATTGTCGGACAACTTGTATTATACGATTGGTCGGATACCTTATTGTTTATCGTCCCATTGCTTTGGATTGGTGCGATGATGTTCAGCTATATGCACGTGAAAGAGTCTAGCGGTTCGGGAGCCGGATTTGGCGGCTTAACCACATTAGGCATTTTGTTCGGCCAATATCTTACTCCGGATGGTGACTTAATGTTCAGTGCGCTGTATCGCGTGAGCAGTATTTTGTTTGCTATTGTTGCGACGCTGCTTGTGACCTATACGGTTCACAGAATACTCAACAGCTTTGAGGCGACGCGCTTTAGCGAGCAGTAATTTCAGACGTTACTGGTTAGAAAGGATTGCTCCAGTAACTCTGTTTTTAGTTCGTGAGTCATCGCAATGGGACTGGCAAACTTAATTCCAACTACCCATCCCTTCACCAATTTCTTAATGTTGGCAATGACACATCGATTTTCTTCTCCGATATAGTGGCTTAACGGGCATTCGATGGTAACACTCTCACCCACGTTGAATTCGGGCTCAATCAAGGTTGATATACCAACACCTGCTAGAGAGAAATCGATAAGGCTACCGTCGTAGACATTCCCTGCATGAATAACGTTACAGTCCATTTGCAACTTGTAACGCTCATGTTCCCGAACTGGTTTGGTTGCAAATGTTCCTGGAATGCGGATAAACAAAAGGGGGGATGGTCGAACGGTCGTCGTCAGTACGCTGGACTTAAACGCAATGACATGGCCTAACTCCGTATCTGATACACCACGCACGATGACATCGGCGTTGGGGAGTTTTCTCATCACTTGCTCTTCAAGCAAACGCATTGGTATATCAAGAATCAAATAAGCATTTTCTTTCATCCCCAGATAGGTGGTGGAATACGTATATTGATCCTTAGGCCCAAATTCGAAATTAGTAGAAAGTTTCATTCCCGGTTTGAGAAACCTATGCAGTTCATCTTTAGTATGAGTGGCTGGCATCACATTGGCGTTTTAATTATTAGTTGAGCTGAGGCTATCAAAACGCCATTTTGTTATTCAAGATAGTAAGGCATAAGTTTTTGTAAAATCATCGCTATCTGTGAAGTGGTGGGCGATAAGTTTGGCTCATTCCACCTTTCATAAAGATTTGGCTTGCCACAATACTGCCGCATGTGACCAACATCAGCGCTAACCAAGTGAGAGAATCTGGTTGTTCACCAAAAATTGGAACGGCAAGAAGTGTCGCGACGACTGGAGTTAATGAACCAAAAGCAGCGCTGGCTTCGGCACCGATGATCCTAATTGCATAAATGAAAGTGAAAGAAGCGATTAAACCTGCGCCAACACCTTGTAGCATCGCGTGGCCAAATAACTCCTCCCATGGCCACTGGCTGAACGGTGTTACCACCAAATAACTGTCTACCCACCCGAAACCAACGGCGATAATGAGCAGAGCCAAAGACGCGATTGCAACGAATCCTGCACAGACGTGTGCATTAAGATTGGCGACACGAGCGCTGATGGTGAAAGCAGCCCACATGATGCTGCCAGTTAGAAACAGGATATGCCCTTGTAATTGAGACCAGTTGTACTCTGCGCCGCTATTAGAAAGAAGGAATACGAAAATCCCTAACAGCACCGTAGAAAGCCCGATTAAGCGGTGAGCACTCAGCGACTGTTGATAACAAAGTACCGCGATAGCAGAAACAAACAATGGCAAAGTGCCAGGTACTAATGCACTGCCGTGCGCCACGGGAGCGAAATGCATAGCCGTTCCGACGACCAGAAGATAGGGAAGGCCGCTTCCAACCACAACACCAACCAGGTAGCGTTTAGGCACTACGCGCAGCGACTGTTTATGCTTAATCACAAATGGTAATAAAATTATACTTGGGATGAGAAAGCGAACTAACGCGATATCGGCTGGCTGCAAGGCAGAAATTGCGCCCCCTTTTAAAGAAATAAAGAAACCAGACCAAAGCAGTAAGGTCGTTAATATAGCTGCGTATCCCAAGATCATTATCGACATGTCCATTTGTAAATGATGTGTTAATTGTTGAATAAAACTCTTGCCAAAGGGAGGCAAAGTTTGACGTAATTAGGCTTGATGTTGGTGATAAATTGCGTATAAATGTTAATTATTAGTGATTAAAGGCACGGAAGAATAAATGGATAAAATTGACAGGCAACTTATCAACCTAATGCAGAAGGATGCCACTCTGACAACTGCAGAACTTGCTGACCAAGTAGGGCTATCGGCATCACCTTGTGCAAGGCGCATTAAGCGTTTGGAGCAGGAAGGTGTAATTAGTGGTTATCGAGCTATTGTGTCCAGAGACACTGTAGGCATCGCGATGACTGTATTTGTTGAAGTGAGTTTAAATAACCACCAAGCTTCTTCGATTGATGAGTTTGAACATGCCGTTGTTGAGATGGATGAAGTGATCTCATGCCATGTCGTATCAGGGGCCTATGATTACCTGTTAGAGGTGGTCAGCAAAGACCTCGTTGGCTATGAAACATTTACTAGAAAGTTACAGCGATTAGAAAATGTGAAAGATATTCATACCCACCTGGCGATTAGACAAGTGAAAGGAAATGGCAGTTTGCCGATTTATGCATAAGAAAGATGAAATTTTTCGATAGACTTAAGATTGCTCACTATCATCGAAAGCGATATAGACAGTTTGGTAAAGACAGAGCCCGAACTCTGGGATGGGCAGATAAGTATAGTCAGATCAGCCGTTTTGAGGCGTTGTGCCGAGGGTTAACGTTAGACGGTTCAAGTATTTTAGATATTGGGTGCGGCTACGGAGACTTGTTAGCGTTTATCGAACTTACGGGGGGGCTTCCTCAAAGCTATATTGGCATTGATCAGCAAAAACAGTTTATCTCTGAAGCCAGAAAACGAGATTTTCGCACGCAAAGTAAGTTTATATGTGGCGACTTTTCAACGTTGGTATTGCCTCGTTGCGATTTTGTTTTTGCTTCCGGATCATTGAACTATCAATCCACCAACCCAAATCATACCATTGAAATGATTGATAAAATGTACCGAGCGACAGAGAAAGGTTGTGTGTTTAACTTGTTGGATGAATCCAAACTACCCAGCATGAAAATGTTAGCGTCGCACAATAAAGAAGGTGTCTTTCGCTATTGTCGATTGCTGTGTCCGAATACACGATTGATTGAGGGATACTCCGAGCACGACTTTACGATTGCCATGATCAAAAAAGCGGAGTCCGTTTCCTGACTCCGCTTAATAAATTCTTAAGCCTTATTGGTTTTTGTATTGTGAGATTTCACAGTTACCTGTGTATCTATCAACCTTGAATGAGAACGCGGCTGAATGGTATTCCCTCCCATCACTCCATATTGTTTCTCCGAAGATTTTACACAGATCCAAATCACTGATTGAACCGAACTCTTTTACGTGCCTAACTACTGACAAAAACTTGGCTTTGGTAGCATTAGGACATTCCCTGTTACTTAATCGATTGATAACCATGTTTGTAGCATCATCTCCAGCCAAATGTGACTTTTTATTAAATTTTATTAATGGCTAAACTAACCAAAAAATGTCCATAAGTAAAGCATTAATGTGACGCATGTCTCTATAAATTGATTGTCTTGGTCATGGTTTAGTCAAGTTTGTCAAAGGGAACAATCCCATTATTTACATTTGATATCATTCACGACTAAGGAAAGATAAAAAGCACGAATAACGTCCAATATTGGAGTGAAAAACCAACATCGTCTATTCAAAACTGGCTCTGTTTTTACTTCGAAACATCTTGAGCGTATTGAAGCGCTCGGGCTTCTTTATCATAGACTTGTGACAGAGTTTGATATTGTGAAGAGAGGCGCTTGTAATCTTCAGCAAGTTCCAAAGCGTTGGTGTTATACCATTCCGCAGTTATTTGATTGGCTGTTTTGTTTGACTCTCGGCACTTCTGGGCCAGTATCTCCCACCCATTTGCTGACCATTGGGATTGTGTGCTCAATTTAAGCAGCTGATTCGCTTTAGTTGTGAGCTCTTCTTTGTATTGAATCGATGCTTTTAATTGCGCTTTGAACACATTTTGGTTCGACTTGGCACGCCAAAGTAGCACGAGCTCATGCAGTGAAAAGGTTTCGGACAATAACTGACGCTGTTTATGTTCGGTCAAAAGTGTATTGAATACCTCAACATGCTGATTGTAATTGGACTCTAAACGATTGAATTGGGTAAGATTGTCATTCCACGACGATGGGTTACATTGAATATTGGCGTGCCCCGTTATCGGGAACAGAAGAAATAGTAGTATCCAATTGAGTCTGTTGATCATTATTGCTCGCGTTAGTTGACCTGCTCTTTTGAGTATATACCCAAATTTCTACGACATGCGTGCTGCTGGTGGGATAAGAATAAAGAATGAAAAGGAAAAGGGCATGAAGAAAATTCTCGTCGCATTGATTGTCATGCTGTTGCTCGGCGGAGCGGGGGCTGGATACTATTTCTTCTTTATGCAGAAAGATGAACCTGAAGCACCAAAGACTACACAAGTCGAGCAATCGTCACTGCAAAAAGAAACATCCAAACCGATTCTGGATTTAGAAGCCGTTCCCCCGGAAGTTACCGAGTACTACGTTATTGAGCGTCGTGTCAATGTTTACAATAAGCCTAACCCTAATGCTTTAGTTGTCGATACGCTCTATAAGGGAGAAAAAGTATCGGTGTTAGAAAAAGTAGATGGGTGGTACCGAATCTCCGGCTATCTTGTCTATGAAGAGGGTGGAGAAGAAAAAGCCGAATGGTTGAATGCTGAAGGGTTATCTGATGCAGAGCCAGTTATTAAAGAGCAAGAGCGCTTAGAGATATTGGATGAATACCTACAGAAGTCGGATGATTTAAAAGTTCACTTGGATATTTTCCGTAAGAAAACACAGCAATTGTTAGACGATGAAACCTGTGATCCGAGTGATTTTGAGGAGCTCGGAGGCTGGGTTCGTTCTGTGACGTTCAAAAAGCGCAACGTTTACTTCATCTATTGTGGCGGTTTGGAGCAAGAGAACAAGATCTACTTAGATGTTGATAAGGGCGATATTTTTTATCGATAACTCACCACCAATTACACTAGTTTTCTAAAGACGTTTTGATAAATGCAATAACGATGCAAACCTGAAATCAGAGATTTATAACTTTTTAGTTGTGAACCATAATCAATAGGAATACTATCAACGAGTCAAGTGACCTAACTTGGCTCTTTGTGTTTTTAGTGAGTTCCTATGCCTTGGATTTACCTTAGAAAGTTGATTTTGCTGCTATTTGCAATGGTATTGCTACCAGTGCATGTATCTGCTGCGCAAATCGACCACAAGGCTCACGTACCGCACTTTTCTAAGCTACAACCTTTTGTAGCCGTAAGTGTATCGCCAAACTCTTCCGTCGATTTTTCTGAAGTTTCAGAAGAAAGCTCTCAATCTCCAGTATCTGAAGGCCATGCAAGTCTCGATTCCGTTGCTTTGTTTAACTCTCAGCGCTGGACGTCTTACTTACGGGAAGGGCTTGATGACGAGCACGTAGATTTTGTCGGCGATCTCACTACTCCGTTTTATGCTGATGCGGGTTACGCATACAGCTTGATGGACATTAACTGGCGTCACAACCAGTCCACATTTTATCATTTCACAAGCGATCATCGCATTTCTGGTTGGAAAGAGACCAATGCCATGTACGTCGCACTCAATAGTCAGTTTTCTGCCTAAACACCATCTATTTGCACCATTGTGCACTCTTAACACGACGATTGTATTCGACAGGACGTGAGCGTTCTGAGCATTTCATACCCTGAATTTATTCTGGGAGCATCTGTCGTGTGTTAAGCCTTGTTATTAAAAGCTTCACTTCATTGTGAAGGGATGATGTTTACATGAAAAAAACGCCAAAGCAGCAAAAGAACAGAAAGCTGATGAATCACTACTCAGCTTGGAAATATGTCGTATTAATCACGACAGTCATTATTTTAACCCTAAGTGCTATACCAACTTGGTTTGGCGAACAGCCTTCTATCCAGTTGACGTTTGCGGATCAAAACAACAGTGAAATGTCGGTTGTTCATCTGAATCAACTGCTAAAAACCAACCATATTTCAGCCGACAAAATCATCGAAAAAGACGGCAAAACAACCATTGTATTCGATGGTGAAGATGCGCAAAGTAAAGCTCGTGCGTTGTTAAACAAAGAGCTAAATAAAGACGACAGCATCACTTTCTCATACGTATCGGTTGCGCCAGAATGGTTGAATGAGATGGGCTTTAGCCCAATTAAGCTCGGTCTTGACCTTCGTGGTGGCGTTCAGTTTCTGTTGAATGTTGATGTGAATAAAGCGTTTGAAGAACAACGTGATGCATTGATTGATGAAATCAAAGCGAACCTACGTGATCAACGTGTTCGTGGTGTGCAAGTTCGAGCAGAAAGTGGCAACCGAATTACGGTAAACAGTGACAGCGAGCAAGCATTGTCGGAAGTGAACAAGTTTTTGCGTCAAAACTACCCGGGCTGGATTTCAAAAAGTTCATCTCGTGGCTTTGTGCTTGAACCGAGTGAACAAAATATCCAAGAATTTCAATCGTCGACTCTTCAACAAAACCTGAAGATCATGCGTGGTCGTATTGAAGAACTTGGTATCACAGAGGCACTAGTGCAACGCCAAGGTAAAGAGAGCATTCGAATTGAGCTCCCTGGTGTACAAGATCCTGCTCAAGCGAAAAACGTTATTGGTGCAACAGCAAGCTTGGCGTTTTATGAAGTGAAAGATGCGAGCCAAGCACACAGCAGCCAAGATCTTGTTCTTCAAGATAATGACGGTCGTACTGTGATTTTGGCAAAACGACCAGTTCTAACGGGCGAGCACATCGTGAACGCTCGTGCTGGTGTCGACAAAATGGGCATGTCAGAGGTAAATATTTCTCTTGACCACGCTGGTGGTAAGAAAATGAGTGACTTCTCAGCAACTCACATCGGCAAGCCAATGGCGACCGTTTACCGAGAGTACAAAACAAACGATCGCGGTGTAACTGAGCGTAGTGAGCGCGTTATCAGCGTCGCAACTATTCAATCTCAACTTGGTAGCCAGTTCCGTATTACTGGTGCAGGTAGCATGGACGATGCACAGCAGTTAGCGCTATTACTTCGAGCGGGTTCACTAACTGCGCCGGTTACTATTGTGGAAGAGCGAACAATCGGTGCTTCTCTGGGTGCAGAAAACATTGAAAACGGTTTTGCAGCACTGGCTTTAGGTATGGGTTTAACACTGACCTTTATGGCACTTTGGTACCGCCGCTTAGGTTGGGTAGCAAACGTGGCGCTTTGTGCCAACATGCTTTGTTTGCTTGGCTTAATCGCCTTGTTACCAGGAGCGGTTCTAACGCTTCCGGGTATTGCCGGTTTAGTGTTAACCGTCGGTATGGCAGTGGACACCAACGTTATTATTTTCGAACGTATTAAGGACAAAATGTGTGAAGGTCGCAGCTTCGCTCAAGCGATTGACCTTGGCTTTGACAGCGCATTCTCGACCATCCTTGATGCCAACATTACTACCATGATCACCGCCGTGATTTTGTACGCCATCGGTAATGGCCCAATCCAAGGCTTTGCCTTAACACTCGGATTAGGTTTGTTAACCAGTATGTTTACAGGCGTATTTGCCTCTCGAGCAATGATCAATTTAATTTGGGGCCGCGATGCCCGTCGTGATGTGAGGGTTTAATCATGGTCGAAATGCTAAAACAAAATATTCGTAAAATTCGCTACTTTACTACGCTAGTTTCCATCATTTTAACGGTGATCGCGATCGTCGCTCTAGGCTTTAAAGGGTTGAACCTAGGTTTGGACTTCACTGGCGGTATGGTGACAGAAGTAAAGGTAGATAAGCAGCTAACTAACCATGATCTGCTTGACGTTCTGCAACCAAAGCTTGGTGAATCTGCGTCAGTGACACGCTCTGGTGAAGATGGCCGTTGGGTGATTCGTTACTCTGCGCCGGAAGATGGACAAACGTTGCCAAGTGTAGAAGAGGTGTTGAAGCCAATCTCTCACCAAGTTGATGTTGTCAGCAACAGTATAGTTGGCGCTCAAGTTGGCCAAGACTTGTTTGAACAAGGTGGCTTAGCATTGTTGATTTGTGTGTTGAGTATTCTCGGTTACTTGTGTTTCCGTTTTGAATGGCGTTTAGCGAGTGGTTCACTATTTGCTTTGGCCCATGATGTGATCTTAGTGCTTGGTTTCTTTGCAATTACTCAAATGGAGTTCAACTTAACCGTTTTTGCAGCGGTGTTAGCAATTTTAGGTTACTCATTGAATGACTCGATCATCATTGCAGACCGAATCCGTGAGCTGTTGATTGCGAAACAGAGTTGGAAAACAGAAGACATCAATGACCAAGCTGTTATCGCGACGTTTTCACGCACTATGGTGACATCTGGTACGACATTGATCACTGTTGGTGCATTATGGATTATGGGAGGAGCGCCTTTGGCTGGTTTCTCAACCGCCATGTTTATTGGCGTTCTGTCGGGTACATGGTCTTCGATTTCGATTGGTACTGTGCTGCCGGAGTGGTTGAAACTGGAGCCGAAACATTATCTTCCAGTTGAGATTGACGCAGCGCCGTAGCATTATTTTTAAGGTAAAAGTGCTTGCGCCACTCATCTTGAGTGGCGCTTTCTTGTGCTTATTTCACGCGCATCAGACGATGTTTCTCAAGTCCCAAATCGAACTCTAAGACTTGTGAGCGCTTCATTGCTTCGACTTTATTCAACATCGACTCTTGGTAGCCTTTCTTCTTCATCCACTGAAGAGGTACAGAGAAAGCATCTTCATTAACGACATAAGACTCGCCTTTATGCTCACCGCTATAGACGTTCACAACCCAAACTCGGGCTTGAAAGTCCAATACTTCACCCATGACTTTAGCGATTTTATTCAGAATATTTTTCATTGTTTCCAGTTTGCCTTAGCTTAGTAGCAACCAGACACCAACTCCCATCATTAAAGTGCCTGCGATACGGTTCATTAGGCGTACATTCTTAGACTGACCTAATACGTGTTTCAACCCTTTACCACCAGTAGCGTACAGAGACATGCAAATGAACTCAAACAGTAAAATAATGGAGACAAGTATGATCAGTTGCGGTGCAAGTGCTGCGTTTTGGTCTATAAAAGGCGGTAAAAGAGAAATCATAAATGCCCAGCCTTTTGGGTTTGCGATTGCGGTAACGAAGCCTTGCATGATAAGTGCGATATTGTCACTCTTTGGTGTTTCTAAGTTGTCGACATTAATCGCAAGTTTCCCTCGCGACCGCCACATTTCAATTCCAAGATAGAGTAAATAACCGCCACCAATGAACTTTAACGCGATAAACATCCAAGGATAATTGAGCATAATCGCAGCGATACCTAACACCGCAGAGACTGACACCAGCGCGACACCGAGAAGTTCTCCTATCATCATCCATAACGTGCGACGATAACCGATACTCATACCTAACGTTAGGGCGAGAGTCATGCACATACCAGGCGTGATTGAGACAAAAAAGAAAGTAGGGATGAACATACTGAGCAATGCAAGATTCATATCTGTTGATGATTTAGTGATTAAAGAGAAGCCACAAAGATAGTGCAAAGTGGAAAAGGATGCTACTACAAAGCGAGCGATTACTTTCACTAGTAGCTAGTTGATGTTCTTCGAATATATAAATTTAAAATGAAATTATATTTTAATCTATGCGTCATAATAGTGCGTAATGCACCAGTATGAGACAAGCTCTTATATCATTTTTAGATTGAATATATTTAATTTCTTATATTTTATCGTTATTAATTCTCACTGTATTAAAATAATCGAGTTGATAACTAAATTGTCATTAAATGCAGTAATTAAATGATATGTTTGATAATTATTTTTACTGATAATTGAATTATTATTCTAATCTCAAGTTTGTTGTAATCATATAGGCTTAAAATTCAGATCTTAAATCATGACACAATGTAACGTCTACCATTCTGTATGTAAGTTCATGATATTTAATAATTATGTTTCTATTTCTGTTGGAGTGGCTTTTGTGGAAGTGTGATTTAAAACAATGACTTATGTAAAATTAACCATTTTATAACATTTCACGGGTAATGAGATCTAAATCAATCTTATGCAATTGGGTGAGTTTTTTATTTGAAATGTAATATTTCTAGGTTAACTTAAAATAAAGGCAGCACGGGATTGGTTGTCAAAAGAACCCGATTTCAGATAATAAGTGCGACATTCATGGATAGGTGTAGAAGAGGAAGTCAACTACTGAAAGTGGTACGCTC